>NZ_JACAPA010000010.1:0-314097 GCF_013385945.1 Pantoea sp. B9002
TTTTTGTTGACCGCTACACAAAGATGTAAAACAGGATGAAATAAAAGACAATGCCAATAAAGGGGGCCAAGCTAGATCTCGAAAGTTTGACGTAGTTAAAAAAGAGGTTATGCGACTTTTGAAAGAAAAAGTACCAGAAGATGGTTGGAAAAATAAGATCACGGCTGTTGATGATATTACAGCTGATTTATGGTTATTCATTCAGAGCGAAAATAGAAAAATAAAAAATGAAAATGCCCTTCTTCCAAGCTATAACCAAATAAGACAACCATTTATTATGGAAGAAAATAATTTAGGACGCACAGTGCAGGATTGGTCAAGGAATGATAAAAATTTAAAAGAAGCTTTCTCTGTAGTGCTTAGAAAAGGTAGGAAGTGATAGTTATAGCGTTCCCTTTTTGCTCGGCGAGTACGGTGAAAATGTTGCGTGAATAGGTGAATATGATTGCGGTTTGAAAAGGAGAAGCCAATGGAGTCTGCTCGCGATAAACACACCGGTGAAATTGTCGAAGCTGAAAACCTATGGATGCTTGATGATGTAGATACCGATGGTTACGAATGCTGGGGTTGCGGTATTACAATGCAACCAGCGGCATGGGAAAAAGATAAGAAGGTCAGGGCATATTTTAAAAAGAAGCGCCACACCAAGCATCTCCCTGATTGTGATGCAGATGCTGAAAACGCCGTTGTTCGTCAAGGACAGAAGAAGAGCGTTCGCCACATACTGGACAGTGCCCCAGGCTTATCACCTTCAGGTTTGAAACTCATAGATAAGCGGCCCACTATCGACCTCGATTTAACTGGTGGAGCAAGCAAGCCAAGTTCTACACGTCCGGCATCTTCATCGTCGAGTGAAGGCAATGCTCCCACGAGAGAATCACGTCGTCAGGTTAATTCAATTCGTCAGATTTGCCGCGCATTTATCCGTTTTCCTCATGACCGCGATATGTCACTTAGTGTGCCCGGCGTTGCTGGACATAACTACATGACTATCTTCAAAAAAATCAAACCTCCGATACAACCCTATCCTGACGCAAAGATTTTTTATGCTCAGCTTTTGTGGCAGAGATTAAGCTACGATGATGAAATGCTCATTATTCCTTTGTCCGGTGAATGGGAAGGCGGCAAACCATCGAGAATTTACCAGATCCATATTGAATGGGCGCAATGGTCTAAAGCTAAACGCACTGTGCTTCGTAAGGAACTAGAGGCCGCTCAAGAAGAAGCGAAAGAAGCCAAAGATAAGGGGCAGCAGGATAAAGCCTGGGTCTTTTTCATGGGTGAACAAGACGTTGATAATCAGGAGATCTTTTATGTGACCGACTACAGATTAATCTGTTCTATTATGGGGTATATCACTTATTCCTGAAGAGAAAATCTGCTTCGTAAGTGATTGTCGGAAAACAAGCTAACCAACATTAGAATGCAAGACTCCGACATTAGCTGTCGAAATAGAAAGTCAGGATTGAGTTGAGGTCACCTATATACGCTTGAGGTTTCATTGTTATTTTTGACAACTTAATACGCAGGAAGCAGAGCATATGCTAGTTAAAAATATTGAAATAGAAAATTTCCGGCTTCTAAAAAATGTATCTCTTGGGCTTGAAGAAAAAATTACACTAATCGTCGGTCGTAATAACAGTGGTAAAACTTCAATTGCTGAATTATTTCGTAGACTTTTGTCTGATAAAGGCCCTTCGTTCAGGCTTGAAGATTTTTCGCTTGGAAGTCATGAGGGCTTTTGGTCTGCATTTGAGGCACTGCGAGCAGGAGAATCACGTGAGGATATTTATCATCATTTGCCGTCAATTATAATTAAGCTTGATGTGGAGTATGATGTTGAGTCCCCGGACTTAGGGCCAATAAGTGACTGCATAATCGACCTTAACCCTGATTGTAACTTTGTACGCATGGTTCTCACTTTTGGACCTAACTCGGTAGCCACTGAATCACTTTTTGCTGACATTACTGTACTTCCTGAGGGAATGAATATTGAGCGTTCAGCTCTATTCCGCGCAGTTGAGACGCGTTTACCTCAGTCGTATGAATGCAAGCTTGAGGCTGTTGATCCAAATGATTCAACCAACCGTAAAAATCTTGACCTAAAAACGATTAAAATTTTGATTAATGGTGGATTTATTAATGCTCAGCGTGGTCTGGATGATGATACTCACCGTGAGCGCGATGTACTAGGAAAGATTATTGAAGTTCTTTTTCAATCAGCTTTAACTGATCCGATTGATAGTAATAAACGTACAACTGCGGCACAGCTCAAAATGGCTGTTGAGCAGATTCAGACAGAGCTTCATGTTGGTTTCAATGAAAAACTGACCTCCCTATTACCCACATTTGATTTATTCGGATATCCTGGCTTAGCTGATCCTGGGCTTGTAACTGAGACCAGCTTTGATGTCGATAAGTTGCTTAATAATCACACGAAAGTCCGCTATGTCGGTGTTAATGGGATTACTCTGCCTGAGACTTATAATGGGCTCGGAATGCGTAATCTAGTTTATATTTTGCTCCAACTCCTGCGTTTTTTCCGCGAATATCAGGCAACTCCAACCGCTGCGGGAGTGCATCTCATCTTTATTGAGGAGCCTGAAGCCCATATGCATCCACAGATGCAAGAAGTCTTTATTCGCCAACTGAGTAAAATAACAAAAGCTTTCGAAACACAGCTCAATGAGAACAGACCCTGGCCGGTTCAGTTTGTCATTAGCACCCATTCGCCACATATGGCGAATGAAGCACGATTTGAGTCAATGCGATATTTTCTTACTCGGGAAGGCAATGATGGTTTCCGACAGTCGGTAGTCAAAGATCTGCGTAAGGGGATGGGGGATGCACCTGTTCCTGAACGTGATTTTTTATATCAATATTTGACTTTGACTAGATGCGACTTGTTCTTTGCAGATAAAGCCGTCTTGATTGAGGGCACTTCTGAACGACTGCTTTTACCTGCGATGATTCGTAAAACTGATGCTGCAGCTCCAGGTGAACCACAACTTGGTAGCCAGTATCTGACAGTGATGGAAGTTGGAGGGGCTTACGCACACAGATTTTTTGACCTCTTGTCTTTTCTCGAATTACGCACGCTGATAATTACCGATATTGATTCGGTGAAGCGTAATGCAAACAATAAACGCGTTGCAACACCTGTTGCAAATGGTGAATTCACGAGTAACGGCTGCATCAAAGCTTGGTTCGCCAATAATGATATTACACCTACCCAATTATTAACTCAGTCTCATGCGAATAAGATTGTTGATAGCCGTCGCCTTGCATATCAGATACCTGAAATGGATGGTGGGGCATGTGCGCGCAGCTTCGAAGATGCTTTTATCTTAGCTAATTTCGAAAGCTTCGGCCTTGGTGAAGGTGATCGTGCAACACTTGCTTATGACCATGCTGCTGACCAAAAAAAATCAACTTTTGCATTGACCTATGCAATTGAAAACACCACATGGAATGTGCCGCGTTATATTTCAGAAGGTTTAAGATGGCTTGCTGAAGGCAATCCAGTCGTAGTGATACCACAAGTTACACCATCAGATATTGTCGCTGCTGTAGCTGGGATTGAGATGAGTGGCGAGGGGGCTTAATGACTACTGAAATTCATGAAAGCCCAGCAGATACTGCGGGACGGTTAGCATTAGAACGCATGTTTGATTGCCTTGAACAAGATCGAAGTTTTCGTCTTGAGGCTGGTGCAGGTGCAGGCAAGACATTCTCTTTGGAAAAAGCCCTCCGTTGGCTAATCGATAAACGCGGTGGCGAGTTGATTCGTAAGCGTCAACAAGTTGGCTGCATTACCTACACTAATGTTGCTAAAGACGAAATTATCTCGCGAATTAAATCGCACCCAGCAGTATGCCCAGAGACCGTACATGGATTTTGCTGGTCAATCTTGAAAGATTTTCAGGCAATGTTGCGTGAGTTTGTTCCTCTTCTCCCTGGTTGGGCTGAGCGCCTTGAGCAAGTAAATGGCATAGGTGTTCGGCGAGTTCATTATGAATTGGGATATCCGAGTGTGGCTGACCATCAGGTCTCGATCCGCCATGAAGATGTGTTGGCTTTAATGATTAAAGCAATGGATTTACCAAAATTCCGTACTGTTCTTTGTGCTCGTTACCCAATTTTATTGATCGACGAATACCAAGATACTGATGCTGCATTTATTACTGCGTTGAAAGATTGGTTTCTGGATCGCCGAGAAGGGCCTGTCATTGGCCTTTTTGGTGATCATTGGCAGAAAATTTATGGAGAAGGTTGTGGTTTAGTCGAGCATGCTTCTCTTGTAATAATTGATAAAAATGCCAATTTTCGATCGGTTGATCCGATTGTGCGTGTGTTAAATCGCATGCGTCCAGCTTTACCTCAGATGGTTAGTGATCCTGACGCGCCTGGCGAGGCCCGTGTATTCCATACTAATCAGTGGGTAGGTCAGCGGCGTACTGGGAGAGGCGGTGGTCACTGGACAGGCGATACGACTCCCGAAGCAGCTAAAGCGTACTTTAACTACGTTAAATCTCATCTCATTTCTGATGGCTGGGCCTTTTCGATCGAACATACTAAAATTCTCATGCTTAGCCACAGTGTGCTGGCCCGCGAACAAGGTTATGCCTCTATTCCAACTATTTACGGTCAATACAACGATCCATGGCTCAAGAAGGAAGATCCACATATTAAGTTTTTGACCGATCAGCTCGAGCCTGCCTGCTCGGCTTTTATTGATCGCCGCTATAGTGACATGTTTGAGTCTTTTGGGACAAGCATGCCCCATATTCGCAGGCATCAAGACAAGATCGCTTGGACTGAATCCATGAATTCTTTAATTGAGCTCAGGTTGAGAGGATCAATTGGTGAGGTTGTGGACTTTATTGCGGCACAGCCACACATGCGGTTACCTCGAGCAGTTGAAGAACGTGAGCTTAAGCTGGCGGAGATCGGTGCCGAACCGGTAGATGAAGAACCCCGCCGCGTGACGCAATTACGCAAATTGCGGAATGTTTCCTATACCGAAATTATTGCGCTGGACTGCTTTATTGATGGCAATACCCCATTCGCAACTAAGCATGGTGTAAAGGGCGCGGAGTTTGAAAACGTGCTCGTCATTGTTGGGCGTGGCTGGAATAAATACAACTTCGTACAAATGTTAGAATGGATTGATGCAGGGCCACCGGCGGAAAAGGTCGAGTTTTTTGAGAACAACCGTAATCTTTTTTATGTAGCTTGCTCGCGCCCCAAAAGACGTCTTGCGGTTCTATTTACTCAAGAGCTAACTGCCAACGCTACGGTTAAGCTGACAGAATGGTTTGGTAGAGAAAACATTGTGGCGCTTCCCGCTAATCCAGAGTTGCATTAGCTAGTCTTCTCTCTGACAGGACTATTATCGGCAATCCTGGGATATTTTTCATCACGATTTTTTCGTGAAGGTACACGCTGTGTTGGCTTATGGATTAAAACCTAGTTTTAAGTCATGATTTGAAACACCTTTGTAAGTTAATCTGAAGACACACACCATCGTTGGGAACTCTGCTATGGCTGGCGTTAACAAAACTCATCTGACCGAAACGGACATCATTACCCAATTCATCCTACCTGCGGTGACAGACGCGGGCTGGGATGTAATGTCGCAGATACGCCAGGAGGTAAAACTTCGCGATGGGAAAGTCGTGGTGCGCGGGAAATTGGCGGCACGCCTGACGGTGAAGTCCGCTGATATCGTGCTTTACCACAAGCCCGGATTGCCACTAGCTGTTATAGAAGCTAAGGCCAATAAGTATGAGATGGGTAAAGGCATGCAGCAAGGGCAGGATTACGCCCGTTTGCTTGATGTGCCTTTTGTGTTTGCTTCCAACGGCGATGGTTTTATTTTTCACGACAAAACCAATCCCTCACAACTCGAGTCTGAAATATCGCTCGCCGATTTCCCGACACCACAACAGCTTTGGGAAAAGTATTGTGTCTGGAAAGGATTTACCGCTGAGCAGCTACCGGTCATCAGTCAGGATTATTACGATGACAGCACCGGTAAATCACCGCGTTATTATCAGCTTCAGGCCATCAACAAAACGATTGCTGCCGTCTCTGCCGGACAAAAGCGGGTACTGCTGGTGATGGCGACCGGTACCGGTAAAACTTATACCGCCTTCCAGATTATCTGGCGGTTGTGGAAAGCGAAAAATAAGAAACGCATTTTGTTCCTTGCTGACCGCAATATCCTCGTCGACCAATCCAAAAATAATGACTTTCAGCCTTTCGGCACAGCGATGGCAAAAGTCACCGGAAGAAATATCGACCCGGCGTATGAAATTCAGCTGGCGCTTTATCAGGCCATTACCGGGCCGGAAGAACATCAGAAAGCGTACAAACAGGTCGCACCGGATTTCTTCGATTTGATTGTCATTGACGAATGCCATCGCGGCAGCGCGTCGGAAGACAGCGCATGGCGCGAAATTCTTGATTATTTCAGCAGCGCCACGCAGATCGGCCTGACGGCAACCCCGAAAGAAACAGACGAAGTGTCCAATACCGATTACTTCGGAGAACCGGTTTATACCTATTCTCTAAAAGAAGGGATCGAAGACGGTTTTCTGGCGCCCTACAAAGTGGTCCGTGTGGATATCAATGTGGACGTACAGGGCTGGCGGCCCATTAAAGGGCAACTGGATAAATATGGTCAAGCCATTGAGGATCGTATTTATAACATCAAGGATTTTGACCGTAACCTGGTCATTGAAGAACGAACAATGCTGGTGGCGCAGACCATAACCGACTACTTAAATCGCACCAACCCGATGGACAAAACTATCGTTTTTTGTAACGACATCGACCACGCAGACAGGATGCGCCACGCGCTGGTGATCCTCAACGCAGAACGGGTGCTGGAAAACGAAAAGTATGTGATGAAAATTACGGGTGATGATGCCATCGGCAAAGCGCAGCTGGATAACTTTATCAATCCGAAAAAGCCGTATCCGGTTATTGCCACCACCTCCGAGCTGATGAGTACCGGTGTCGATGCCCAGACCTGCAAACTGGTGGTACTGGACCAAAACATTCAGTCCATGACCAAATTCAAACAGATCATCGGTCGCGGCACGCGTATCAACGAGAAGTTCGGCAAACTGTGGTTCACCATTCTCGACTTCAAAAAAGCCACGGAACTGTTTGCCGATGAACGCTTTGATGGCGTGCCGGAAAAAGTGATCCGCACCACGCCGGAGGACATCTCCGATCCGGATTCTGAATTTGATGAAATGCTGGAAGATGAATCTACGGATGAAATAGCGGATCCTGATACCTTAACGATTCACGAAACACCCGGGGAATATAACGTTACCCCCGATCCGGATTTCGCGCCTTTTGAAGAAGATGAAGAGCGTCCAATCCGTAAATTCTACGTGAATGGCGTGCAGGTGAAAGTCCTGGCAAAACGCGTTCAGTATTACGATGCGGACGGGAAACTGGTCACCGAATCCTTCCAGGATTACACCCGCAAAACCCTGCTGAAAGACAAAGACTACGCATCGCTTGATGATTTTACCCGTAAGTGGCAGTCTGCCACCCGCAAACAGGTGATCATTGATGAACTGAAGGAACTGGGTATTTTGTGGGAAGTGCTGGCGGAAGAAGTGGATAAAGATCTCGACCCGTTTGATCTGCTTTGCCACGTCGTTTACGGCCAGCCACCGCTGACGCGTCGTGAACGCGCGGACAACGTGCGTAAGCGTAATTACTTCACCAAATATTCCGCGCCTGCACAGAACGTCCTGAATACGCTGCTGGACAAATATGCCGATCAGGGTGTGCACGAGATTGAAGATATTCAGGTGCTAAAACTAAAACCTTTCGATACCCTTGGCCGCCCGTTAGAGATCATCAAAAACAGCTTTGGCGATAAAAAATCCTATGAGAACGCCGTGAACGAACTGGAAAACGAAATCTACCAGCCGTCGCCACGCTCCGCCTGACTGCACGACACTTTTCTGCCACCGGGAGCTTTGGCTGCCGGTGGCATCATTTTTTGAAGTATGGAAACCACTATGTCTATCAGCTCCGTCATTAAATCCCTGCAGGACATCATGCGTAAAGACGCCGGTGTCGATGGTGATGCTCAACGTCTTGGTCAGCTTTCATGGCTGCTGTTCCTGAAGATTTTCGATACGCAGGAAGAAGAGCTGGAACTTGAGCAGGATGATTACCGTCTGCCGATCCCGCAGCGTTATCTGTGGCGCACCTGGGCGGCCAACAATGAAGGCATTACCGGCGATGCGTTGATGGAGTTTGTTAACGACGATCTGTTCCCGGCACTGAAAAATCTGACTGCACCGCTCGATACTAATCCGCGCGGTTTTGTAGTGAAGCAGGCTTTCAGCGATGCCTACAACTACATGAAAAACGGCACCTTGTTGCGTCAGGTCATCAACAAGCTGAATGAAATTGATTTCAGCAACAGCAATGAACGCCACCTGTTTGGTGATATCTACGAACAAATCCTGCGTGATTTACAAAGCGCCGGTAACGCCGGTGAGTTCTATACTCCGCGTGCCGTAACGCGTTTTATGGTGAATCGCATCGACCCGAAACTGGGCGAATCCATTATGGACCCGGCCTGTGGTACAGGCGGTTTTCTGGCCTGTGCGTTTGACCACGTCAAAGAGCATTACGTCAACACCACCGAAGACCATCAGATACTGCAAAAGCAGATTTTTGGCGTTGAGAAAAAACAGCTTCCACATCTGTTGTGTACTACCAATATGCTGCTACACGGCATTGAAGTGCCGGTGCAAATCCGCCACGACAACACGCTGAACAAGCCGCTCTCCTCATGGGATGAGCAGTTAGACGTGATTGTCACCAACCCGCCGTTTGGTGGCACAGAAGAAGACGGCATCGAGAAGAACTTCCCGGCCGAGATGCAGACCCGCGAGACTGCCGATCTGTTCCTGCAACTGATCGTCGAAGTGCTGGCCGATAAAGGCCGCGCAGCCGTCGTTCTGCCGGACGGCACGCTGTTTGGTGAAGGCGTTAAAACCAAAATCAAAAAACTGCTGACCGAAGAGTGCAATCTGCACACCATCGTGCGTTTGCCAAACGGGGTGTTTAGCCCGTATACCGGCATCAAAACCAATATTCTGTTCTTCACCAAAGGCCAGCCGACCAAAGAGATCTGGTTCTATGAACACCCATACCCGGATGGCGTGAAGAACTACAGCAAAACCAAACCGATGAAGTTTGAAGAGTTCCAGACGGAAATCGACTGGTGGGGCAATGAGGCTGACGGTTTTACTAGCCGTGAAGAGAACAACCAGGCGTGGAAAGTCAGCATCGACGACATCATCGTCCGCAACTTTAACCTCGATATCAAAAACCCGTATCAGGGCGAAACCATCAGTCACGATCCGGATGAGCTGCTGGCGCAGTACCAGAAGCAGCAGGCGGAAATCAGCGAATTGCGCAACCAGCTGCGCGATATTCTTGGTGCGGCTCTGGCGGGCAGCAAGGAGGCGAACTGATGACCGTTGAGAAACTGATCACCGACCATATCGATATCTGGTCCTCTGCGCTGCAAACCCGCTCCACGGCCGGGCGCGGAAGTAACGGTAAAATCGACCTCTATGGCATTAAGAAACTTCGCGAGCTGATTCTGGAACTGGCAGTGCGCGGCAAACTGGTGCCGCAGGATCCGAATGATGAACCGGTGTCTGAGCTGTTAAAGCGTATTGCCGCAGAGAAAGCGGAACTGGTGAAACAAGGGAAGATTAAAAAGCAGAAGACTCTGCCTGAGATTAGTGAAGATGAGAAGCCGTTTGAGCTGCCGGAGGGTTGGGAGTGGGGGCGTGTTGGAGATATTGCTATCTTTACCAATGGTTTCGCATTTAAAAGCAGCGATTTTAAAGATGATGGCGTCGGTATTGTCAAAATTGGGGATATAGATAGTGCTGGTTTTATTTCTACGGAAAACATGTCTTATGTTGATCAGTCTGTCGTAGAAAACTTACCTCTTGATCTTGAAGCTGAGCCTGGTTGTTTAGTAATTGCAATGTCAGGGGCGACAACGGGTAAGTTGGGTTTCAATACTACAAATAAAATTTTTTTCTTGAATCAACGAGTGGGTAAAATATCACCACTTTTAATGAATAAATATTACCTGTATTATTACCTTTCAACTAAAATTGCTGAAAATTTATCTATTTCAATGGGTAGTGCAATACCTAATATAAGTACAATTCAAATTAATAATATTATAATTCCCCTTCCTTCTGAGCGGGAGCAACAAATTATTGTTGATAAAATTAATGAACTTATATTTCTGTGTGATCAACTGGAACAGCAATCTCTAACCAGCCTGGATGCACATCAGCAACTGGTGGAAACCCTGCTGGCAACGCTGACCGACAGCCAAAATGCCGAAGAACTCGCCGAAAACTGGGCGCGAATCAGCCAGCATTTCGACACCCTGTTTACCACCGAAGCCAGTATCGACGCACTTAAAAAAACCATTCTGCAACTGGCGGTGATGGGTAAACTGGTGCCGCAAGACCCGAACGATGAACCTGCTTCTGAACTGCTTAAACGTATTGAGCAGGAAAAAGCGCAACTGGTGAAAGAAGGCAAAATTAAAAAACAAAAACCTTTGCCGCCAGTGAATGATGAGGAGAAGCCTTTTGCGTTGCCGGTGGGGTGGGAATGGTGTCTTATTGATGATTTGGCTTTAGTTACAGGTGGAATTCAAAAGCAACCTAAAAGACGACCTGTTAATAACCATTATCCCTATTTACGAGTTGCAAATGTTCAACGGGGGTATATTAATATAGACGATCTTGAGCGGTTTGAATTAGAAGATCATGAATTAAACTCGTGGTCTTTAAAATATGGAGATATGTTAATAGTTGAAGGAAATGGCAGTGCTGATGAAATTGGTCGGTGTGCAATTTGGGAACAACCAATTGATGACTGCGTTTATCAAAATCATCTCATCAGAGTTAGGCAGTATATTGACGGTAGCCAACATTTTATTTCTGGTTATTTGAACTCACCTTCTGGTGTAAAAGAAATGCAGAGATTAGCGGTTACTACAAGTGGGCTGTATAATTTAAGTGTTGGAAAAATAAGAAATATAATGATTCCTATTCCACCAATAAATGAGCAAGAAAAAATACTTACTCAGATGGACAAGTTTTTGATTATCTGCGATTCCCTCAAATCCCACCTGAAGTCCGCCCAACAAACCCAGCTCCACTTGGCGGATGCCCTCACAGACGCAGCTCTAAGCTAAGGACAGACGATGCCGGTTCATCATGCAATCTGGCGGGTGGGGGAGAACCCTCAGCCGCTGACCATCAGCAAACTCGCCAGCGAGCAACTGCTGGAGAAGATGATATTAAACGATCCTACCATCCTCTCTGACCAGTGGATGATTATAGGGCATCAGGAAAATACGCTCGATAAAGGGCGTATCGACCTGCTGGCGATTGCGCCGGATGCCTCGCTGATATTAATTGAGCTTAAACGCGACCGTACACCGCGTGAAGTGGTTGCTCAGGCGTTGGATTACGCTTCGTGGGTGGATGATTTAACCGCAGACCGTCTCTCACAGATTTATGAAAAATTCTCCGGTGACGGCAATCTGGGGGAAGCGTTTAAGCAACGTTTCAATACTGAGCTGGAAGAAGAGTCCATCAACCAGTCGCATCAAATCATCATTGTGGCAGCGGAGCTGGATCCGTCCACCGAGCGCATTGTCGATTACCTCAGCAAGAACGGCATCTCGATTAACGTTCTGTTCTTCAAAGTTTTCCAACACGGCGACGAACAGTTTTTAAGCCGTGCTTGGCTTATCGATCCGAGCGAGACACAAACTAACGCCGTACAAGCGACCGCAGGGGCCAGTGCCAAAACAAAGGAGCCGTGGAACGGTGAGTTCTATGTCTCTTTTGGCGACCCAAGCAGCCGTAACTGGGAAGAGGCCCGCCGCTATGGGTTTATCAGCGCCGGTGGCGGAAGCTGGTACAGCCAGACCTTAAAACAACTTCAGCCCGGTGATCGCGTCTGGGTGAAAATCCCGGCAACGGGTTATGTAGGCGTCGGCATTGTGCAGAGCGCCGTTGAGCCTGCCAGCAGTTTTACGCTCAACACTGAAGACGGCGAAAAACTTGCGATGGACGTGCTTAAGCATGGCGAACTGTATCGCCAGAACGCGGATGATCCCGATAAATCAGAGTATTTTGTGCCAGTGAAATGGCTTGAAACCCGCAGCGAACAGGAAGCGGTTAATGAGGTTGGATTCTTCGGTAATCAAAATACCGTCTGCAAACCCACTACGCCAAAATGGCGTCATACGGTTGAAAAATTGATGCGTCATTTCAAAAGCTGGGATGCGGAACTATAAGATCCCATTTTAAATAAAAGACCGGATATGGCCTTTTAACACCTATTTAATGAATTTTATCGAGACGCGCAAGGGACAGGCGCGCCCATCGGTTAATCGACTAGCACATTGCTAGTGACAGCCAGCTCGTAAGGAAAATAGGCTGACTGTGTTTAACGCCCCTACTTCGGAGCGTGATTTACACACAGAGGTTAATAATGGCCAAGGCCCATTCCACACCGCTCAATGACATTGCAATTATCGCCGCCAACTTAAAAGACCGTTATAAAAACGGCTTTCCTGTTCTCAAAGAAATTGTGCAAAACGCTGACGATGCGAAAGCATCGTCATTAATCCTCGGCTGGAGCCCTGGAATTAGTGGGGCAGAACATCCTTTGCTTGCCGACCCAGCATTGTTCTTTATTAACAACGCACCGCTGAGTAAAGAGGATGTAGAAGGGATCCTTTCGATTGGTATCGGAACAAAACCAGGCGACAACAATGCGGTGGGGAAATTTGGGCTTGGAATGAAAAGCCTGTTCCATCTCGGGGAAGTGTTCTTTTATCAGGCTTTTGACTGGCATACAGCTTCGGCTAAGTCTGATGTTTTTAACCCTTGGGACAGCTACAGGCCTAATTGGGCAGAGGTGAGTAAGCAGGATAAAATACGTCTTGAGGATGAGGTCCGAGCGATAACACAAAATGAGCGTGATGATTATTTTGTAGTCTGGGTTCCGCTGCGTTCAGAGAGCATCTATCAGGCCCGTCAGGATGACGATAATTATATTATTGTCGGCGAAGACTATGGTTATGAGGTGCCTGACTTCATTGTGGACCCTGGATTAGGTGATAAACTCGCCAGCCTTTTACCGCTGATGAAAACCCTGCAGGACATTGAGCTGGTCGTGAACACCGGTCAAGGGTATCAGCGTCAGATCCATATCTCTCTGCCTGAAAAGGCAACTCGCCCGCTATTTACCCGGCTTGACGGGGCCGGGGACTGGCAAGGCCACATCACCGTTCAGCGTGTTGGTTCGCAGAGTCCTCAACAAAAATTCTACGTCGGGCATGAAGTTTTGCTCAATACGCCTGAGTTTTCTGCCCTGAAATCACATCGTACCTGGCCATTCAGTTATTCACGAGAAGGTAAGAAGACTGCGGATAAAGCGCTGCCTCATGCCGCAATAGTGATGTTGGCTGAAAAAGTGCCTGAAGGTGAGGCGACACTGACTGTGGAATGGGCGGTGTTTTTACCTTTGGGTGAACAGGACACCGCGCAGAATGCGCAGAAACAAACTTTCTCTCTTACTGGTCAGTACTCATACCAAATTATCCTTCATGGCTATTTTTTCATTGATGCCGGGCGAATGGGTATTCAAGGGTTGTCAACACTCACCAGCACCGCGCCGTTATTCATTGCCCCGGATTCTCCTGGCCAGGAACAACTGGTTCAGGAATGGAACCGCTGTCTTGCTACTCAGGGAACGTTGCCGCTATTACCGAAAGCACTAGCCTCTCTTATGTCGCTTATTCACGTCGGGGATGCGGAAAAAGCGGCAATTTCGGATGGTGTGCGTAGAGCTTTACGCAACAATAATGCCTGGCTCCACTGGGTAACGCTGTACCATCTGTGGGTATGCGAACTAACGCGGGATGGAAGTCAGTGGTGTTTAGTTGATGCGAACACTCCCGTTCGTCTATTGCCTGCCACACCTTCAGGTGAAGCGCATCGCCCCTGGGAAGTGCTGCCCGCTCTGGAAAGCCTGGGTGTAACGCACAGATTTATCGATGAAACGCAGCAGAATATCTACAACGAATTTAAAAGTAAGTGGCAGTTGTCGGAGATTCAGGCGTTGCTGCATAGCGTACCCGCAATGGTATTCACTAGCTTAAAGCTTACAAATTATCTCAATCAATTGCTGAAAGAACTGCCGATTCAATCAGACAGCTTTGTGCCTGACCTGATTGCATTGCTCAGAAAAACGTTATTTAGCGTGCCGCTGGTGGAGCTCTCACGTAACCAGGCGGCGATCGGGGAATTGATGGCGCTCATTCGTCCGACCTGGCGTTACAGGATTGCCATTGATCGTCAGGATCAAGCCCTGTGGGAAGCGCTTGGGCGTACTGCTATGGATACGCTGCTGGTGCCCGCTTTTCTCGATAACATTAAAGAGCCCTCCAGTGCTTCTTTGAACTGGGAGACAGTCGGGAGCCTGCTACAGGCGGTGCAGGCGCAGGCTTCTGCCAGCGATGACTTTGAAAAACTGGTGCAGAATTTTATCGACAAACTCTCAGTTCCCGATCAACAGGAATTGTACCGCCGGTTTGATACGTTGAAGATCTTTAAGGTTTCACAGCCAACGGGGAAACCTTACCTGGAGACGCGCCGTCACTTGCTTGAACTAAAACAAAAGCGAAGGATCTTCAAACTTGGCGGGAGCGCCAACTTTGGTATGGGTTTAAGTGCATTGTTGCAGCAGGCACTGTTTGAAAAAGAAATCGTACTGATCGCTAATAAAACTAACCAGACCCTTTTTGGTGGTTCTGAATATTCTGAAGCACAGGAGTGTGATAGCGCAGGCGTGGTCCATTTGCTTGAGCTTCATCCTCGCCTGGATTTTCCGGCAAAACGCATTGACCTGCTCAACAAAATGGCTGCCGATGGGGATAAATTTGGCTCCAGAGAGCGGCTTGCCTATCGCTATCTGATGCACGGTAATTCGGATGATACTGGTGAAGCTGAATTGTGGAAGGCGGGTAAAGCGCATCCCGTATGGGCAAAAATTCTTTCTGATGCCGATTCGGAGCAGGTTAAGTGGACTATTATTTCGCCAGAAATAGAGCAGAATCTTGGACTGACTCCCGGATTCGAGAAGGAGCTCAGGCTTGATAGTGTTACGCCGGATCATGTGATCCACCGCTTCAAAGAAAGCCTTAAATATCTGGAGTTTGATGACTTATCTGCAGAAGATGCGGAAGAAGTTCTGATGCATATTGGTCGCTCTATGGGCGAAACAATGTGGCGGCAGATGGCACTTCATCGTAGGGAAGGTAAAGACGGGTATATATCCCTTGATGAGCGTTGTTTCTTGCGTGGGGGGCGCATTGAACTGCCCACGGAATTGAATGACAACGTGACGTTCATCCAATCCGCCAGTCAGCCGGAAGTGCAGGAGCAGCAGTGCAAATATCTGCCAATAGTGAACGCTGAACATGCGGTCATGCTGGCTTTATCCGAGCCGAACCCGGAACAATACTGCAATTTTATCCTGCAATTGTTAATGCAGCCGATGAATGACTTGTCTTCCGAGAGAGTATTCAACAGCCTGCGCAGCCAAAAATGGCTTTTGCACCGTGATGTGGCTATAGCACCAGAAAATATTCTGGATATCAGTGCGGCAGACTATCCGGAGATAGCGAAGCTGACAGAAGCGACGCCGCTCATCGCTCTGCTTGAGGATATTGTTCTACCAGATGATGCGAACCGTGCGCTGAGTCCATTGGTCGTGCGAGGTAAGGCTGCGTTTTACAAAGCGCTCACTGTGGCAGGTACACTTCCGCTTTATGCTATCGGCAACAGCTTACGTCTCACTGATACGATTATTCTTCAGGCCAGTGACAGGTCTTACGCGTTTGATAACTTTGACGGCTGGCGGCTTTTAATTGAGTGCCTCAAAGGCGCAGGGTCGCTTGAGGGAAATGAAGCCATGAATGCGCTGAGTTTTGCGCATCAGGTAACGGACAAGATAGTTGCAAGCTACCGACGTCTCGTCGACAACATGAATCCAACCCAGAGCGGTGAATTGCGTAAAGCGCTGTTGAGCTCCCTGTGTCACACCCACTCAGATCCTGCCAGCGTACTGCGTTCGATACAGCTCAGAACGGCTGCGGATACCTGGGCGTTAGCAGCCGATCTCTGTTATGGCGTAACGGGAGCAGAACGCAGCGCTGTCTTACATGACGACGATTGGGCGTATTTGCAACGCTGGATGCATGCTAATGACCTGCCGATAGACAATGCTGAATCCGAAGGACATCTGAGTGACGTGGATCATTCTGCTAGTGTCTTAAGGGAATACTTCACTCCGTGGCAACGCTGGGTCACAGACAAGGCCATTGCCGCATTGCTGGCTTTGATGGCAGGGAATCGCAAAGTTCGTAAGCTGTGTGAGAGTTACCTAGGGCTGCAAAGTTATACCTTGTTTGTAGACGAACTTTCGCAGGACAGCAAGCTTTTAGCCAACCATGAAGCTCACTTCAACGGATTATCGCTCTTACAGTGTATTGAGAAATACGCCTTTGCCGTGACGGTCTACGAAGAAAATACGTTGCAGGTACATTCATTGTTCCTGGAACCTCTGACCGTGGCGCTGGCAACCGATCTCGATACGATCTTTGTGGGTCAACACGGCTACGCTTTTTATACCGGTGAAGCACCGCAGATCTTCATCCGCCGATTTTCCCCTGAGCAGTATACCTCGCAGCAACTGTTAGCAATTCTGAAGCGCAGCACCAACTGGCTTCTGGAAGGGATTTACCTGCAGCGCATAAGACTGGACGCGCTCTGGCAATCCTTCGAGCAGGCCGAGCAACTGGATGTGAATATCGCCCGAGTCACTATCCTGAGCAGCATCGTGGAGCGCCTGAAAACATTGGGCCTGAAAAACTCTCAGCTTAACGTTTTAATGAGAGCTTATGAGAGTGAGCTTCATTCTCTTGCTGAAAAGAGTGACGGTAAATTGCTCCACAGTTCGAGACTCACTGAAATTGTTTATGAGATTGCGGATGCCATCCGGGACCGGCCGGAACTGCAGGCCGAAATTTTAACTGCGGTCAGAAAACGTATAGAGGATGCGCAGTATCAGCCATTAAGCGTTCCTTTTGAACTGTTCCAGAATGCTGATGATGCGGTAGAAGAGTTGTTTACGCTGGACAGTGACGCCCGTCACGAGCGCGTGCATCAGAAATTTATGGTGAAAGAGCAAAACGGCGGATTGTCGTTCTTCAATTGGGGGCGTGAGATTAACCGCTTCCAGAGTGTGAAGAATGAGCAAGCTGAGAACATTCATGATGGTTATAAAAACGATCTGAAAAAAATGCTGGCGCTTTACCAGTCGGATAAAGAGCAGGGTGTTACCGGCAAGTTCGGTCTTGGCTTCAAAAGCTGTCTGCTGGTGTCTGATAACCCTTATCTATTGTCGGGGCGGCTAGCGACTAAAATAGCGGGTGGTATTGTCCCGGAGTCCTGTGATGCAGAAAGTTATAAACAGTTAAATCACCTCACTGAAAGTGCTGTGACAGAGAGTCTATCACCCACTCTCGTGCATTTGCCGCTGCGCCAGCATATGCAAGCAGAAACGGTGTTAAAAGATTTTAGGCTGTATGCCGGGTTGCTAAGTCTTTATGCGCGTAACCTGCGTCAAATTATTATTGATGATAATGAATGGCGTTGGGAGCCTGTTCTGTATACACGTATACCTGGCCTGTCGTCGGGCAAGATTGTGCTACCGAATAGCAAGGGAGTGCTGTCGCCAGTGCGAGTGGTGGTTTACCAGACTGAAATTGATGATGAACGCTGCCATCTTGTTTTTCAGATCACGCGTAAGGGCTTGAGAAGTTTTGATACTCATATTCCGCGATTGTGGAACTTGTCTCCGTTGATGAGTGATACACGGCAGGGATTTTTGATTAACGCTGGATTTGAGGTTGATATTGGTCGGCGCCAGTTGGCTATTGAAGCTGACCGTAACCGGGGCATCATACAGAAAGCGGGAGCAAAAGTTCATTCGCTGCTGGAATTGCTCTGGCGTGAAACCGAACATAACTGGGAGGCGCTGGCTGCTGAGTGGGAACTGAGTTCAGAATTGACCCATAGTCAGTTCTGGGAAAGCGTCTGGGATGTGATGTCGATGGGCATCAGTAATGATGCCACCGCGATGGAAAACGAAAAGCTGCTGCAGCAACTTTACGAAAGCGAAAATGGCATCATGAGTTTTTATCGCTCATATCCAGCGCTGCCTAACGGATTTAAAGAGCAGGCATCCGGGCTTATAAAGTGGAGTGACCGAGTGCGTTGCGCGGATGAACTGGTTTCTCGTCTGGCGAGCTCTCTGATCCATCTCCCTGCTTTTCAATCGTTACATAGTGCGCAATGTCTAGTGGCCGATACGACGGGCAGTAAACTCAAAGTCGATAACAAGTTGTCGCTTGAATCGTTATTAAGCGCATCGTTGCCGGATAAACAGGGCGTTGATATTCAGCACCTTTCACCTCGGGATGCTGAAAAGCTGGCTGTCGTGTTTAACGAAGAACTCGATAAGCGACTAGGGGAGCTGACAGGTTGGCAGGATAAAATTGAGGCTTTCAGAAAACAACTGACGAACCTGTATGTGCAAACACAGGCAGGTTCCACGCGTCCGATTAGCCAAATTCTTCTTGGTAACAATCCTTGTGCCGAAAAGAATGAACGTTTGGTTTCGGGGTTTGCTCCAGCTGATGCCATTATCTCATCGTCATATTCTGCGCAGGCCTGTGAATTTATTGTTTATTGCAAACGCAGAAGTCAGGGGTATGTTTTTGACGATTTACTCAAATGGGCAAATCGCAAAGACCTGGCGGCTGATAATCAAAAGCGGCAGGCATTTTGTCGTTTTCTGATTGAAGGTACTGAAGGCGAAAAACTGGCGGTTATGCTGATGGAAGAGATTCCGCCAGTTTGGTTGCTTGAGCTTAAGCTGCGTCCTGGTGCATTCCCGTTAGACTGGAACTGGAGCAATAGTGACATTGCCTCTCTTCTCCAGGGACGGTTACTGACTAGCAGTGACAGAACAAGGGCATTGGAGCGTGAGATTGGTGAAACGCCGGATGAGTATGAACCGCTGCTGACTCCTGGTGAGGCGGTACAAAAAATCTATCGCTGGTGGGAAGAGAACCAGCAGGAAGAGTTGGCGAAATACAATACCCGGCTCTACCCTGAAGGTTGGTTTGACTGGGAGGCTTTAAGAGATGCCTCTGATGAACAGCGTTCGCGCCTGGCATTATTGAAACTTCTTTATCTTGGTTCGTGCCAGACCATTGGTCGTACTAAGGAAGAGCAACACCGTGCCGCTATTGAGCATTTTCAGGAAAAAGGCTGGTGGGAAACGTTTATCAATCCTGATGCTGCACAGCAGTGGCTGGACGTGATGGATGAATACCTGGAAGATTCTTTGTACAGCGATACGTATCGAATCTGGCTGCAAATACTGCCGTTGTATCGTTTTTCCAAACATTTAGACTCCTATCGCGAACTGCTGGATATGTCTGAAGCGTTCCTTGAGGATATTGGGGATTTACTGCGACCGGCATCCAGTATCAATCTTTCGGGAACGGGCGTGAGTACTGTAGTCCCAGAGTTACGTGCAACTCTGGGAACCGGGGTGAACTTCATATTCCGTGAGTTGGTGCGTAACAACATATTCACCGACCCCAGCATTCATCGATATTGTTTCTCTGCACCGGAGCGCGTCAGACGTCTATTACTGGCGCTGGAGTATGAAGAAATCGATGTCAGTCAATCGTTTGCCAGTGACTCTCTTTTGCTGTGGAAGTTCTTCCGCGAACACCTAGGAGAGGAAAATGCGACCTTTAATCATTGTTTCGACATACCGCTGCGCATTTTAACCAGCGACGGGAAACGCTCACTTCGTATTGAGATATTTGGACAGGATCCCTTGGATTACGTATGAAAATGATATTTCAACAGGGCCAGCAGGTACGACATGAACGCTTTGGGCTGGGGACGATAGAACTCCTGCGAGAAAACACCGCACTCATTCGTTTCGAGTCGAGTTTTGAAGAGCGTCCTCTTTCCGAGCTAGAGCCAGTACGCAGCGCGCAGGATGCTTTAGCTGAAGGTAATTATGACGATCTGCGTGAAGTGTTGGCTCGTAGCCAGGCACTTGCGATCCGTTCCATCAATGATAGTTGGGGGGTATTTTCTACTTCACGTATCAACCTGCTGCCTCATCAGTTATGGGTATGTCACCGAGTATTACGGCAATGGCCGGTACAAAAGCTAATTGCGGATGATGTAGGGCTGGGAAAAACAGTGGAGGCAGGGCTGATCCTTTGGCCACTCCTGGCCAAGAAACGTGTGCAGCGGCTATTAGTTTTGGCACCTGCTTCATTAGTGCCGCAGTGGCAGGAACGTCTACGGCAGATGTTCGATATTCGTTTGTCCCTCTATTCCGCTGAAATTGATACCGAGCGTTCGGATTACTGGAATACGCATCCCTGGGTTGTCGCTTCATTGCCGACACTGCGGAAAGATATTAATGGCAGACACGAGCGAATGCTCAAAGCAGATGATTGGGATTTGCTAATTATCGATGAAGCACATCACCTTAACTCGCTTGAAGACTCTGGGGCTACTCAGGGATATCGTTTCGTCCAGAAGCTTATAGACCATGGAAAATTCACGTCGCGACTGTTCTTCACAGCAACACCTCACCGTGGGAAAAATTACGGTTTCTTTGCCTTACTTAGATTGCTTCGGCCGGATTTGTTTGATGCATCTAAACCCTTTGAAACACAGCAGCATCATGTTCGTGACGTCATTATTCGAAATAATAAGCAGACGGTCACGAATATGGAGGGGGAGCGCTTATTTAAGCCAGTCAGGGTTACATCCCAAACATATCATTTCTCAGAATCAGAACAGGTTTTCTATGACAGGTTGACGCGCTTTATTCTTACTGGTCAGGCTTATGCATCATCATTGAGTGCTTCAAATCAGCAGGCCGTTCAACTTGTTTTAACTGCGATGCAAAAACTAGCAGCTAGTTCGGTGGCTGCTATTCATGCTGCGATAAATGGTCGTATTGCCCGATTGGGTGAGAATCAGAAGAAATTGCAGACATTAAGTGATCAGATGAATGCCATCCTGACTGATTCGATGACTCCGGAACTGGACGATGCCTACATCACACTTGAAAGTGAATACGTGGAAATGTCGGCCTCTGTTCAGCTCATGCAGAACGAATTACCGATGCTCAAAGAACTTCAGGTTCTTGCAGGTGAAGTTGGCCCTGAAACCAAAATCCATACGTTGCTTGATGTACTGAATACCACATTCAAAGACCGAACAGTGGTGTTTTTTACCGAGTATAAAGCGACACAGGGACTGTTAGTTAATACGCTGAATGCCCGATTTGGCCATGGTTGCGTGAGTTTTATAAATGGCGAGGGGCGTCTTGAGGGAATTGATAATGAGCAGGGAGTGAAAACCTCCTGGAGTATGGATCGTTATCATGCCGCCGAGCAGTTCAAAAGCGGCGAGGTGCGATTCATCGTCTGTACCGAAGCAGGCGGTGAGGGTATAGACCTGCAAGATAACTGTTATTCAATGATACATGTTGACCTCCCTTGGAACCCAATGCGTCTTCATCAGCGCGTGGGGCGTCTTAATCGCTACGGACAGAAATATTGCGTTGAAGTAATCACATTGCGAAATCCTGATACTGTGGAGTCAAGAATTTGGGACTTGCTAAACAGCAAAATTACTACGGTAATGCGTTCTCTTGGCGATGCAATGGAAGAACCAGAAGATCTTTTACAGCTTATTCTGGGCATGAGTGATAAGGGGTTCTTTGATTCGCTTTTCACCGGTGGACTTACGCAGAAATCTGAGACACTGAATACCTGGTTCGACTCACAGACTGGGACATTTGGAGGGCAATCGGCTGTTAGTGTGGTGAAGGGGCTTGTGGGACATGTTGATAAATTTGAGTATCAGAATTTGCAGGAGGTACCGAAGCTTGATTTGGGGAATATGTACGGCTTCCTGGAAAATATGCTCAAACTAAACGGCCATCGACTGGAAAACGAAAACAATGTTCTAAGTTTTGTTACACCAAAGACTTGGATTACTCAGTTTGGCATCAAAAAAAAATATACCAATATGACCTTTGACCGAATCTCGGCGGACAAGACTTTAGACATTCTTGGGGTGGGGCACGTCATTTTGAACAATGCGATAGCTCAGGCTGAGAAGTTTAATTCATCCGTAGCTGTAGCCAGGGGGATTTCTGCTCCACTGCTTATTTATATTTTACGCGATCAGATAACTGGCGACAGTACTGTACAGTCTTTTACTGTGGTGGGGGTAAGGCTTGAACATACGGCAAGGGTTCTGATCAACGATGAGCTAGTTCATGAGCTTGCGCTTATTTATGACAATATGCCTAAAGGTACAACGGTTGTAAAACTAGAAAGTGCCTATCAGATCAACCCTGAAAATGATGTCAGAACTGCTGAACAGGCATTAGAAAAAACGATTCCAATGTTAAATTTACCCTACGAAAAAGTTAGCTGGAGTCACGCCGCAACGTTTTTACCTCAATAATTTTATTTTCAGCCGCGTTCAAATTACCACCTTCACACCTTTGATAAGAATATGAGTGAAGGTGGTAATTATTAAGTTCCAACGAGCCGTAATCTTTTAATGCCACCTTCAATTATACTTCCGCTATCAGCTGCACTTACAAAATCTGCCCACCACTGTATCATGGGACGCCGTTGCTCCAGGTAGTCACTGCGGTTATAGGCACGACGCACCTCGTTTTTATCCACATGAGCAAGCGCATCTTCGATGACATCAGGTGAAAAACCTTGTTCATTGAGTGCGGTGCTGGCAATTGACCGTAGGCCGTGTGAAACGAGTACTCCACCTAATCCGGCACGTTTAAGCGCTGCATTTACTGTTTGGCTGTTCATTGATTGAGTTGGTTTGATACGACTTGGGAATACATACTCCCTAGCACCGTTCAGAGGCTTCATCATCTCCAGAATGGCTAAAGCCTCATCTGCTAAGGGGACGATATGCTCCCTGTTCATCTTCATTCTTGCAGCAGGGATTTTCCATTCTTTGGCTTCAAGGTTGATTTCATCCCAGCGGGCTTCTGAGGCCTCGGCTGGGCGCGTTATGGTGAGCAATTGCCACATGAACAAGCAGCGTGTTGAAAGTCCAATGTTTGCTGTACGCATTGTCTGCATTAGCTCGGGCAATTGGTCTGGACGAATACTGGGCATATTCTTCTTTTGAGGCTTTTCAAAGGCTTTACCGATATTAACGCTCGGAACGGCGTCAATGAGCCCGGTATTTTGAGCGTATACCATCACTTCATTAATGCGCTGGCATAAGCGCCTGACCGTTTCCAGGGCCCCTCTGGCTTGAACTGGTTGTATGGCTTTGACCAACGTATGGGCTTTGATGTCGGTAATGCAGATTTCACCAATAACAGGAAAAACGTCTCTCTCCAAAGAACGCCAGATATCTTCAGCATAATTTTCAGTTACGCTAGTTTTCTTCACATTCCACCAACGTTCGGCAATCAATTTGAAAGTGTTGGTTTTGGCTTCTTGTGAAGACCGGAGTTGCTCTTTCTGATGCTCAAGAGGATCGATCTGCTTTGCAAGTAACGCACGCGATTCTGCTCTCAGCTTGCGTGCTTCAGAAAGTGTGACCGAAGGGTAGGCTCCAAAACTCTGCTTAGTGCGTTGTTTCGTGAAAGGGCGATAGTAGCGAAATTGCCAGAGTTTACTGCCGCTCGATTTGATTAGCAGTGACAGGCCATCTCCGTCATACAGAAGATAATCTGCATCTTTAGATTTTGCTGCTTTGATTTCCGTATCGGTCAACGGCTTGGTTTGTCTTGCCATGATCAGTCTCCGCTCTTGTAGGCCCAACGAAAACCATAATAGTTTTCATTGGGCCTATCAATGGGCCCAAAAGGATTGGATTTAATTAGGTGACTTCAGACTAGAGAGGATACAAAAAAGCCCGCAGGGCTTACGCCATGCGGGCTTTTAGGACTTCGTTGGATGGCTCTGGTAACCATCAACCAAGAATTTGGTGGAGCTGGCGGGAGTTGAACCCGCGTCCGAAATTACTACACCGTCGGCACTACATGCTTAGTCAGTCTTTACATTCGCCGGCCAGCTGCGGACAGACACGCCACTGACAAACTAGCCTGATTAGATTTAGTGCTTCAACCCCAGGCAAGGCATCCACACGATCTCTTTTGGGTTTGACCTCTCTTGATCCCCGTCTTAAGAGCGGAAGCTAGGGAGAGAGGGCTTCAAAGCAGGTTATTAAGCTGCTAAAGCGTAGTTTTCGTCGTTTGCGACTATTTTTTTGCGGCTTTTTACGAGGCAAACCGCCCCTCGGCATGCTCCTAAGGCTTCACAATCCCGTCGAGTCCAGAATCAGCCCCAAGAAATTTCAATACTACAGACAAGTGACGTCAAAATCCAGCGCTTAACGCTTTGAATTCTTCATAATACGCGCTTTGTCCATCTTCCATTCGCGCTCTTTCACGTCGTCACGCTTGTCGTGCTCTTTCTTACCGCGTGCCACACCGATCTTCAGTTTAGCCCAGGCATTCTTCCAGTACATCGACAGCGCAACCACGGTAAAACCTTCGCGGTTGACGCGACCGTACAGTGAATCGAGTTCGCGTTGTTTCAGCAGCAGCTTGCGGCTTCGCGTGGGATCACACACCACATGCGTTGAAGCAACCGCCAGCGGCTGGAAAGTAGAGCCGAACAGGTAAGCTTCACCATCGCGCAGCAGTATGTAGCTATCGCTGATGTTAGCCTTACCCGCACGGAGTGATTTGACTTCCCATCCTTGCAACGACATACCCGCCTCGAACTCTTCTTCAATGAAGTATTCATGACGTGCGCGTTTATTGAGGGCAATAGTGGCTGAACCGGGTTTGTTAACTTTTTTCTTTGTCATAGTGCGGCGTAGTCTACATCACTCAGTTTATGGGCGCATCCCCTGTCCGGCAGGGCGGTAAAAAACACTCCATTTTAGCACAGCAAGCAAAGCCGTGAATTTTTGTTTGGTGACTGAAAATGGTATTATTCAATGGTTTTGTGATGAACAGGAACCATTATGGCCCAGATTAGTCGTTCAGCGCTGGTCCCTTATAGCGCTGAGCAGATGTACCGTCTTGTGAATGACGTGGATGCTTATCCTCAGTTTCTGCCGGGCTGCACCGGCAGTCGCGTGCTGGATAACAGCGGAGATCAAATGACCGCGGCCGTTGATGTCTCGAAAGCCGGCATCAGTAAAACTTTCACCACGCGCAACACGCTGATTAGCAACCAAAGCATATTGATGCAGTTGGTTGATGGTCCGTTTCGTAAATTGACCGGCGGCTGGCATTTCACTTCATTAGGGGATGATGCCTGCAAGGTTGAGTTGAACCTCGATTTTGAGTTCACCAATATGCTGGTAGAAATGGCATTCGGCCGCATCTTTAAAGAGTTGGCAAACAGCATGGTGCAGGCGTTCAGTCAGCGCGCGAAAGAGGTTTATCGTGCCTGATATCAGCGTGGAAGTGGTTTACGCACTGCCTGATAAGCAGTATTTGCGTGCCGTAACGCTTGAAGAAGGCGCAACCGTTGAGCAAGCGATCAAGGCTTCGGGGTTGCTGTCACTGCGTAAAGATATTGACCTGAACTCGAATAAGGTTGGTATTTATAGCCGCCCGGTAAAATTGGGTGATGCTGTGCAGGATGGTGATCGCATTGAGATCTATCGTCCGCTGATTGCCGACCCGAAAGAGTTGCGGCGTCAACGCGCAGAGCGTTCAGCTGAGAAGAAATAGTCAGAAAGTAAAAACTAAAAAAGGCGCTTAAGCGCCTTTTTTATTACCGTTCACTTAGCCGTCTTTGCCAGTGAGCTTCGGCTTATTGTCGATGTTGGTCAACGTTCCGTTGCTGTCAAAGGTCAGCGTCAGCGTTTGCTGTTTCACACCTTCATGGCCTGGTTCCTGACGGAACACGTAATACCAAACGTTGCTGCCAAACGGATCGCGCATCATCGGCGTACCGAGCGTGTAGGCAACCTGCTGCTGCGTCATGCCGTTATGAATCTTTGACACATCGTTGGCGACCAGGTAATTCCCCTGATTGATATCCGGACGATACACAACGCGCTCAAGAGTGGAACATCCAGCGGTCATCATCAACATTACTACTGCCGCGGCAGTCAGCGTTTTACAGCGCATCTATACATTCCTTTTCTGGGGCCAAACGCCTTTCAGCAGGCTATTTTTTTGCCATCAAATTCTGAACTCTGCCTGCGGCAGGCTTTATTACTCAGACGACATAACTGCCGATGATAATAAACCTTTTCGCTATTTGAAACCTCTACAGAGCAAGCATATGACCACCAGCCGGGAAAAAAGTGCGGTATCAGGCGGCTAAAAGTTCTTTAGCGTTGGCCAGCGTGTTGCGCGTTACCTCGCTGCCGCCCAGCAAACGCGCCAACTCTTGCAGACGCGCGCGTTTATCCAGCGGCTGCATATGCGTTTCTGTCATCGCGCCATCGGTCTCTTTGCTGACGTAGAAGTGCTGATGACCGCAGCCGGCAACCTGCGGCAGGTGCGTGACACACATCACCTGCGTTGACTCGCCCAGTTGACGCAGCATTTGGCCGACGACTGCAGCGGTTGGGCCGCTGATCCCGACATCCACCTCATCGAAGATCATTGCTGGCGTTTCCATTTTCTGTGCGGTAATCACCTGAATCGCCAGAGCAATACGCGACAGCTCACCCCCAGATGCCACTTTGCCCAGCGGCTGGAGCGGTTGGCCTGGGTTCGTCGTAACGCGGAAATCAATGCGCGTTGCGCCATCTGCAGTAAGTTGATCGGCATTGAACTCCAGCACAATAGCAAACTGTCCGTGCGGCATTGCCAGCGTGCGCATGCTTTGCGTGATCAGATGGCTCAATTCTTGAGCGGAGTGCTCACGCAGTTGATGCAGATTTTCAGCACTCACTAACGCGGCTTTGTGGTGAGCGACAACTTCAGACTGCAAGGTTTCCTGATCGCTCTCTTGCTGCGAAAGCAGTTCCGCTTCATCCAGCAGCTGCTGATAAAGCACCGGCAAAGTTTCAGGTGAGACATGGTGCTTACGCGCCAATGCAATCTGCCGTGACAGACGTTGCTCCAGCTCATGCAGACGATTGGGATCGAGATCCAGACGTTCGCAGTAATGACGCAGTTCATCGCTGGCTTCACTGAGCTGAATCGCGGCTTCCTCCAGCAGATTGAATACGCCGCTGACTTTATTATCCAGCGTCACCAGTTCGCCCAGCATGTGGCGGGCGCTATACAGCAGGCTCTGAAGATTGGTGTCATCACCATCGGCGAGAATTTGCAGCGCCTGCTGGCTGGTAGACAGCAACTGGCCGCTGTTCGCCAGGCGTTTGTACTCTTCATCAATCTGTTCAAATTCGCCCAGCTGCGGGGCGAATTCATTGAGTTCTTTCAACTGATACTGCAGCAGCTCGCGACGGGATTCACGCTCTTGAGAAAGCTGCTGATGCTGCGCCAGCGCGCGGCAACTCTGATGCCAGCGCTGATAGTGCTGGCGCATTTCAGACAGCAAATCATCGTGGGCTGCATACGCATCCAGCAGATGTTTTTGATGATCGGATTTGAGCAGCAACTGGTGAGCATGCTGGCCGTGAATCTGAATCAGCAACTGGCCCAGTTCACGCAACTGTGACAGCGGCACCGACGTGCCGTTGATAAAGCCACGCGAACGACCATCCGCGCTAATCACACGACGCAGCAGACACTCATTGCCTTCATCCAGCTGATTCTCCACCAGCCAGCGTTGTGCGGAAGGTGAAGCTTTGAGCTGGAAACGGGCGCAGATATCAGCGCGACCGGCACCCTGACGCACCATATCTGCTTCAGCGCGGCCGCCCAGACACAGGCCCAGCGCATCAATGGCGATGGATTTACCTGCGCCGGTTTCACCCGTGATCGCCGTCATACCACGATGAAAGTCGATCTCCAGTTCACGAACGATAGCAAAGTTACTGATGGTCAGTTGTGCCAGCATAGAATCACCTGTATGTAAAAACAGATATGGTTTTACATACAGTATATCCTGGTTTTTTATACAGTAAAGTAGTCAGCGCTGATTTTCAGAACAATTTTTTAGACCAGCCCAGCTTTGAGCTTAAGGTATTGAAATAGTTGTAATTTTTTGGGTGAATAAGATTGAGATGATTGGCGCTGCGGCGGATCAGGACATCTTCACCTTCCTGAATCGGCAAGGCAATCTGGCTGTCGCAACTGATCTCGAGATCGCTGCGCAGGGAAGAAAAACGCAGGCGGATGGTGCTGCTGCTGTTGATCACCAGCGGACGCGCAGAGAGCGTGTGCGGGAACATTGGCACCAGCGTAATCGCATCCAGTGAAGGCGTCAGAATAGGGCCGCCAGCCGAAAGCGAATAGGCGGTGGAGCCGGTTGGCGTGGAGATAATCAAACCATCGGAGCGCTGTGAAAAGGCAAACACCTCATCAATATAGACTTCGAATTCAATCATATGCGCAACTTTACCGGGATGCAGCACCACTTCATTAATGGCGCTACCAATGCGCGGCGAGCACGCTTCTTTGCACACCTGCGCCTCCAGCAAGAAGCGGCTTTCGACGAAGTAATCGCCCTGCAGCACATCGTCCAGCTGCTGTTGTGCGTTGTCCGGATCGAGATCGGTGAGAAAACCGAGGTTGCCACGGTTGATGCCAATCACTTTGATGTCATAGCGCGCCAGCACGCGGGCAGCCCCAAGCATGTTGCCATCGCCACCAACCACCACAGCTAAATCAGCGCGTTGACCAATATCCGCAAGGCTGCCGGTTTGGGCATTTTTCAAATCCAGTTCGCGCGCAATCTGCTGCTCGACAATCACCTCATAACCCTTTGCCGTTAGCCAGCGCCAGAGCATTTCATGGGTGGTTAACGCAGTAGGATGGCGCGGATGGCCGACAATCCCGATGCAGTTAAAGTGTTTGTTCATTTAGCGCGAGTTCCTTATAAGCCAAAACGGCCAGGCAATGTGATGGGTTTACTTGAAACCGTCAAACTGATCCCCATAATAAGCCAACCAGCGAGATGAATGTGCAAAACGCGGAGAAATTCATGAGTAGTAAAGAACAGAACACCCCAAACGAGCAAGTCTCAGACGAAATTCGACAGGATCAGCAGCACGTGGACGCAGAGACAACCGCTGAGGTGGATCCGCGTGATGAGCGTATCGCGCAACTGGAAGCCGAGTTAGCCGTGTCGCAAACCGGCGTGCGTGATGCACAGCTGCGTGCGCAGGCGGAGATCGAAAATATCCGTCGCCGTGCTGAAATGGATGTGGAAAAGGCGCATAAATTTGCGCTGGAGAAATTTGCCAACGAGCTGCTGCCCGTGATCGACAGCCTGGAGCGCGCGTTGCAAGTGGCAGACAAAGAGAACGCTGAACTGGCTTCGATGATCGAAGGTATCGAGCTGACGCTGAAGTCGCTGCTGGGCGCGGTGCGTAAGTTTGGCGTGGAAGTGGTGGGCGAAACCAATGTGCCATTTAATCCAGAGATCCATCAGGCGATGTCGATGATGGAATCAGAAGAGATGGCGCCAAATCACGTGCTGATGGTGATGCAGCGCGGTTACACCCTCAATGGTCGCCTGCTGCGTCCGGCGATGGTGGCAGTGACCAAAGCCAAAGGCTAATCTGTCGCTGTAATAACAACGGCCGCTTAATGCGGCCGTTTGTTTTTTTAAGGCAGCACCGGCATCCAGTCAATCGGTGACTGGCCCGATTGACTGAGCAGCGCGTTTGCCTGCGAGAAGTGTTTACTGCCAAAAAAGCCGCGATGCGCGGAGAGCGGAGAAGGGTGCGGCGCTTTCAATACATGATGACGTTGCGTATCAATGATGCTGCCTTTCTTCTGCGCATGCGAACCCCACAGCAAGAAAATCACCCCTTCGCGATGCTGATTGATGGCGCTGATAACGTTATCGGTAAAGGTTTCCCAGCCAAAGCGCGCGTGCGAATGCGCCTTACTGGCTTCCACCGTTAACACGGTGTTCAACAGCATCACGCCTTGCGTTGCCCAGCTTTCAAGAAAACCGTGCGTAGGACGCACAAAGCCGGGCATATCCTGCTCCAGCTCTTTGTACATATTCAGTAATGACGGCGGGATCGCCACGCCGGGCAGAACAGAAAAGGCCAGACCATGCGCCTGATTCGGGCCGTGATAAGGATCCTGGCCCAAAATCACCACTTTGATATCGCCCAGTTCGGTCAGCCGAAAGGCATTAAACACATCCTTCTGCGGCGGATACACCGTTACCCCGGCAGCGCGTTCATTGGCCACCGCTTTAAGCGTTTCCACGAAGTAAGGTTTCTCTTTCTCTTCAGCCAGCACGTCGTGCCAGGTCAGCTTCTCAGCCATCGTTGACTCCCTGCAAAATAGTGCGCCTAGCTTAACGTGTCGGACTCAACAGCAGAAGGGTAAAAATAATTTGAATATTTACGTAAAAATTTAATTGCCGAAGTTGTTATGAATCAATTTGTTAGCTTTTCAGCTTGCAATCGTGACTGGACGAAATTGATACAGGTCAAAACGGCGCTTTTCCTGCAGTGATATACCACAGCATTCCAAAACCTTATGAACCTCGCTGTCCAATTGCGACAGCGTAAAGCCCTGGAGACCTACTATGATTACCGGTATTCAAATTACTCAGGCAAATAATCCACAGCTGTTGAACTCATTCTGGCTGCTGGACGATGATAAAGCCGAAGCGCGCTGCCTGTGCGCCAAAGGCGATTTCGCAGAAGATCAGGTTGTTGCTATCAGCGACCTCGGCGAAATCGCTTACCGTGAAATTCCACTTGAGCAGAAACCGCAGGTGCGCATCGAAGGTGGTCAGCATCTGAACGTTAACGTGCTGCGCCGCGAAACGTTGGAAGATGCCGTCAATCATCCGGAAAAATATCCGCAGTTGACCATTCGCGTATCGGGCTATGCCGTGCGCTTTAACGCGCTGACGCCAGAGCAGCAGCGTGACGTGATTACACGTACATTCACCGAAAGCCTGTAATTGCAGCGCTGACGAAAAGACACACAGCAATACAAGCCGCGCCAATGTTGATTGGCGCGGCTTTTTTTTATCTGGCGAGTTTAAAAGAAAGGCTTCTTCAGGGCGTTTGATAGCGAAAGCGCGTTTTCGCTACGCTTAAAACAAAAAATCGCCTCAAAAGAGGCGATTAATTACAGCGAGTGCTGTTTTATTCCGCACCAGACTCTGGTGCATCGCTACCGCTTGGCTTGCGGCGTTTACCCACATTTTTGGTATCGCGATGGCGTTGTTTGACGCGCGGTTTCTCTTGTTCTTTCTCTTTACGCTCTTGACGCTTCGCAAGGGCTTTTTTCGACGGTTTTCCCGTCACTTTAGCACTTGGCGCACGGCTTTCTGGACGCAGCTCATCAATCACACGCGCTTTCACCGGCTCGTTGATGTAACGGGTGATTTTGCCCAGCAGCACGTGATCGTGCGCTTCAACCAGCGAGATCGCGGTACCTTTACGGCCCGCACGCGCGGTACGGCCGATGCGGTGCAGATAGGTATCGGCGGTGCGCGGCAAATCGTAGTTAATAACGTGCGAGATATCGTCAATGTCGATACCGCGAGCAGCAACGTCGGTCGCAATCATCACCTTCACGCGGCCATCATTCATACGTTTGATGGCTTCGTTACGGTTGACCTGCACCATTTCGCCTTCGAGATAGCTGGTGCGAATGCCCGCTTCATGAAGCCAGGTGACCAGCTCATGCAGGCGCTCACGTTTGCGCACAAACACGATGACGCGCGTGGCGTCTGGCTGTTTCAACAGGTGAATCAGCAGTTTGTTTTTGTGCTCGAGATCGTCGGCACGGTAATACCATTGCTGAATCTTTTTACGTTCGCTTTTGCTTGGGTCGGCCTCAATAAAGACTGGCTCGTTGAGCAAACGCTCGGCGAAGTCTTTGATGTGATCGCCTTCCAGCGTCGCCGAGAACAGCAGCGTCTGTTTGCGCCAGCGGGTTTCTGCCGCGATGGTTTCGATGTCCTGCGCAAAGCCCATATCGAGCATGCGGTCAGCTTCATCGAGAATCAGCGTTTCTACTGCGCGGCAGTCAAAGTTCTCTTCTTTGATGTATTGCAGCAAACGGCCGGTAGTCGCGACGACGATGTCCTGGTTTTCGCTGAACACTTCGGCATGGTTCATATACGCCACGCCACCGGTGATGGTCGCGATATCCAGATGCGTGTGTTTAGCCAGTTCGCGCGCGTGATCGGCAACCTGCATCGCCAGTTCGCGCGTTGGGGTGATGATCAGAATGCGTGGTGGGCCTGATTTCTTGCGCGGAAAATCGAGCAAATGCTGTAAAGCGGGCAGCAAAAACGCTGCAGTTTTCCCCGTCCCGGTTGGAGCCGAACCCAGAACGTCACGGCCTTCCAGCGCGGCAGGAATGGTCTCGGCCTGAATAACAGTAGGGCGAGTGAAGCCTTTTTCCTGCAAAGCTTGTAGCAGGCTTTCGTCGAGTTCGAGTTCGGAGAATGTGGTTACGGTCATGGTCTACCTCAGTTTGGGGCGCTGATTATAGACAGAACGAATATAATCTTCATCTGTTTGTGTAGGTATTACAGGCGCAGGTGAATTCCCATCGCCACCACGTTACACTTCCGGCAGTAAAAAATTCAATGGTAGTGAAGTATGTCTCAGGACCAGCCGCACGCGCGGCCGACGTTAAGAAAAGATGGTTTTACCTTTAAGCAATTTTTCGTGGCGCACGATCGCTGTGCGATGAAAGTCGGCACCGATGGCGTGTTAATCGGGGCCTGGGCGCCAGTAGCCGGCGCGCGTCGCATCCTCGATATTGGCTGCGGCAGTGGCTTGATTGCGCTGATGCTGGCGCAACGCACGCCCGATTCGGTTGAGATTGATGCAGTCGAACTAGAAGCCAGCGCGGCGCAGCAGGCGCAGGAAAATATGCAGGCTTCGCCGTGGGCGGATCGCATCCATGTGCACCATCAGGATATTGTCAGCTGGAGCGAACAGTGTGAAAAACGCTTTTCGCTCATCGTCAGTAACCCGCCTTTTTTTGCGCCCGGTATGGCAACCGGCAGTGTCGCGCGTGATAACGCACGCAGCACCGCCACGCTCGACCATCTGACGCTGCTGCGCTGTGCCGCCCAGCTGATTGAAGAAGAAGGGCTATTTTGCGTGGTGCTGCCGGCTGAAGCCGGCGAAGCATTGATTTCACTGGCGCTGGCGGATGGCTGGCACCTGCGTTATCGCTACGATGTTGCCGCCTATGCGCAGCGCCCGCCGAATCGCGTGGTGTTAGGCTTTTCTCCAACCGCCGGCGAAACCTTGCTGGAACGTCTCGCCATTCGTGACGAAGATAAAAGCTATTCAGCCGACTGGCTCAGCCTGGTGACAGATTTTTACCTGTTCCGCTAACTTCGGGCTGCAGGATGGTCGGTAACGCTTCTTCCAGCAGATCGGGATTGTCGAGGGTAAAGTGCAGCCCTCGGCTCTCCTTCCGCTCCAGCGCACAGCGCACCATCAGTTCGGCGACCTGCACCAGATTGCGCAGCTCCAGCAAATTGTTAGAGAGACGGAAGTGCGCGTAGTACTCGTCGATCTCCTGTTGCAGCAAATTAATACGTCGCAGCGCGCGCTCCAGACGTTTGGTGGTGCGCACAATCCCCACGTAATCCCACATGAATAATCGCAGTTCATGCCAGTTATGCTGGATCACCACGCGCTCATCGGCATCATCAACGCGGCTTTCATCCCACGCGGGCAGATGCTCGACCGCCGCGACGTCCGGCAGGCGGGCAATCATATCTTCAGCCGCCGACCAGCCGTAAACAAGGCACTCGAGCAGGGAGTTAGACGCCATACGGTTTGCGCCATGTAAGCCGGTGTGGCTCACTTCGCCAATTGCATACAGTCCGTCAACGTCAGTGCGGCCTTGCTGATCAACCATCACGCCGCCGCAGGTGTAATGCGCGGCTGGCACAATCGGAATCGGCTGTTTGGTGAGATCGAGGCCAAAGGTCAGCAACTTTTCGTAAATCATCGGGAAGTGCGCGCGCACAAAGCTTTCCGGCTGGTGGCTAATGTCGAGATACATACAATCGACGCCCAGCCGTTTCATCTCATGGTCAATGGCGCGCGCCACAATATCGCGCGGCGCCAGCTCGGCACGCTCATCAAAGTCAGGCATAAAGCGTGTACCGTCAGGACGCAACAGCCAGGCACCTTCACCACGCAGCGCTTCGGTAAGCAGGAAGTTTTGCGCTTGTGGATGGAATAAACAGGTGGGATGGAACTGATTAAATTCGAGATTCGCCACGCGGCAACCGGCGCGCCACGCCATCGCAATACCATCGCCGGAAGCTACGTCTGGATTGGTGGTGTATTGATAGACTTTTGCTGCGCCGCCGGTGGCTAACACCACGGCGCGCGCGCGACAGGTTTCCACCTGTTCACGTTTACGGTTCCAGATCCACGCGCCCACCACGCGGCGCTTGCCGGGCAGGCCAAGCTTATCGGAGAGGATTAAGTCCACCGCATTGGTGCGTTCGATAATGCGAATGTTGGGATGGCTCAGCGCCTGGCTGACCAGCGTGGTTTCCACCGCGCGGCCAGTAGCATCGGCGCTGTGCAGAATGCGGCGATGGCTGTGCCCGCCTTCGCGCGTGAGGTGGTAACGCGCTTCACCATCAGCTTGCGGCTCTTTATCGAAGGCAACACCGTTATCAATCAGCCACTGCACGCAGTGACGCGCATTGCTGGCGATAAAGCTCACCGTTTCGCGGTCGCACAAGCCGGCGCCAGCAACCAGCGTGTCTTCAACGTGAGATTCGATGCTGTCTGTTTCATCAAACACCGCCGCAATCCCGCCCTGCGCATACAGCGTTGATCCCTCATTCACCTGCGCTTTACTCAGCACGGTAACCTGATAATGCGGCGCTAAGCGCAGCGCTAACGATAAACCTGCCGCACCGCTGCCGACGATGAGGACATCACACTGATATTCCGGGAGAGAAGTCATGGTGTTTAATTTACTAAACAAAAGGTGGCTTGAGCATAAGCCGGGATGGGGATGCTGTGAAGTATTTTGAACAAATTGCGCGGAAAAATTCTTCAGCGAGTAGAGATAGTAGCGTGAATTCAGTAAGTTAACTCTGAAATTGAGCACAATGTGTTTTTTATATCAAACACTCTGAAAATTCAGGTAATAAAGGTGAAAATGACGGCGTCATAAGGTACTCTGCCAGCGATTATCGGTGCCGCAAAAGACACCACCAGCGTGGCGAGTCGCTACACTGAAAGACAATCAACAACAATGATGTCGTGGTTCCGATACGGAAAAATTCTGGTCGTAGTGAACTTCGGGCCAATTGGTCACTCTAAGCGCATGCTTGCTCAGAATAATGAGATGTGCTGGCAGTTCACTTACGCATAAAAAAGTTTTGGGGAGATATTACCTCGGATGAGCGAGCAGTTAACGGATCAGGTTCTCGTTGAGCGGGTTCAGAAGGGAGATCAAAAGTCCTTTAATTTACTGGTGATTCGATACCAGCATAAAGTGGCGAGCCTGGTTTCACGCTATGTTCCGTCAGGCGATGTGCCTGATGTGGTTCAGGAATCTTTTATCAAAGCGTATCGCGCACTGGAATCGTTCCGTGGCGACAGCGCCTTTTATACATGGCTGTACCGCATCGCGGTAAACACAGCGAAAAATTATCTGGTTGCTCAGGGGCGACGTCCGCCATCCAGTGATGTGGATGCTATTGATGCGGAAAATTTCGAAAGTGCAGGTGCACTGAAAGAAATTTCGAACCCTGAGAACTTAATGTTGTCTGAGGAACTGAAACAAATTGTCTTTCGCACCATTGAGGCGCTTCCCGAAGATCTTCGTATGGCCATTACCCTCAGGGAATTGGATGGTCTGAGTTACGAAGAGATTGCCGTCATCATGGATTGTCCGGTCGGTACCGTACGTTCGCGTATCTTCCGTGCACGAGAGGCTATTGATAATAAAGTTCAACCGCTTATCCAACGTCAGTGATAACGGCTACTGGAAGGGTACCAAGGCATGCAGAAAGAAAAACTTTCCGCTTTAATGGATGGTGAAACTTTAGATAACGAGCTGTTGGCATCGTTGTCGAAGGATGCGGATCTTCAGCACAGCTGGGAAAGCTACCATCTCATCCGCGACACCTTACGAGGTGATATCGGAGAAGTGCTGCATTTTGATATCTCCGCACGCGTGGCTGCGGCCATCGAAAACGAGCCGGCACGCAAAGTCACTCCGCTGATCCCTGAAGCGCAGCCTGAACCGTCACGCTACGAGAAGATGCCGTTCTGGCGTCGTGGTGGCAGTTGGGCGGCACAGCTGACGCAAGTCGGTGTGGCTGCTTGTGTCTCACTGGCGGTGATTGTCGGTGTTCAGCACTACAACAGCTCACCAACTGGCAGCGCGACTGAAACCTCCGATTCACCGGCATTCAACACCTTGCCGATGATGGGTAAAGCGTCACCGGTCAGCTTAGGCGTGCCTTCTGAAGCCTTCGACACCAACAGCTCTAATCAGCAGGTGCAGGAACAGCGTCGTCGCGTGAATGCCATGCTGCAGGATTATGAACTGCAACGTCGTCTGCATGCCGATCAGGTTCAGTTTGAGAAAAACGATCCGCAACAGGCTCAGGCTAATGTTCCCGGAAATCAGTCGTTAGGAACTCAGCAGCAGTAATGAAGCAGCTTTGGTGTGCCGTTAGCCTGCTGGCAGGCAGCCTGTTTTGCTCATCTATCGCCTCGGCGCAGACCTCTGCGTCCGGGGCGTTGTTGCAACAGATGGAGCAGGCAAGCCAGAACCTCAACTACGAATTTGCCTACATCAATGTCTCGCGTCTCGGCATTGAATCTCTGCGTTATCGCCACGCGGTTATCGACAATCGTATCTTCGCCCAACTGTTGCAGATGGACGGGCCGCGCCGTGAAGTGATTCAGCGCGGAAACGACATCAGCTATTTCGAGCCGGGATTAGATCCCTTCTCGCTGCCGGGCAATCACATCATTGATGCGTTACCCGGTTTGATGTTCGCCGACTTCTCCCGTTTGGGTGAGGCCTACGATTTCATTCCGGTGGGCCGCTCGCGCATGGCCGATCAGATGTGCGAAGTGGTGCGCATCGTGTCACGCGATGGCACACGCTACAGCTATGTCGTGTGGCTGGATGTGGACACTAAATTGCCGCTGCGTATTGATCTGCTCGATCGAGACGGTGAAACGCTGGAACAGTTCCGCGTAATCAGCTTTGCCGTCGATGAAGGCGTACGCAATCTGATGCAAGGGCTGGAGAAGGCCAACTTGCCGCCATCGCTGTCGTTACCGGCCGGTGACAAAGTTGAACTCAGCTGGCAGCCAAACTGGCTTCCGGCGGGCATGAAACTGATCTCACAAAGCCGCCGCGATATCCCGTCGATGAACAAAACTGTCGAATCGCGCCTGTACAGTGATGGCCTGTTTAGCTTTGCAATCAACGTTACGCCAGCAGATAAAAGCAGCAGCGTGCAGGCATTGCGCACTGGGCGTCGTACGGTGCAGACAGAAGTGCGCAATAATAACGAAATCACGGTAGTGGGTGAGTTACCGCCAGCCACTGCCAAACGTATTGCGGACAGCATAGATTCGGGTTCACCAAAATGATGAAAGAATGGGCCACCGTGGTGGCGTGGAAAGAAGGCATCGCCACACTGCACACGGAAGCGAAAACGTCTTGTAACAGCTGCTCAGCGCGTAAAGGCTGCGGCAGCCATGCGCTTAATCAACTGGGGCCGAAAAATGCCCACGTGATGACTATCCCCAGCGCGCAGCCGTTGCAACCCGGCCAGCGCATTGAGTTAGGCATCCGCGAAAGCAGCCTGCTGGGTTCTGCCTTGCTGGTTTACATGACGCCGCTGTTTGGCCTGTTTTTAGTGGCTGGCATCTTCCAGATGCTATTCGCCAGCGATCTGGCTGCGGCCTGTGGCGCGCTGTTGGGCGGCATTGGCGGCTTTATCGTCGCGAAAGGTGTATCCAAACTCTTCGGCGATCGCGAGGCTTTCCAGCCGGTGATTCTCAGCGTTGCGTTACCGCCTGATGCGTTGCGCGTGGAAAGCGAAGCCTGATCCCCGTCCAGGCCGCATTTGATGCGGCCTTTCCCAATCGGCTTAACCGCTGAAATCTGTTGCGATTCCCCACAGTTCCATTCTTTAACGCGCGGCGTTAACAGTGTAATATGCGTCGTCATTAATGAGGCCGACAGGGTTCCGGGTAAAGCTCACTTTCCTGAATGTGTCTGTGCTCAAGTTTCCCACTGATTTTCTACGTGAAGATATTCATATAAATGAAGCACATACGAAATTTCTCCATCATCGCTCACATTGACCACGGCAAATCAACGCTCTCAGACCGTTTGATTCAAATTTGTGGTGGCCTGAGCGATCGTGAGATGGCGGCGCAGGTTCTGGACTCCATGGATCTGGAACGTGAGCGCGGCATTACCATTAAAGCGCAGAGCGTGACGCTCGATTACAAAGCGCTGAACGGTGAAACTTACCAGCTCAATTTTATCGATACACCCGGTCACGTTGACTTCTCGTATGAAGTTTCCCGCTCGCTGGCGGCGTGTGAAGGAGCATTGCTGGTGGTCGATGCAGGGCAGGGCGTTGAAGCTCAGACGCTGGCAAACTGCTACACCGCAATGGAAATGGAAATGGATCTGGAAGTGGTACCGGTACTGAACAAAATCGACCTGCCTGCCGCCGATCCAGAGCGCGTAGCGGAAGAGATTGAAGATATCGTCGGCATTGACGCGACCGATGCGGTGCGTTGCTCGGCGAAAACCGGCGTCGGAGTGCCCGACGTGCTGGAACGTCTGGTGCGTGACATCCCGCCGCCAGAAGGCGATCCGGAAGGTCCGCTGCAGGCGCTGATCATCGATTCCTGGTTCGATAACTACCTTGGCGTAGTATCGCTGATTCGTATTAAGAACGGCACGCTGCGCAAAGGCGACAAAGTTAAAGTCATGAGCTCGGGTCAAAGCTACAACGCTGACCGTCTCGGCATCTTCACGCCGAAGCGTGTTGATCGCAACGAGCTGAACTGCGGTGAAGTAGGCTGGCTGGTGTGTGCGATTAAAGACATCCTCGGCGCACCGGTGGGCGATACGCTGACCTTGCAGCGCAATCCGGCGGAGAAAGTGTTGCCTGGCTTCAAGAAAGTGAAGCCACAGGTTTACGCCGGTCTGTTCCCAATCAGTTCTGACGACTATGAAGCGTTCCGTGATGCGCTGGGCAAATTAAGCCTGAACGATGCGTCACTGTTCTACGAGCCAGAGAGCTCAACGGCGCTGGGCTTCGGTTTCCGCATCGGCTTCCTCGGTCTGCTGCACATGGAGATCATTCAGGAACGTCTGGAGCGTGAATACGATCTGGATCTGATCACCACCGCGCCAACCGTAGTGTATGAAGTGGAAACCACCGATGGTGAAACCATCTACGTTGATAGCCCGTCGAAGCTGCCACCGCTGAATAATATTGCTGAGCTGCGCGAGCCGATTGCGGAGTGTCACATGCTGCTGCCGCAGGAGTTCCTCGGCAACGTCATTACGCTGTGTATCGAAAAACGTGGCGTGCAAACCAACATGGTTTACCACGGCAAGCAGGTTGCGCTGACGTATGAGATTCCGATGGCGGAAGTGGTTCTCGACTTCTTCGACCGTCTGAAATCAACCTCGCGCGGTTATGCCTCGCTGGATTACAACTTCAAACGTTTCCAGACCTCTGACATGGTGCGTGTCGACGTGATGATTAACTCAGAACGTGTTGATGCGCTGGCGCTGATTACTCACCGTGATAACTCACAATATCGTGGCCGCGATCTGGTAGAGAAGATGAAAGATCTGATCCCACGTCAGCAGTTTGATATTGCGATTCAGGCGGCAATCGGCAACCACATTATCGCTCGCTCAACGGTAAAACAGCTGCGTAAAAACGTCCTGGCGAAATGCTATGGCGGTGACGTGAGCCGTAAGAAGAAACTGTTGCAGAAGCAGAAAGACGGTAAGAAGCGAATGAAGCAGGTCGGCAACGTTGAGCTGCCGCAGGAAGCATTCCTTGCCATTCTGCATGTCGGTAAAGACAGCAAATAAGGATTTTTAATGGCTAACATGTTCGCCCTGGTTTTAGTGATCGCAACGCTGATCACTGGCGTTATCTGGTGTATCGATCGCTTCAAATGGGCACCGGCGCGTCGTGCGAAGCAGGCTGCTGCGCAAGCGCAGGCCGGCAACGCACTCGACAGTAAAACGCTGGCGAAAGTAGCCGCGCAGCCGGGTTGGGTAGAAACCACCGCATCGGTGTTCCCGGTGCTGGCGGTGGTGTTGATCGTGCGTTCGTTTATTTTTGAGCCGTTCCAGATTCCATCGGGCTCAATGATGCCAACGCTGCTGATTGGCGACTTCATCCTCGTGGAGAAGTTTGCTTACGGCATTAAAGATCCGATTACCCAAACCACGCTGATCCCAACTGGCCATCCGCAGCGCGGTGATGTCGCGGTATTCAAATACCCGAAAGATCCCAGCGTGGACTACATCAAGCGCGTGATTGGCTTGCCGGGCGACAAAGTGGTGTTTGATCCTTACAGCAAAACCCTGACCATCAATCCGGGTTGCAGCAGCGGCAATTGCGACACTGCGCTGCCGGTGACTTACACTAACGTTGAGCCAAGCAACTTCATTCAGACCTTCAGCGGCTTTGATGGCAATGAAACCGGTAACGGCTTCTTCCAGGCGCCGCAGGGCGAAACCATGAAGGGCGGCCTGCGTCTCGGCACCCGTAAAGAGACATTGGGCAACGTAACGCACGATATCTTGCTGGTAAACGAAGCGCAAAGTCAGGCAAGCATGTATTATCAGCAGCCGGGCCAGCCGCAATCGACCTGGATTGTGCCGCAAGGGCAGTATTTCATGATGGGTGATAACCGCGATAACAGCGCCGACAGCCGCTACTGGGGCTTTGTGCCCGAGAAGAATCTGGTCGGCAAAGCGGTGGCCATCTGGATGAGCTTCGAGAAACAAGAAGGACAGTGGCCGACCGGCGTGCGCTTTAGCCGCATTGGTGGGATTCACTAATTAGCTTTAAAAAAGGTTGGCCTCTCTTTCGGGAGGCCAGTGCACACGAAACAGAACAGGTTGGAACCTCAGCCCTGTTTCGTATGCAGTGATAGACGCACAGAACAACTGGAATAGCATGAACCCCATCGTCATTAACAAGCTGCAGCGCAAACTGGGCTACACTTTTACTCATCCGGATTTATTGCAGCAGGCACTGACGCATCGTAGCGCCAGCAGCAAACATAATGAACGTCTTGAATTTCTTGGCGATTCTATTCTCAGCTACGTGATCGCCAATGCGCTCTATCACCGCTTCCCGCGTGTGGACGAAGGCGACATGAGCCGCATGCGTGCCACGCTGGTGCGCGGCAATACGCTGGCGGAGATGGCGCGGGAGTTCGACCTTGGCGAATGTTTACGCCTCGGTCCGGGCGAGCTGAAAAGCGGCGGTTTCCGTCGTGAATCGATCCTCGCGGACACCGTTGAAGCTTTAATTGGCGGCATCTTCCTCGATAGCAGCATTCAAACCGTCGAAAAGTTAATTCTCGACTGGTATCACTCGCGACTGGAACAGATCAGTCCGGGCGATAAGCAAAAAGATCCGAAAACGCGCCTGCAGGAGTATTTGCAGGGACGTCATCTGCCGCTGCCATCTTATTTGGTGGTGCAGGTGCGTGGCGAAGCCCACGATCAGGAATTCACCATTCACTGTCAGGTGAGTGGCATGGCAGAACCGGTGGTGGGCATTGGCTCCAGCCGCCGTAAAGCCGAGCAAGCAGCTGCCGAACAGGCGTTAATTAAGCTTGGCCTCGAATAAATAGTCACATCGCAGCGTCGAAAGCGGCGCTGCCCAAGTCAGGACTCGAATGAGCGAACTCGAAACATACAGCGGCTTTGTCGCGATTGTAGGCCGACCAAACGTCGGTAAATCCACTTTGCTGAACCAGTTGCTGGGGCAGAAAGTGTCGATCACGTCACGCAAGCCGCAAACCACGCGTCACCGTATTATGGGCATCCATACCGAAGGCGCTTATCAGGCGATCTACGTGGATACGCCAGGGCTGCACATGGAAGAGAAGCGGGCGATTAACCGCCTGATGAACCGTGCGGCCAGCAGCTCTATCGGTGACGTTGAGCTGGTGATCTTTGTGGTTGAAGGCACGCGCTGGACGCCAGACGATGAGATGGTGCTCAACAAGCTGCGTGATAACCAGGTTCCTGTGGTGTTGGCGATCAATAAAGTCGACAACATTCAGGACAAGAGCATTCTGTTGCCTCATCTGCAGTTCCTTAGCCAGCAGATGAACTTCCTCGAAATCGTGCCGATCTCTGCGGAAAGCGGCAAAAATGTGGATGCGATTGCGGCGATTGCGCGTAAATGCCTGCCAAAATCTGAGCATCATTTCCCGGAAGATTATGTCACCGACCGCTCGCAGCGCTTTATGGCGTCGGAGATCATCCGTGAAAAATTGATGCGCTTCCTTGGCGCTGAGCTGCCTTACTCCGTTACCGTCGAAATTGAGCAGTTTGTTTCGAACGATCGCGGCGGCTATGACATCAATGGCCTGATCCTCGTTGAGCGCGAAGGCCAGAAGAAGATGGTCATCGGCAATAAAGGCGCCAAGATCAAAACCATCGGCATTGAATCGCGTAAAGACATGGAAGAGATGTTTGAAGCGAAAGTGCATCTCGAACTGTGGGTTAAAGTGAAATCGGGCTGGGCGGACGATGAACGTGCGCTGCGCAGCTTAGGTTACTCTGACGAAGGTTAAGTAATGGAAGGCTGGCAACGCGCCTTTGTGCTGCATAGTCGCCCTTACAGCGAAACCAGCCTGCTCCTCGACCTGTTCAGCGAAAGCGAAGGGCGCGTCCGCGTCCTTGCCAAAGGCGCCCGCTCGCGCCGCTCCCAACTAAAAGGTGCACTGCAACCCTTTACGCCACTGCTGGTGCGCTGGGGCGGACGCGGTGACGTCAAAACGCTGCGCAATGCCGAAGCCGTTTCGCTGGCATTGCCGCTCAGCGGCATCACGCTGTATTGCGGACTCTACGTCAACGAGCTGCTATCGCGCGTGCTGGAGCAGCAAATTCCCTTCTCTGACATGTTCTTCGATTATCTGAATTGCATCCAAACGCTGGCGGCAGGCAACGGCTCGCCTGAACCGGCGCTGCGGCGCTTTGAGCTGGCGCTGCTCGGGCATCTCGGCTACGGCGTGGATTTTCTGCATTGTGCCGGCAGCGGCGAAGAGGTGGCTGATGGCATGACCTACAGCTACCGCGAAGAGAAGGGCTTTATCGCCAGTTTGGTGGTCAATCAACGCAGCTTTACCGGCCGCCAGCTGCGTGCGTTGTGGGAACGCGAATTCCCCGATGCCGATACCCTGCGCGCCGCCAAACGCTTTACGCGTATGGCGCTGAAGCCCTATCTAGGCGGCAAGCCGCTGAAGAGTCAGGAACTGTTTCGCCAGTTTGTGCCAAAAAAGAAACCAGATGTGGCAAACGACTAGCGCTGGTCGTACCGCCTGATATATTCAGCGCGGTACACTGCAAACACACTGAACACATTTAAGGATTGTCATGGCTGAGTTGCTGTTAGGCGTCAACATTGACCACATTGCCACCGTACGTAACGCACGTGGCACAAACTATCCCGATCCGGTGCAGGCCGCGTTTGTTGCTGAGCAGGCCGGTGCTGACGGCATTACCGTGCATCTGCGTGAAGATCGCCGCCACATTACCGACCGCGATGTACGCATTCTGCGTGACACCATCCAGACGCGCATGAATCTGGAGATGGCGGTAACGGACGAGATGATCGACATTGCCTGCGAAATTAAGCCACACTTCGTTTGTCTGGTGCCGGAAAAGCGTCAGGAAGTGACCACCGAAGGCGGGCTGGATGTGGCGGGTCAGCAGGACAAAATTAATGCGGCGGTGCGCCTGTTAAGCGACGCCGGCATTCTGGTGTCACTGTTTATCGATGCCGATCACCGCCAGATTGAAGCGGCGGTTGCCAGCGGCGCGCCTTATATCGAAATTCACACCGGCGCCTATGCCGAAGCGCCCGAAGGTCTCGCGCGGCAGGCTGAGCTGTCGCGCATCCGTAAAGCCGCAACTTTCGCCGCCAGCCTGGGCCTGAAAGTGAATGCCGGCCACGGTTTGACTTACCACAACGTGCAGCCGATTGCTGAACTGCCGGAGATGCATGAGCTGAATATCGGCCATGCGATTATTGGTCGCGCGCTGTTCAGCGGTCTGGCCGATGCGGTCAGCGAAATGAAGCAGCTGATGCGGGAAGCGCGTCGCTAATGGCGATTCTCGGACTCGGCAGCGATATCGTAGAGATCGAGCGCATTGCTGGCGTCATTGAGCGCTCCGGCGATCGTCTGGCGCGCCGCGTATTAAGCGAAGCAGAATGGCAGCAGTATCAGGCGCACCAGCAACCGGTGCGCTTTCTGGCTAAACGTTTTGCGGTGAAAGAGGCTGCCGCGAAAGCCTTCGGCACCGGCATTCGCGGTGGTCTGGCCTTCAATCAGTTCGAAGTGTACAACGATGCGCTGGGCAAACCGGGATTACGTTTCTTTGAGCAGGCCAAGGTAATTGCCAGCCAGCTCGGTGTGAAACACGTGCATGTGACGTTAGCGGATGAACGCCATTATGCCTGCGCAACGGTGATTATTGAGAACTAAGGGTGCAACACCACGAACTTCTCCCACAGCGCCTCGCGGCTTTCCGGGTGCTGTGGATCGGTAATGATAGTGTTATCAATCGGGCAGACGCTTTGGCAGGTCGGCACATCATAATGGCCCACGCACTCGGTGCAGCGGTCGACATCAATCTCATAAATCGCGTCGCCTAAGCTGATTGCCTGGTTTGGGCATTCAGGTTCGCACATATCGCAATTAATGCATTTAGTGGTGATGAGCAGGGCCATAGCGGAAGTCCAATAACAGCAGAAAAGGCGCGGGTATTATACGCGCCTGATCTCATCAGACCAGCTTTTTCACCAACTCTTCGCTGTGGCGAATGTGGCTGGAGGCGCGTTCTGGATCGTTTTGTACCAGCGCCATAAACAGCAGATCGGTCAGCGCCAGCTGCGCGCTGGTCGACGAGATCGCCGCACTGCGCGTGCTCTGCTCTTCTGCCACGGTGTAGAGGCAAACGGTGGCGCACTGCTGCAGGGCATTCGGCGTAAAGCCGGTAAAGGCCAGCACATCGGCACCGACCTGCGCCGCTTCCTGCGCCGCCAGATTGATTTCGCGGCGTTCGCCAGTATAGGAAATCGCCAGCAGCACATCGCCTGGCGCCATCGCTTGCACGCTGGCGAGCAAAGCATGCATATCCTGTTCCGCTACCGCATTGATGCCGATCTTCATCAGCTTCCACGAAAAATCTTTCGCCACTAAACCGGACGCGCCGATGCCAACCAGCAAAATACGATTGGCGTTTTTCAGCAGCTGCAAGGTTTGCAGCAGCTTCTCTTCGCTGTTGATGTCCAGCGTGGCGCGGATCGCCGAGATCTTCTCGGTCAGCAGCTTTTCGCCAACCACTTTCAGCGGATCGTCACTGAGAATATGGTTATGCACGGTAATCGCATCGCGATCGGCCATCGATTCGCTCAGCGCCAGCTTCAGTGCCGGAAACCCTTTGTAGCCCAGCTTCTGGGCAAATTTCACCACGCTGGACTGACTAACGCCCGATTCCTCGGCGAGTTTTTGTGAACTGAGATGCCGTGCACGATCCGGCTGCGACAGCAAAAAATCCGCCAGCCGACGCTCATTTAGCGCCAGTCGAGGGTAAAGCTGACGAATGCGCAGCAATGAACTCATGGTTCGATCCTTAATTCCTTTATCCGCAAACAGCGCGTAAACGCGAAGAATAAACTATTCAAATGGCATTGTAGTCACTGGAATTAAAAATAGCAGCTTTCGCCTCGAACGCCGAAGCTGGCTACACTGTAGTGCATAAACCACGAAGGATAGAGAAGGAGTGCTGTTTGACAAAGGGTACACAACGACGCGTGGTGTTTTTCGATCTCGATGGCACGCTACATCAGCAAGACATGTTTGGCACCTTTATGCGCTATCTGCTGCGACGTCAGCCGATCAATCTGCTGCTGGTGGTGCCGCTGTTACCGGTGATTGGTCTTGGCATGCTGATTAAAGGGCGCGCCGCGCGCTGGCCGATGAGTTTATTGCTGTGGGCGATTACCTTCGGCCACAGCGAAACACGACTGCGCCAGCGTGAGGCGGAATTCGCTGAGTGGTTCCGCCAGCGTGTTACTGCGTTTCCGATGGTGCAGCAGCGACTCACCGACTATCTCAGCAGCAGCGATGCCGATGTCTGGCTGATTACCGGTTCGCCGCAGTCGCTGGTGGAGCAAGTCTATTTCGATTCGGCCTTCTTACCGCGCGTACAGCTGATCGCCAGCCAGATGAAACCAGGCCGCGGCGGACGCTTGCTGTCGATGCGCTGTCTCGGCCATGAAAAGGTGGCGCAGCTGGAGGAGAAAATCGGCACGCCGCTGCAACTGTATAGCGGCTACAGCGACAGCAAACAGGACAACCCGCTGCTGTTCTTCTGTCAGCACCGCTGGCGCGTCACGCCGAGCGGTGAGCTGCAACAGCTGGAATAACGCTTCGATTCCGGCAGCAGCATCGCTATAATGCGCCGCCTTTTATTGCCCGCAGGAGTTGCCCGGTGAACCCACAAACTGATGAATACTGGATGCGTTATGCGCTGGAACTGGCGAAGCGCGCGTGGGAGCAGGGCGAAGTACCGGTTGGGGCGGTGCTGGTGCAGGGTGACAAGGTGATTGGCGAAGGCTGGAATCGGCCGATTGGTCAGCACGATCCCACCGCACATGCCGAGATCATGGCGCTGCGTCAGGGCGGCAAAGTACTGGAAAACTATCGTCTGCTGGATACCACGCTCTACGTCACGCTGGAACCCTGCGTGATGTGCGCCGGTGCGATGGTGCACAGCCGCATCACGCGGCTGGTGTATGGCGCTAAAGATGAGAAAACCGGCGCGGCCGGTTCACTGCTGGATGTGATTGGTCATCCCGGCATGAATCACCAAATTCAGATTGATTACGGTGTGCTGGCGGAAGAGTGTGCCGGGATGCTGAGTGACTTCTTCCGCATGCGTCGCGAGCAGAAGAAGGCGCTGCGTCAGGCGCAGCGCACCGGTTAATTCATGGCAATTTTCGGTTCGACCGCCGGGTAACCGGCGCCTAACTCCGCTTCCAGCGCTGACTGCTGCGCTAAACGCTTCTCCTGCTCCTGCAAATATCCCACCAAACTGATTTGATACTTACGGATATTCTCCACGTAGTTATAGGCTTCGTGGCCGCGCGCGTAGCCGTAGGTGGTTTGCGTGTAGTAGCGCTTCTGGCTCAGCATCGGCAAACGCAGCTTCACATCGGCCCAGCTGTCTGGATTGCCGCCCTGTTTCGCCGTTAGCTTGCGTACGTCCAACATGTGCGCGTAGCCCATGTTGTATGCCGCCAGCGCGAACCAGATACGTTCATCTTCAGGAATGGTTTCCGGTACTTTCTCCATCATGCGCTTGAGATATTCGCTGCCGCCGCGAATGCTCTGTTCGGGATCGAGGCGATCGTCAACGTCAAGGCTGTCGGCGGTATTACGCGTCAACATCATCATGCCGCGCACGCCGGTTGGCGATGTGGCCTGCGGATTCCAGTGCGACTCCTGATAGGAGATCGCCGCCAGTAAACGCCAATCCATGCTGGCGGAATATTTCTCAAACAGCGGTTTGATATCCGGCAGCGTGTTATCAATGGCGCGCAGGAAGGTGCGGGTATCAACGTAATCGAAGGTGCCAACGTGGCCGAGATACTTCTCCTCCAGTCGCGCCATCGCGCCTTCCTCGCCCATCTGGCTGTAGAAGTCGAGCATCGCCGCGCTCAGGCTGTCGTCTTCGTTGCGCGGTAAATACCAGGTTACCGGCTCTTCGTCGGTCACATCAAATGCCACCGCCAGCTGCGGATGAATGCGCTGCAGCAGGCCGATGGTGACCGAATCGCCCACCGTGTAATCGAGTTTGCCGTCAGCGACCGCTTCAAGCAGCGCTTTCTGGCCCTGATCGGTGGAGATCGCCCAGTCGAGATCGGGATAGCTGTCAGCTTTGGCGGAACGTAAAGTTGACAGATATGCCGAACCGGACTGCACAATCAGGCGGCCTTTGAGATCGCCGAGATTCTTCGGGCGAGGCTTATCAATGCGGTACACCAGCTGCTGCGACACCGAATAGTAACTCGGGCCACTTTGGTAGTGCGCGAGGCGCTCGCTGTTGTAGATCAAGCCGGCCGCCAGCAAATCCGCTTTACCGTCATCAAGGTCGTCAAACAGATCGCCGAGGTTAGGACGCACCTCAACTTCCAGTTTCACGCCAAGGTAATCGGCGAAGCGCTTCGCCAGCTCGTAATCCATACCGGCTGGTGCATTGTTAATGGTGTAGTAAGTCAGCGGAGAGTTAACGGTACTGATGCGCAGCACTCCGCGTGATTTGATCTGTGATAGCGCGTCTGTTCCGCCCCCGTACCACGGGATTGAAGGCCACAATGCTAGCGCAAGTAGCACGGTGATCAGACCGATAAACAGATAGTTTATTTTTAGGCGTTTCAAATAGTTGTCTCGTAATGGCTCACAGGCCTCTGTCTTTTAAAGGCAGTATTTATGTTGTTTTAACTCCCAGAGCGAGGGGCATTTTGCGCAACAAAAAGGGGCAGGGCAACTTTTATAGCAAGAATTGTGCAAAATTCAGCCAAACGCCAGGTGCCAGAATTTATGCGCAAACGGTTTCGTAACCCGTGCTGTTTCTCTATAATACCGCCCGTTTTCCCCTGTTGCGCCCAATGAAGCGTCGCCCGGCACTTCAAAGACGAGAGATCTTTAATGATGGAAATTCTGCGTGGTTCGCCCGCTCTGTCGGCATTTCGTGTAAACAAACTGCTGACCCGCTTTCAGGACGCTCACCTTCCGGTGAGTGATATTTACGCCGAGTACGTCCATTTTGCCGATGTTAGTGCACCGCTCAGCGCGGATGAGCAAGCCCGCCTGCAACGCCTGCTGAAATACGGTCCTTCTCTCGCCGAACACGCGCCACAAGGGCGTCTGTTGCTGGTAACGCCGCGTCCCGGCACCATCTCACCGTGGTCATCGAAAGCCACCGACATCGCCCATAACTGCGATCTGCCACAGGTATTGCGTCTTGAGCGCGGTATGGCCTTCTATGTGCAGGCACCTGAGCTGACGGAAGCACAGTGGCAGCAACTGGCTAGCCTGCTGCATGACCGCATGATGGAAACGGTGTTCGCTGATCTCAACGATGCGCAGCAGCTGTTTGCTCACCATCAGCCGCAGCCGCTGAAAAGCGTTGACGTGCTGGGCGCCGGCCGCAGCGCGCTGGAGCAGGCCAACACCACGCTGGGCCTGGCGCTGGCCAATGATGAGATCGATTACCTGCTTGATGCCTTTACTAAGCTGGGCCGCAATCCAAACGACATCGAGCTCTACATGTTTGCGCAGGCAAACTCCGAGCATTGTCGTCACAAGATCTTCAACGCCGACTGGATTATCGACGGCGAAAAGCAGCCGAAGTCGCTGTTTAAAATGATCAAGAACACCTTTGAACACAATCCTGAGCACGTGCTGTCTGCCTATAAAGACAACGCCGCGGTAATGGAAGGTTCTGAGGTTGGCCGCTTCTACGCCGATGCGCAGAAGGGCGAATATGAATTCCATCAGGAAGCCGCACATATCCTGATGAAAGTCGAAACCCATAACCACCCAACCGCCATTTCGCCGTGGCCGGGTGCTGCGACCGGTTCCGGTGGCGAAATTCGTGACGAAGGCGCAACCGGACGTGGCGCGAAGCCAAAAGCCGGTCTGGTCGGTTTCTCGGTATCGAATCTGCGTATTCCTGGCTTTGAACAGCCGTGGGAAGAGGATTTCGGTAAGCCGGATCGCATCGTCACCGCGCTGGATATCATGACCGAAGGCCCATTGGGCGGCGCGGCGTTCAACAACGAATTTGGTCGTCCAGCCCTGAACGGCTACTTCCGTACCTACGAAGAGCGCGTCAACAGCCACAATGGCGTAGAACTGCGCGGCTATCACAAGCCCATCATGCTGGCGGGCGGCATCGGTAACATCCGTGCCGATCACGTGCAGAAAGGCGAAATCGTGGTCGGTGCCAAACTGATCGTGCTCGGTGGTCCGGCCATGAATATCGGTCTGGGCGGCGGCGCGGCATCGTCAATGGCGTCAGGCCAATCGGATGCCGATCTCGACTTTGCGTCAGTACAGCGCGACAACCCAGAAATGGAGCGTCGTTGCCAGGAAGTGATTGACCGCTGCTGGCAGCTGGGCGAAGCCAACCCGATTCTGTTCATCCATGACGTCGGCGCGGGCGGACTTTCGAACGCCATGCCAGAACTGGTGAGCGACGGTAATCGTGGCGGCAACTTCAACCTGCGCGACATCCTCAGCGATGAGCCAGGCATGAGCCCGCTGGAAGTGTGGTGTAACGAGTCGCAGGAACGTTATGTGCTGGCGGTCGCGCCGGAGAAACTGGCGCTGTTCGACGAGCTGTGCCAGCGTGAACGCGCGCCGTATGCGGTCATCGGTGAAGCCACCGAAGAGCTGCATCTGAACCTCGCCGACAGCCATTTCGACAACAAGCCAATCGACATGCCGCTCGACGTGCTGCTGGGCAAAACGCCGAAGATGACGCGTGATGTTGCCAGCCAACAGGCCAACGGCGAAGCGCTGCAGCGTGACGGGATTACCGTAGCGGATGCGGTGAATCGCGTGCTGCACTTGCCGACCGTGGCGGAAAAAACCTTCCTGATCACCATTGGTGACCGCAGCGTAACCGGCATGGTCGCGCGCGATCAGATGGTAGGTCCATGGCAGATTCCGGTTGCGAACTGCGCCGTCACCACCGCCAGCCTCGATAGCTATCACGGTGAAGCGTTCTCCCTCGGCGAACGTGCCCCCGTCGCATTGCTCGACTTCGCGGCTTCGGGTCGCCTCGCCGTCGGTGAAGCGCTGACCAACATCGCAGCAACCTCAATTGGTTCGCTGCAGCGCGTTAAGCTGTCTGCCAACTGGATGGCCGCCGCCGGTCACCCAGGCGAAGACGCAGGCTTGTACGCTGCGGTTAAAGCGGTCGGCGAAGAGCTGTGTCCTGCGCTGGGTATCACCATTCCGGTGGGCAAAGACTCAATGTCGATGAAAACCCGCTGGCAGCAAGGTACCGAGCAGCGCGAAATGACTTCGCCGCTGTCGCTGGTGATCACCGCCTTTGCGCGCGTGGAAGATGTGCGTCGCACCGTGACGCCGCAGCTGCAGGCGGATCAAGACAACCTGCTGCTGCTGCTGGATCTGGGCAACGGCGCGAACACGCTCGGCGCCACCGCGCTGTCGCAGGTTTATCGTCAGCTGGGCGACAAGCCTGCCGACGTGCGTGATGCCACGCAGCTGGCGGGCTTCTTCAACGCCATTCAGGCGCTGGTGGCCGAGCAGAAACTGCTGGCTTACCACGACCGTTCTGACGGCGGCCTGCTGGTCACGCTGGCGGAGATGGCCTTCACCGGTCACTGCGGTATCGAAGCCGATATCGCCGCGCTGGGCAGCGATGCGTTAGCTGCATTGTTCACCGAAGAGCTGGGCGCGGTACTGCAGATCAACGCAGCGGATCGTGCAGCAGTCGAGAAGGTGTTCGCTGACCACGGCCTGAGCGCTAATCTGCACGTGATTGGTAAAGCCCTGCCGGGCGATCGTTTCGTGATCCGCTCTGGCGACAGCGCGGTGTACAGCGAAAGCCGTACCACGCTGCGTACCTGGTGGGCAGAAACCACCTGGCAGATGCAGCGTCTGCGTGATAACCCAGCCTGTGCCGATCAGGAGCATGAAGCGAAGAAAGACGATAATGACCCAGGTCTGAACGTCCATCTGACCTTCAAGCCAGAAGAAGATGTTGCGGCACCGATGATTGCGACGGGTGCACGTCCGCGTGTGGCGGTGCTGCGTGAGCAAGGCGTCAACTCACACGTGGAGATGGCCGCCGCCTTCCATCGTGCGGGCTTTACCGCGGTTGACGTGCACATGAGCGATCTGCTGGCTGGGCGTCGCGGTCTGGAAGAGTTCCAGGCGCTGGTTGCCTGCGGTGGCTTCTCGTACGGTGACGTGCTGGGCGCGGGCGAAGGCTGGGCGAAATCCATCCTGTTCAACGGCCGCGTGCGTGATGAGTTCGAGAACTTCTTCCATCGTCCACAAACGCTGGCACTTGGCGTGTGTAACGGTTGCCAGATGATGTCGAACCTGCGTGAACTAATTCCGGGGAGCGAGCTGTGGCCACGCTTTGTGCGCAACCAGTCCGAGCGTTTCGAAGCGCGTTTCAGCCTGGTTGAAGTGGCGGCGAGTCCATCGCTGCTGCTGGATGGCATGGCTGGATCGCATATGCCAATCGCGGTATCGCACGGTGAAGGTTTTGTCGAAGTGCGTGACGGCGCGCATCTGGCACAGCTGGAGAGCAAAGGCTTGGTGGCGCTGCGCTTCGTCGATAACTTCGGCAAAGTGACAGAAAGCTATCCGGCCAACCCGAACGGCTCGCCAAACGGCATCACTGCGGTAACCAACGAAAGCGGTCGCGTCACCATTATGATGCCGCACCCAGAGCGTGTGTTCCGTACCGTGAGCAACTCCTGGCATCCGGCAGAGTGGGGCGAAGACAGCCCGTGGATGCGTATTTTCCGCAACGCGCGTAAGCAGTTGGGATAAGCAAAACAAAGGCCGCTAAACAGCGGCCTTTTTTATTCTACTGCGCGTTTTGTAGGGGCGCCATTCATGGCGACCTTGTTGAAAACCGCATGATTCTCAAACTGTCGGAAAACAACGACAATCCCGACATTACACTGTCGCCAAAAGGTGACATTTAACTCATTGATTTATCAGGACGGAAAACTAGCGCACCAAACCCGTTGCTAATCAGCGACACTTTTCACTGACCGGCCGGTCCGCTTTTCTACCGGATCCCGCTTCCTGTCTGGCATTCCTCTGATAATAAACGCTATTTATTTATTGGCACGATACTTGCTATACTCTGTGCGTGGCTCATTCACCTGTTTATGATTGCCCCGTTTTAGCGGCTGAGCTCATAAAAACCGAATGACGCACCAAACGGAGCCTGTCGTCCACCTCACCGATAATCGTTTGCTTTGCAACGTTATCAAACATCGGGCGCAACGTTGAGTTAGGCTCCACCTATTTTGCAAGCGATGCTGCGGCGTCGCTCTCACGGCAGGCCAAAAGGCCTGCCGTTTTCATATCTGGCCTTTCTTCCGTTTTGATACTTCGCTAGCATGCCTGCAGCTCACATTTAAGGAAGCGCGGTTGTGATGAAATGGCGTTTGTTTCCCCGATCCCTGCGGCAGTTAGTGTTAATGGCTTTCCTGCTGGTGCTGCTGCCGTTGCTAGTGCTGGCGTGGCAAGCGTGGGAAAGTCTCTCGGCGTTGAGCAACCAGGCAGCGGATACCAACCGCAATACCTTTACCGATGTGCGTCGCAGCGAAGCGATGGCACGAACCGCGCTGGAGCTGGAGCGCAGCTATCGTCAATATTGCGTGCTCGGCGATGCGTCGCTGGCGAAGCTGTATCAAACGCAGTGGACACGCTACGGCCAAATGCTCAGCAGTCACGCTGCCAGTTTGCCCGATCTGCCCTCCTTCAAAGTGCTGCAAACCACCTTGCCGCCGCTGCAGCAACTGCAGTGCGATAACGGCAATCCCGAGGCGCAAGCCGCCAGCGCGCTGGAGCGCTTTTCCGATACCAACACGCAAATGGTGCAGGCAACGCGTGAAGTGGTGTTTTCACGCGGCTTACAGCTGCAGCGTGAAATCGCCGATCGCGGCCAGTTTTTTGGCTGGCAGGCGCTGATTCTGTTCCTGATCAGCCTGGTGCTGGTCTTGCTGTTCACGGGGATGATCATCGGGCCGGTGAAACGGGTTGAACGCATGATCAATCGACTGGGCGAAGGTAAAGCGCTGGGCGATAGCGGCAGTTTCCGTGGTCCGCGTGAGATCCGTTCGCTGGGGCAGCGCATTGTCTGGCTGAGTGAGCGGTTAAGCTGGCTGGAAGAGCAGCGCCACGAATTTCTGCGGCATCTGTCGCATGAGCTGAAAACGCCGCTTGCCAGCCTGCGTGAAGGCACAGAACTACTGGCCGATCAGGTCGCTGGACCACTGAATGCCGAGCAGCAGGAAGTGGTAGCGATTCTCGATACCAGCAGCCGTCATTTACAGCGGCTAATTGAGCAGTTGCTCGATTACAACCGCAAGCTGGCCGACGGACCGATGGCGCTGAAGCCCGTGGCGCTAAATGAAATCATTGATTCGGTGGTAAAAGTGCATTCGTTGCCGGCCAATGCGCGTGAAATGACCACACATGTTGATCTGCAAGTGCATCACTGTCTGGCGGAAGCGACGCTGCTGCAGCGGGTGATCGATAACCTCTATTCGAACGCCGTGAACTACGGCAGCGAATCCGGTAACATCTGGCTGCAGAGCCAGCAGAAGGGCAACCAGGTGTGGATTGAGGTGGCAAACACCGGCACACCGATTCCGGCTGAAGAGCAGGCGATGATTTTTGAGCCCTTTTATCAGGGCAGCCAACAGCGCAAAGGGCCGGTCAAAGGCAGCGGGCTGGGCTTAAGCATCGCCAAAGATTGTCTGCGCAGGATGCACGGCGATCTGCAGTTGGTAACGCGCAAGGATGCGGATGTCTGTTTTCGTATCATTCTGACGACCAGCGCCGGGAATGCCTGATTAATGAAATTAACCCTATTCAAACTTGTGACCAGTGCAGTGCTGGTTTTGGGCCTCAGCGCCTGCCAGGCACCGTCACAAGATCGTACGCAGCATAATGGCGTCAGCGTGCCTGAACCGGAGGTGCGCCTGCCGGATTATCTGGCGACCGATTGCCAAAACGTGTGGCAAATCGAAACGCCTGCCGCCGCAGGCAATCCGCTCTATTGGCAGCGCGCCATGGATTGCGCCGAGCGTTTATCGCCAGCCGAAGCGCGGGCGGAAGCACGTCGTTGGCCGGTACAAGGCTGGGCGCGCGCCTTCAAACAGGGCATCTTGCTCGCGAACGGTAACGTCACGCCGGTTGAGCGTCGTGATTTCGTCACCACCTTAGACGGTTACAGCGCGGCTTATCCGGCGTCGGTGCGTCCGCTGCTGCAACTGTGGCGCAGCAATCAGGCGGCGCAACTGGAGCTGAGTGAAGCGCGCGGACGTTACGCCGCTTTGCAGCAGAGTAATGATGCGGAGATGGATAACCTGCGCCAGCAGCAAACCAAAATGCGTCAGGCGCTGGCCGATACCCAACGCAAGTTAGAGCGTTTAACCGATATTGAACGCCAGTTGTCGTCGCGCAAAGCGCCCGACAGCAGCGACATATCGCACGGCGGCAGCGATGTGCAAAGTGAGGATCAGTAACCATGAAACAAGCCGCACGTTTACTGCTGGTGGATGACGATCCGGGCTTATTGAAACTGCTCGGCATGCGTCTGAGCAGCGAAGGCTATCAGGTCGCGACGGCCGCCAGCGGGCCGGAAGCCCTGCGCCATCTGCAGAAAGAGAAGGTTGATTTGGTGATCAGCGACCTGCGTATGGACGAAATGGATGGTCTGGCGCTGTTCGGCGAAGTGCAGAAGCGCCATGCGGGCTTGCCGGTGATCATTCTTACTGCGCACGGATCGATCCCGGAAGCCGTTTCCGCCACGCAACAAGGCGTGTTCAGCTTTCTGACCAAACCGGTCGATCGTGATGCCTTATATAAAGCGATAGATGAAGCGCTGGCTCAACGCGCGCCGATCAGCGATGACGGCTGGCGCGAAGCGATTGTGACCCGCAATCCGCAGATGCTGCGCTTGCTGGAGCAGTCGCACATGGTGGCGCAATCTGACGTCAGCGTGTTGATCAATGGGCAAAGCGGCACCGGTAAAGAAGTGCTGGCGCAGGCGATTCACGCCGCCAGCCCGCGCGCCACCAAGCCGTTCATCGCCATCAACTGCGGTGCGCTGCCGGAACAACTTTTAGAATCTGAACTCTTTGGTCATGCTAAAGGCGCCTTTACTGGCGCAGTCAGCGCGCGTGAAGGTCTGTTCCAGGCAGCCGAAGGCGGCACGCTGTTTCTTGATGAGATTGGCGATATGCCGCAGGCGCTGCAGGTGAAACTGCTGCGTGTGTTGCAGGAGCGCAAAGTGCGGCCGTTAGGCAGCAACCGCGATCTGGATATCAACGTGCGGATTATTTCCGCCACGCACCGCGATTTGCCCAAAGCGATGGAGAAGAAGAGTTTCCGCGAAGATCTCTACTATCGTCTTAACGTGGTGAATCTGAAAATTCCCGCGCTGCACGAGCGTGCTGAAGATATTCCGCTGCTGGCGAATCATCTGCTGCGCCAGTCCGCCGATCGCCATAAACCTTTTGTGCGCAGTTTCTCAGTGGATGCGATGAAGCGGCTGGTCAGCGCCGCATGGCCGGGCAATGTGCGCCAGCTGGTCAACGTGATTGAGCAGTGCGTCGCCTTAAGTACCGCGCCGGTCATCGGTGATGCGCTGGTTGAACAGGCGCTGGCAGGGGAAAATACCGCGTTGCCCACTTTCGTCGAAGCGCGTAATCAGTTTGAGCTGAACTATCTGCGTAAATTGCTGCAGATGACCAAAGGAAATGTCACCAACGCTGCGCGTCTGGCTGGACGTAACCGCACTGAATTCTATAAGCTGCTGTCGCGCCATGAATTGGACGCCAGCGAATTTAAAGAGTAGCTTGCTGCGGCAGCGTCAGGAACAATTATACTAACGGTATCCGTCCATCATGGAAGGAGTAAAAAAGGATCTGTCATGAAAAAGATCGATGCAATTATCAAACCATTCAAACTCGATGATGTACGTGAAGCGTTAGCTGAAGTGGGCATCACCGGGATGACCGTCAGTGAAGTGAAAGGCTTTGGTCGTCAGAAAGGTCACACTGAGCTGTATCGCGGCGCTGAGTACATGGTCGATTTTCTGCCAAAAGTGAAAATCGAAATGGTGGTAGGTGACGATATCGTCGATACCTGCGTTGAAACCATTATGAAAACCGCGCAGACCGGCAAAATCGGCGACGGCAAAATCTTTGTCTTTGACGTGGCGCGCGTGGTGCGTATCCGTACCGGTGAAGAGGACGAAGAGGCGATTTAAGCCCCTTCGCGCATTGCCTGTAAAAGCCTGCCTTGCGCAGGCTTTTTTGTTTTACAGCACCTTGTGCGGGCCAAACACTTCGTAGTGGATGCGATCGGCATTCACGCCGGCATCAACCAGTTGACGTGCGACAAACTGCATAAACGGCAGCGGACCACAGATCCAGAACTGACGTTCGGCCTGGTTCTGCGCCGAGGATACGCTCGCCAAATCCATCAAGCCCTGCGCGTCGTAACGTCCGGCATCCGCGCTTTCCGGCTGATGATACCAAACGTGGCTGGTGAAGTTTGGCAGGCGTGCGCCGAGGGATTTCACCTCTTCAGCAAACGCATGCTGTGAACCGGCTTCTGCTGCGTGTAGCCAGTTAACCGCAGCCGGATGTTGCTGCTGCGCCAGATTAGCCAGCATCGCCAGCATTGGGGTTTGGCCGACGCCAGCAGAGATCAGCGTAATCGGCGTAGCGGCTTCAGCCTGCAGGAAGAAATCACCGGCTGGTGCCGCGCAATGCACAATATCGCCCACCTGCGCACGATCATGCAGCCAGCCCGACACGCTGCCCAGCGCTTCGCGTTTAACTGCGATGCGATAAAACTGCCCATTTGGCTGGTGCGTCAGCGAATACTGGCGATGCTGAATATTTTCACAGCCTGCTGGTTGTAAGCTGATGGCCAGATATTGACCTGGCAGGAAGGTTGCCACCGGCTGACCGTCGTTTGGCACCAATTCAAAACTCTTGATCACCGAACTTTCCTGATTGATGGCGCGAATACGGAAATCACGCGCACCGCGCCAGCCGCCGGTTTTCTCTTCGGAGGCCGAATAAATAGCTTCTTCACGCTGGATAAACACATCGGCCAGCACGCCATACGCTTTGCCCCACGCGGTCAGCACTTCTTCCCCCGGATGCAGTAGCTCATCAATCGTCGCCAGCAGGTTTTCACCCACAATCGCGTACTGCTCGGGCTGGATATTCAGGCTGGCATGCTTCTGCGCAATTTTCTCCACCGCCGGCAACAGCACGGCCAAATTTTCCAGGTTGCTGCCATAAGCCACAATGGCGTTGAACAACGCTTCCCGCTGATTGCCGCTGCGCTGATTGTTCATGTTGAACACGTTTTTCAGTTCAGGATGCTGCGTCAGTAAACGCTGGTAGAAATGGCCGGTCAGCTGCGGACCGATCTGGGCAATGGCGGGCAAGGTAGATTTGATGGTAGCGATGGTTTGCGCGTCGAGCATGGTGAAATCCTCAGAGTGAATTTAAACATGTATTTTAAATGCATCTTATGGGTAATCGAAGCGCCTGTAAATCCCCTTTTGTGATTAAGGATTAAGCAAAAAAGGTGCGGGCTGGCCCGCAAAGCTGAAATTCTTTCGCGATGAAAGTGAGCAAATTTCGTGATTTTCCGGCTTGCAAAAAAGCGTAAAAAACCCGTTCCAGCGCCTTGCCAATCGTTTGCGCAAAAAGAGGGGATTGACGCTACCGTCACCTGTCAAAACCGTTTACACTGTTCGCCTTCGCCCCCTAGCCGGGGCCTAAACTGCCGTTAAAAAGTTAGCTGAGTCAGGAGAGTCCGGATGTTAAAGCGTGATATGAACATTGCCGATTATGATGCCGCGTTGTGGCAGGCTATGGAGCAAGAGAAAGTGCGTCAGGAAGAGCACATTGAACTGATTGCTTCTGAAAACTACACCAGCCCACGCGTAATGCAGGCCCAAGGTTCACAGCTCACCAACAAATATGCCGAAGGCTATCCGGGCAAACGTTATTACGGCGGATGTGAATACGTCGATATCGTTGAGCAGCTGGCGATCGATCGCGCTAAAGAGCTGTTCGGTGCAGATTTCGCTAACGTGCAGCCGCACTCCGGTTCTCAGGCTAACTTCGCGGTCTACACCGCGCTGCTGCAGCCGGGCGACACCATTCTGGGTATGAACCTGGCGCACGGTGGTCACCTGACGCACGGTTCTCCAGTGAACCTGTCGGGTAAGCTGTACAACGTTATTCCTTACGGCATCGATGAAACCGGCAAAATCAACTACGAAGAGCTGGCTGAACTGGCGCAAACCCACAAGCCGAAAATGATCGTCGGCGGCTTCTCTGCATACTCTGGCGTGTGCGACTGGGCCAAAATGCGTGAAATCGCAGACAGCGTTGGCGCATACCTGTTCGTCGATATGGCACACGTTGCGGGCCTGATCGCAGCAGACGTCTATCCGAACCCGGTTCCTCATGCGCACATCGTGACTTCAACTACCCATAAAACCCTGGCGGGTCCGCGCGGCGGCCTGATCCTGGCGAAAAACGGTGACGAAGACCTGTATAAAAAACTGAACTCCGCGGTGTTCCCGGGTGGTCAGGGCGGTCCTCTGATGCACGTGATCGCCGGTAAAGCGGTGGCGTTCAAAGAAGCGATGGAGCCAGAGTTCAAGACTTATCAGCAGCAGGTGGCTAAGAACGCGAAAGCGATGGTGGAAGTTCTGCTGGAGCGCGGTTACAACATCGTTTCCGGTGGCACACACAACCACTTGTTCCTGATCGATCTGGTCAGCAAAAACCTGACTGGTAAAGAAGCCGATGCCGCTCTGGGTCGTGCCAACATTACCGTGAACAAAAACAGCGTACCTAACGATCCGAAGAGTCCGTTCGTGACTTCTGGCGTGCGTATCGGTACTCCAGCGGTGACGCGCCGTGGCTTCAAAGAAGCTGACGTTCGCGAGCTGGCTGGCTGGATCGCTGACGTGCTGGACAACATCAACGACGAAGCGACCATCGAACGTACCAAACAGAAAGTGCTGGAAATCTGCAGCCGTCTGCCGGTGTACGCGTAAGCTTTACGCTTCTCGATGCAGTGCAAAAAAGGATGGCGCAAGCCATCCTTTTTTTATTGCCGTCGCGGCAGCGCTCTGACAAAGTAGCGCCCACTCGTGCTGCTCAGCAGCATTTTTGCTGGAGGGAATATGGCAATCGGCTCCGCTAAATGGCTCGGTTTGGGCTACTTCACTTACTTCTTCTGTTACGGCATTTACCTTCCCTTCTGGAGTGTGTGGCTCAAAGGCACCGGACTCGATGCGGAAAAAATCGGTCTGCTGCTGGGTTGCGGCATGGTGGCGCGTTTTGTCGGCAGTTTGCTGATTGCTTCGCAGGTAAAAAATCCCTCCCAGCTGATCACCGCGCTGCGCCTGCTGGCGCTGATGACATGCCTGTTCGCCATCGGTTATTGGCTGGGACAACAGTGGATGTGGCTGCTGTTCGTGATGATCGGCTTCAACCTGTTTTTCTCACCGTTGGTGCCGCTGAGCGATGCGCTGGCCGCCACCTGGACGCAGCAAATCGGTCTGACTTATGGTCCGGTTCGTCTCTGGGGTTCGCTGGCGTTTGTCATCAGCTCCGCCTTAACCGGCATGCTTGTCACGGCGTTCTCGTCTCAGGCGATTCTGGTGCTGCTTTCGTTAGGCGCGATCGGCATGTTAGGTGGAATGATGTTAACGCCAGCGACTAAGCCGCAGGGCAGTGAACGTCAGACGTCAACCGACGGTGGCTGGCAGGCATGGCGTGATTTGCTGCGCGAAAATGCGGTGTGGCGCTTTATGTTATGCGTGACCTTGTTGCAGGGCGCGCACGCGGCTTACTACAGCTTTAGCGCGATCTGGTGGCAGGAGAGCGGTTATTCCGCGTCGATTATTGGCTACTTGTGGTCGCTGGGCGTGGTGGCTGAAATCATCATTTTTGCCCTCAGCAGCCGACTGTTCCGCCGCTGGAGTGCGCGCGATCTGCTGCTGTTATCAGGCGTGTGTGCCATTATCCGCTGGACGATGCTGGGCTCCAGCACCGCCTTGCCGTTGCTGATCGTGGCGCAGATTCTGCACTGCGGCAGCTTTACCGTCTGCCATTTAGCGGCGATGCGGTTTATTGCCGCGCGCCAAGGCGCGGAAGTGATTCGTCTGCAATCGCTCTATTCGGCGCTGGCCATGGGCGGCGGTATTGCGGTGATGACCATGATTTGCGGCGTGCTGTTTACGCATCTGCAAGGACATCTGTTCTGGGTAATGGCGCTAGTGGCGCTGCCGGCGCTGTTTCTGCGTCCGCGCGCCGCTTAGCTCTCCAGTAACTGGCGAATGCGCTGCTGCTGATGACTACTCAGCGGCAGCTCCGCCTGGATCAGCGGCGGTGAAAACAGCGGCAATGAAATGGCGTACGGCGTAATCACCAGCGCGATATCGCGCGGCGCGCCTTCACGCTGAAAATGCACGACGTCCTGATAGCTGATGTTAATCGGTAGCAGCGTCATTTCCCGCAGCTGCTGCTCCAGCAACTGCTCCAGCGCCGCATCCGCGCCCGTCAGCAGCAGCACCTGCTTTTCCTGCAATGCGCTCTCCTGCATCAGCCAGGCACCAAATAGCACCGCCACCAGGCTTACCTCTTCAGCACTAAAGCGCGTGGCAAAATTACGGCTGAAATGCTCAAGTGCGCGTTCCGTGGTGCGCAGCAGGCGCGGATAAAGTCGTGCGACATCCAACGCCACACTGTTATCGATGCCGATGGCAAAATGACTGCGATCCAGCGCCTGCGCCAGATGCGTAAAGAGTTGCTGAGTGAGTTCGGCGCGATTCTTAAAGGTGGTTTGTGCCAGCTGCTCAAAGCGCGCAATCAGCGCTTCCACTGACTGCATCAGCTTTACCGCCTGCGGATGCTCCAGCTGCGTGGCGGTTGGCGCGTGAATCAGACTGAACAGCAGCGTCCAGAAGTCGGTTTCACTAACATCCGGCGCTAGGTGGCAGCGTTTCTGCCAGTGATGGATGACGTCGTCGGCGGCAGCGCGTTCGGCTTTTTCCGCCAGCCATGCGCGTTGCCCGTCATTGAACAGAGCATTTTGGCGCTGGCACAGCGAATACTTCATGAAGATTTGCAGAAACAGGCGGTCGCGCGGGCTGAAGTCGCGCGCCAGACGCAGACTGCAGTGCTGAATCAGCGCCTGCAGGTTGGTTTCATCCCACAACGCTTTCTCGATTTTCAGTACTTTCAGGCGCTGACGCAGCACCGGGGCAAAATGCTCGCAGACAAAATCCTGCGACAAACGCAGCGCGCGTCGCAGCCAATGGATCAGGCACAGCCGCCTGTCCAGTTCCGTCCCATGAATGCGAAAACTGCCATCGACCATCTGGTGTAGCTCCAGTTGATGGTAACGCTGTATCTCCTCTCCCACATCCGCGATATCCTGTCGGGCGACAACAGGCGCCACGCCATTTAACTGGCAGAGCTTTTCAAGCGTCAACGCGGGAGCGGGCAGAAATAGCAGCAGTAACAGATGACAACGACGCTGGGAGCGGCTGAAGAGTGGTGCAGAGGAAGGTGCAGAACTCATCAATGGTTTATCCGCAGGTCACTTTTGAGCTAAGAATAGCTAACTCCGCGCGGTAACCTTGCACTTTGTCGTGACTTTTGTTCAGAGCTTTCGGGCGGGTCACAATTTTTCTGGACCACTCTACACTTCACTTTAAAATTGTTACTTTATAACACATGAAAATTGCACTCATTACGTTTACGCTGTTGTTCAGCGCCGCAGCCTGGTCACATCCGCACAGCTTTATTGACATGAAAACCGAATTCATCAGTGACAACCAACATCTCAGCGGTATGAAAATGATGTGGACCATGGATGAGATAACCTCCGCCGATCTTTTGTACGACGCAGGTAAAGCCAAGCCCGGCGATGTGGTGTGGAAAAAGCTGGCGGCGCAGGTGATGGCGAATGTGCTCGGTCAGCACTATTTCACCGAAGTGTGGCAGGACAAAAATCGGGTCAAGTTCCTGAACTTGCCGAAAGAGTATCACCTGTCGCGCAACGGCAACAAAGCGGTGCTGGAGTTTATCGTGCCGTTTGGCGAGCCGCAGTTATTGAGCGCGAAGCAGTATCGTATTCAGACTTTTGATCCCAGCTACTTTGTTGATATGTATTACGATAATCCGCAGGCATTAACCATGGACGACACCGTTAAATCCCATTGCCAAATCGATCTGCACACGCCGAAACCGGATGACTCGCTGAAACAATATGCGCTGTCGCTGGATAAAGCCGATGCGCCGCCGGAGGATATGGATCTTGGCCAGCAATTCGCCCAAACGGTGACGCTGACATGTCACTGATTTCGCTGTCTTCCCGTTCACGACGTTTATGGCCGCTGTGGCTGATGGCGACGTTATTGCTGCTGGCGGGCGTGTTGCTGTGGCAGCACTGGTCGCAGATTTTGCTGCAAAGCGTGCTGTGGCAAAAAGTCCTGAATCGCGAGATGACGCAGCTGTTGCAGCAGGTTGCTGAACAACCGCAGCAGGCGGGCGTGACGCTGATGCTGTTCAGCCTCGCTTACGGCGTGCTGCATGCGCTGGGGCCGGGACACGGCAAAGTGGTGATCACGACCTTTCTTGCCACTCATCCGGCAAAGTTGAAAACCAGCATGAAGCTGACGTTGCTGGCGGCTTTGCTGCAAGGCGGCGTGGCGATTGGTTTGGTGACGCTAATGCTGGTGGTGTTGCAAACCTCGTCGCGCCAGATGCATCTCGGCAGTTACTGGCTGGAGAAGGGCAGTTATCTGTTAGTCGTCGCGCTGGGTGTTTGGGTCGGTTGGCGTGCACTGCGATCGCTGCGTCAGCAATTGCGTCCTCAGGCTAAATTGCATATCCACGCTATTCGTCCAAGGCATCAGCATGATGAACACTGCGGCTGCGGACATGCACATCTGCCAAGCGCCGCGCAGATGGATCAGGCGGTTAGCGCTAAAACGCAGGCGCTGGTGGTGTTTTCCATGGGGCTGCGGCCCTGTTCCGGCGCCATCATGATGCTGCTGTTTGCCAAAGTGATCGGTGTGTATGCGTGGGGTGTCGCCTCTGCCGTCGCGATGGCGGTGGGCACCGCACTGACGGTTTCGGCGCTCGGCTTGCTAGTGCAACGTTCCCGAGTGCTGGCCCAGCGCTTAGGACAGGCCGGCGGCACTCATCCTGCGGCTAAGCTGCTGGTGCCGCTGCTCGCCTTGTTGGGAAGCGTGGTGTTAATCGTTGCGGGCTTTGCATTATGGCAAAGTGCCTCGCCGGGCATCGGCGGCGGAATTCGTCCTTTCATGTAGTCTAAAAATAATAAACGCAGCGGTAATATTATCGGCTGCGTTTAAATCGTTATCCACCTCATATAATTAAATCTCTTCTCTGTACTAATCTGGTGGAAATAGCTTTCACCGACTAAGCTATTTCTTACCAGTCAGGCTTCTGGTCCATTCAGTAACAATAATTATTTATCGTAATATTTTGCGAGGAAAAAACGATGCCTGAAACCCGGATTAATAATGGCGGTGTAGAAACTGTTCATGAAAATCATGTCGGTTTACCGTTAAAACGTATTTCCTGGAGCGCAGTATTTGCCGGCGTTATCGCTGCGCTAATCATTCATATTTTATTAGGTATATTAGGCACGGCAATTGGTGCGACCACCATCGATCCGCAGCAGGAACAAAACCCACTGCAGCATCTGGGAACTGGCGCGTTAATCTGGACTGGCGTGAGTATGTTAATCGCCATGGCGGTGGGTAGCTACGTTGCAGGGCGCCTGGCGCAGCGCGAAGGGGCGATGCACGGATTACTGATGTTTGGCGTCAGCACCATTCTCACGCTGTGGCTGGCGATTACCTTAGCCACTGGAATAATTGGTGGTGCCTTTAATATTTTAGGCGCGGGAGTGAATGCCGTAGGAAGTGGAATTTCTGCTGCGGCGCCTTCGCTCACCAATATGGCAAAAGAAAAGCTGCAGGAAAGTAATATCAATTTAGATGATTTAAAAAATGAATTACAAACCACGCTGCGTCAAACTGGTAAGTCAGAATTACAACCTGAGAATCTGCAAAAGGATGTAAATAACGAATCCAATAACGCGCAAAATCAAGCGGAACAAACCGCGCAAAATCCACAAAATGCTGATAATGATCTGGCTAATTGGTTGAAAGGCGTTATGAATCGTCATTCAGATACCTTGCAGGCTGCCGATCGTGATGCGCTGAAAAATATCATTAAAGCGCGTACCGGTAAAAGCGATCAGGAGGTTGAGCAGATTGTGACTCAGACCGAGGAGAGCTATAAAAAAGCCGTGCAACAGTATCAGGAGTTGAAACAGCAGGCGGAGCAGAAAGCCCGTGAAGTCGCTGAGCAAGCGGCCGCCGCAACGGCGAAAGCGAGCTGGTTCACCTTCTTTATGCTGGTGATTGAAGCGGTTCTGGCAGCATTGCTGGGACGCGTAGGTCGCAAGACGCAACCGCGTCAGGTATTAAGTCACGAACGTCGATAACAAAAAAGGCGGCTGATTCAGCCGCCTTCTCTTATTTAGCGCTTCAGCGCTTCACTCAATTCTTCACGCATCGATGCCAGCATTGCTTTCACTACGCGTGGGTTACCCGCAACGATGTTACCTGACATCACGTAACCGTGGTTGCCGGTAAAGTCAGTCACCAGGCCGCCCGCTTCACGAACCAGCAGTTCGCCCGCCGCAAAATCCCACGGCTTCAGGCCAATCTCAAAGAAACCATCAACGCGTCCCGCAGCGGTGTAAGCCAGATCCAGCGCAGCCGAACCGGTGCGACGGAAATCAGCGCACTGGGTGAACAGTTTGCCAACGATGTTGATGTAAGGCGTGGCGTGCTGCTTCAACTTGAACGGGAAGCCGGTCGCCAGGATGGTGCCATCCAGATCGCGCGCGGTGCTGCCGCGCAGGCGATAGCCGTTCAGCTGGGCGCCCTGACCGCGTACTGCGGTGAAGAGTTCGTTGCGCATTGGATCGTAAACCACAGCAACTTCGGTGCGGCCTTTGATGCGCACAGCGATTGAAACTGAGAAGTGTGGTAAACGTTTGATGAAGTTGGTGGTGCCATCCAGCGGATCGATTACCCATTGAATGTCTTGATCTTCGCCCGCCAGCTCACCGCTTTCTTCGGTGATGATGGTGTGTTTCGGGTACGATTTACGAATTACTTCGATAATCAGACGTTCTGCGTCACGGTCAACATTGGTAACGAAGTCGTTGCTGCCTTTCTGGCTGGCTTCGACAGCGTCCGGGGTTTCATAATTCTTGGCAATTAAATTTCCGGCCTTGCGCGCGGCGCGCACGGCTATGTTGAGCATCGGATGCATCGGTATCTCTCGCTGGATGTTAAAGAACGGGGAAAACGGCGCGGAGTATATCAGCGTGTTCAGCAAATGTCCTCTTTTTATGTTAGGATGCGCGCCATCATTTCCCTGACCGCCTCTAATTATGCTGCAGAATATCCGAATCGTACTGGTAGAAACGTCGCACACTGGCAACATGGGCTCCGTCGCACGCGCGATGAAAACCATGGGCTTAACCAACCTTTATCTGGTCAATCCGCTGGTGAAACCGGATTCACAGGCCATTTCCCTCGCCGCCGGTGCCAGCGATGTCATTGGTAATGCGCGCATTGTCGATACCATGGATGAAGCCATTGCCGGTTGTAGTCTGGTGGTGGGCACCAGCGCACGTTCACGTTCACTGCCGTGGCCCATGTTGGATTCACGTGAGTGCGGCATTAAAAGCGTGGAAGAGGGCCAGCAGGCACCGGTGGCGTTGGTGTTTGGCCGCGAGCGCGTCGGCCTGACCAATGAAGAGTTGCAGAAGTGTCACTATCACGTCGCGATTCAGGCGAACCCGGAATACAGCTCACTGAATCTGGCGATGGCGGTGCAGATCATCGCTTACGAAGTGCGCATGGCATGGCTGGACGCGCAGGAGAAAGCCGCGCCGACAGCAGAAGTTGAAGAGTCGCCGTATCCACTGGTCGACGATCTGGAGCGCTTTTATCAGCACATCGAACAGATGATGCTGAACAGCGGCTTTATCCGCGAAGGTACGCCAAGCCAGGTGATGAGCAAGCTGCGTCGTTTATATACGCGTGCGCGTCCTGAACGCGACGAACTGAACATCCTGCGTGGCATGATGGCATCGTTCGAAAAGCGCAAAGGTAATGTGGATAATAGTTGAGTAAAACAGTTGGTTAAATAGTTGAGCATTTTACTCGGTTAAATAGTTGACCGTTTTACTCAGGAATGTCAGACTGGCGTCAATTCTTCAGATAACCCGCCGATAACCGGACGGACGCTTACGAGGTTGTATGCTATGAGACTGACATCCAAAGGACGTTATGCCGTAACCGCTATGCTGGACGTTGCACTGCACTCACACGAGGGCCCGGTGCCGCTAGCTGACATTTCTGAGCGTCAGGGCATCTCTCTGTCCTATCTGGAGCAGTTATTCTCGCGTCTGCGTAAGCACGGCTTAGTGGCCAGCGTACGTGGTCCAGGCGGCGGTTATCTGTTAGGCAAAGATTCAAGCGCGATTGCTGTTGGCGCGGTAATCACCGCCGTTGACGAATCAGTCGATGCCACCAAGTGCCAAGGCAAAGAAGGCTGCCAGGGCGGCGAACGTTGCCTGACTCACGTGCTGTGGCGTGACCTGAGTGAGCGCATCAGCGACTTCCTCAACAACATCACGCTGGCGGAACTGGTGAACAACCAGGAAATCCTTGATGTCGCCGATCGTCAGAACACCGTCGACAATCGTCGCTTCCAGCAGCATCGTGTGCAAGAAACCATCAACGTTAATCTGCGCGCGTAATCGATCTCACTTCGGCCTTTCCTGCTAAGGTAGGCGAGGCTGAAGCATGCTATAAAGACGTATGATTTTTTATACGGAGTTTTAGCGCAATGAAATTACCGATTTACCTGGATTACGCAGCCACTACGCCTGCGGATCCGCGTGTCGCCACCAAAATGATGCAGTTCCTCACGATGGATGGCACTTTCGGTAACCCCGCGTCCCGTTCCCACCGTTTTGGCTGGCAGGCTGAAGAAGCCGTTGATGTGGCTCGCAATCAAATTGCTGAGCTGGTCAATGCCGATCCCCGTGAAATCGTTTTTACCTCCGGCGCGACCGAAGCGGACAACCTTGCGATTAAAGGTGCCGCGCAATTCCATCAGGCGCGCGGCAAGCACATTATTACCAGCCAAACCGAACACAAAGCGGTGCTCGACAGTTGCCAGCAACTGGCGCACGAAGGCTTTGATGTCACCTTCTTACAGCCGGGCAGCGACGGTATCGTTACGCCGCAGCTGCTCGAATCTGCACTGCGCGACGACACGGTGCTGGTGTCGCTGATGCACGTCAATAATGAAACCGGTGTGATTCAGGACATTGCCGCACTCGGCGCGCTATGCCGTGCGCGTGACATCCTGTTCCACGTTGACGCCACGCAAAGCGTCGGCAAATTGCCGATCGACGTCACTGAACTGCCGGTGGATTTGATGTCGTTCTCAGCGCACAAGCTGTATGGACCGAAAGGCATCGGCGCGCTGTGGGTGCGTCGTAAACCGCGTCTGCAAATTGATGCGCAGATGCACGGTGGCGGTCACGAGCGCGGCATGCGTTCAGGCACGTTGCCGGTGCATCAGATTGTCGGCATGGGCGAAGCCTACCGCATTGCGCGTGAAGAGATGAGCAGCGAAATGGCGCGTCTGGCCGAGCTGCGCCAGCGTCTGTGGCGCGGTATTAGTCAATTGGGTAACGTGAACCTCAACGGTTCGCTGGAGCAGGGCGCTCCGAACATCCTCAATATCAGTTTTGCCCACGTCGATGGCGAATCGCTGATTATGGCGCTGAAAGATTTGGCGCTGTCATCCGGTTCCGCCTGTACCTCGGCCAGTCTCGAACCTTCCTATGTGCTGCGCGCGATGGGCGTTGAGCAGGAGCTGGCACACAGCTCGCTGCGTTTTTCGCTCGGACGCTTCACCAGCGCAGAGGAAATTGAGTACGCTATCGAGCTGGTCAACAAAGCGGTAACACGTCTGCGGGCACTTTCGCCTGCGGCAAACTCCCGCTAATTCATGCACCCCTTGCACCGGTTCTGGCGCAAGGTGACACCTAACGCAAACGGAGCCACGCGATGACAACACAACCGATGATAATTACGCTCAGCTCCCAGGCCGCCGACGCGCGCTGGGGTGACAAAGCGCTGCTGAGCAGCAACGAAAGTGGCATGACCGTTCACCTGACTGGCGCAGATGCGCTGATGAGCATCCAGCGCGCGGGTCGCAAGCTGGACGGCCAGGGCATCCGTCACGTCTCACTGCAGGGCGAAGGCTGGGATTTAGAAAAGTGCTGGGCATTCTGGCAAGGTTACCGCAGCCCGAAAGGCAAACGTCAGGTCGAGTGGCCGGAATTTAATGAGGCCGATCAGGCTGAATTTGCGCGTCGCCTGAAGATCGTTGACTGGGTGCGCGACACCATCAACCTGCCGGCGGAAGATCTCAGTCCGGAACAGCTGGCGCACAACGCGGTTGATCTGATCAACGAAGTGGGCGGCAAAGCGGTCAGCTATCGCATCACCAAAGGCGAAGATCTGCGTGTTCAGGGTTACGCCGGCATCCACACCGTGGGCCGTGGCTCTACGCGCGCACCGGTGTTATTGGCGCTGGATTTCAATCCAACTGGCGATGAAGATGCGCCGGTTTATGCCTGTCTGGTCGGTAAAGGCATCACCTTTGATACCGGCGGTTACAGCCTGAAGCAGAGCGCCTTTATGGACTCAATGAAGTCCGATATGGGCGGCGCGGCAACGCTGACTGGCGCACTGGCGCTGGCGATTTCACGCGGTCTGAATAAGCGTGTGAAACTGTTCCTGTGCTGCGCAGACAACATGGTCAGCGGCAACGCGTTCCGTCTGGGCGACATCATTCGCTATCGCAACGGCAAAACCGTGGAAGTGATGAACACCGATGCGGAAGGTCGTCTGGTATTGGCCGATGGCCTGATCGATGCCAGCGAGCAAAATCCTGAACTGCTGATCGATGCGGCAACGCTGACCGGCGCGGCGAAAACCGCGCTGGGTAACGATTATCACGCGCTCTTTACCTTTGACGATGTGCTGGCGGAATCGCTGCTTGGCAGCGCGACCGGCGAAAACGAAGCCTTCTGGCGTCTGCCGCTGGCCGAGTTCCATCGCAGCCATCTGCCTTCGAACTTTGCCGATCTCAATAACATCGCCAGCCCGTCACATGCGGCGGGTGCGAGTAGCGCGGCGGCGTTCCTGTCGCATTTCGTCAGCAAATATCAGCAAGGCTGGCTGCACATTGACTGCTCCGCGACGTACCGCAAAGGCGCGGTGGATCAGTGGTCCGCTGGTGCGACCGGTTTGGGCGTGCGCACCGTCGCCAATCTGTTACTGAAATAATCCTCATCACGGCAGGCGCAAGCTTGCCGTCTTTTTTGGAATACGATAAATGAGTAACCGTCTTGAAGAGGTGCTGAAGCTGGCGGCCACTGAGCCTGCGCACCGTCCGGAGTTTTTCCAACTGCTGCTGGAAGCCGATGTGTGGGTGCCAGGCGAAAGTCCCGCTGAACAGTTTGATGCGACTTCGCCGGTCGAATTACAGCATTGGGAAAAAGAGGGTGGCGGCAGCGTGATCCCGTTCTTCACCTCGGAAGAGGCGATGGGCGAGGCAATCAAAGATGAACAGCCTTATCTGCGCATGCCGGTGCGCACGCTGTTTGAGATCACGCAAGGCGAAACGCTGTTCCTCAATCCGAAGTTGCCTGCGGGCAAAGAGTTTTCGCCGGGTGAAATCGCGCACTTGATTGGCGAAGAGGGCAGTGCGCTGAGCCAACAAACCGTGCTGGAAGGCGGTCAGGCGTTGCTGTTGTCCGAAGTGGCCGAGCCGCCAGCGCAGATGATTGATTCGCTGACGCAGCTTTTTGCCAAGTACAAGCAGGTGCGCCGTGCTTACATCGCCAGCATTCGTGAAAGCGCCAGCGAAGAACCGAACCTGCTGATTGGTATCGAAGCTGATAGCGATATCGATGAGATTATTCAGGCAGCGGGCGGCGTAGCAACGGATACGCTTGCCGATGATGCGCCCATTGATATCTGTGAAGTGGTTAATGAAGATCGCGGCGTGAGCCACTTCTTTACTGCCCACATCACGCCGTTCTATGAACGTCGCTGGGGCAGTTTCCTGCGCGATTTTAAGGGCAGTCAGCGGATTATATAATGCGCGGTCGCCATGAATGGCGACCCTACGGTGATTTCGCTGGTTTTTCGTAGGGTGCGCATTCATGCGCACCTGCTATCACTTCTCGATCGGTAAATCGTCGCGGCTGCCCCATTCGCCCCACGAACCGTCGTACAGCGTCACATCTCGCACACCTAACGAAGTCAGCGCCAGAATCAACACCACCGCCGTAACACCCGAACCGCAGCTGGCAATCACAGGCTGATCCAGTTTCACGCCCGCCTGAGCAAACAGATCGCGCAGTTCCGCTGCCGGTTTCAATTCACCATTCACCACCAAACTGTTCCACGGCAGGTTCAGGCTGTTGGGAATATGCCCGCGCAGCAGGCCCGGACGCGGTTCATCCACTTCGGCGTTAAAACGGTTTGCCGCGCGGGCATCGACAATCTGCGCGCCGCCTTCGTGGCTGATCAGCAGCACGTCGGTGAGACGTTTCACCTGTGCGCCATTATAAGTCGCTTCGAACTCACCTTCCGGCAAACTAACCGGTCCGGTCGCGACATCGAAACCGGCCGCCTTCCAGCCTTGTAATCCTCCGGCGAGAATCGACACATTTTCGCAGCCAAAGGCGCGCAGCATCCACCACGCACGCGGAGCCGAGAACAGGTTGCCTTCGTCGTACACCACCAGATGTTTATCCTGGCTGATGCCCAACTCACGCATCGCTACCGCGAAAGATTCGGGACGCGGCATCATGTGCGGATAAGCACTGGTGTGATCGGACAAGGCTTCAATATCGAAGAACGGGGCATTCGGCAGATGACCAGCCAGATATTCAGCCTGCAGATCGCGTACGGCTTCCTGGCCAGGCGGTAACATGCGGGCATCAAGCACCTGCAACGTTTCCTCGGTGTAATGTTCTTTCAACCAATCAGCGGACACAAAAATGGCTGTCATAGCAACCTCTTCTCAGCAAACGGGAAACAACCAGTCTCCGGGAATGTGAGCGCTATCTCAAGGGTATGATTGCTAAAGTTGGCGGGTTGATGTGAAATTGCGCGAAATTACGTTTTCTTAACTTCTGGGACTGGTGAGGGAATTACCATGGCAAAACGTTTTAACCGGCTACTGCTCAGCGCGCTGATCGGTGGTGGATTACTGGGCGGCGGAACCTCGGCGATTTACGCGGAGGAAACGGCAGCCGCAACAGCAACGCAGAAATCGCTGTCGGTTATCGATCTCTCCGAACTGCAACTCGACGGCGCCGCCGCGCTGGTGTTGACCTTCAACACGCCGCTTGAGGCTAAGCAGGATTTCGCTGCGCGCGTGCACATTATCGATGAGAAAAGCGGCAAGGTTGATGGCGGCTGGGAGCTGGCGCAAAACGGTAAAGCGCTGCGTTTTCGTCATCCTGAACCGTCGCGCAAGTTGACGGTTAACGTCGATGCCGGTCTCAAAGCGGCCGATGGAAGCACCTTATCCACGGCTTTTAGCCAATCGCTCACCACGCGCGATATCCAGCCGATGGTGGGTTTTGCCAGTCGCGGATCGCTGCTGCCGCTGCGTCTGACGCAGGGATTGCCGGTGCTGGCGCTGAATGTGAATAACGTCGACGTCGATTTCTTCCGTGTGAAAAGCGCCTCGCTGGCCGATTTTCTCGCCCAGTGGAATTACGGCAACAATATGTCGTACTGGGAATCACGCGAGCTGCTGAAAAATGCCGATCTGGTTTACGGCGCACGCTTCGATCTTAATCCGGCGCGCAACACGCGCGAGAAAATGCAGCTGCCGTTGGGCGATGTCGATGCGCTGAAACAGCCGGGCGTCTATCTGGCGGTGATGAAACAGGCCGGAACCTACAACTACACGCAACCGGCGACACTGTTTACATTGAGCGACATCGGTTTGTCGCTGCACCAATTCCCCGAACAGCTGGAACTGTTTGCCCAAAGCCTGGCCAGCGGCGCGCCGCTTGATGACGTTAGCGTGCAGTTGCTGGATGAAAAAGGAAAACAACTCGCCAGCGGCACCAGCGACAGCAACGGTCATTTGCGCTTACCGGCGAATGCCAAAGGCAAGCTGCTGCTGGCGACCCAAAAGGGCCAAACCTCGCTGATCGATCTCAATCGTCCGGCGCTGGATCTGGCGGAGTTTCCCATTGATGGTCCGCAAGGCTACGACAAACAGTTGTTCGTATTTGGTCCGCGCGATCTCTATCGTCCGGGTGAAACGGTGATCGTCAACGCGCTGCTGCGTGATGCTGACGGCAAACCGTTGCCGCCGCAGCCGGTGAAAGCCGAAGTGGTGCAGCCGAATGGCGAAGTGTCGCAGACCTTCGTCTGGCAGCCGGAAAATGGCGTCTATCAACATCGCTTCGCGATACCGGCTGCGGCGATGACCGGTGATTGGACGCTGCGCATTAACAGTGGCGACAACCAGCCGCGCAGCTGGCCGTTCCACGTCGAAGACTTCCTGCCGGAGCGCATGGCGCTGGATCTGACCAACAGCGCGCAGCCGGTGGCGCCGGATGACGACATCACCTTTGCTGTTGAAGGCCGCTATTTGTATGGCGCGCCGGCTGCGGGTAACGAGCTGCAAGGGCAGCTGTTCCTGCGTCCCGCGCGTGATGCGGTTGCCGCGCTGCCTGGCTATCAATTTGGTGACATCACTGAAGAGCTGAAACGTTCGCTCGATGATGTGGATGAGAAGCTGGATGAGAGCGGCAAGCTGCAACTTAACGTTGAGAGCAGCTGGAAAGAGAGCCATTCACCGCTCAATCTGATTCTGCAAGCCAGCCTGCTCGAAACCGGCGGTCGTCCGGTGACGCGCCGTGCGACTCAGGCGATTTGGCCGGCTCCGGCGCTGCCTGGCATTCGCCCGCTGTTTAACAGTGAATCGGTATATGACTATCGCAGCGATCGTTATCACGATGAGCCGACCGTAGCGGAAAACAGCCTCGCGGAGTTCGACGTGGTCTACGCCAATCCGCAGGGCGAAAAACTGGCGGCGCAGGATCTCGATGTGCGCCTGATCCACGAACGCCGCGACTATTACTGGAGCTTCTCGGATAGCGAAGGCTGGCAATCGCGCTTCGATCAAAAGGATCTGCAGGAAGAGCAGCAGCGCATCTCTATTGCGGCGGGCGGCAGCCAGAAAGTGAGTTTCCCGGTGGAGTGGGGCACCTATCGCCTGGAAGTGCATGCCGGCGACAACATCCTTAGCAGCGTTCGCTTCCAGGCCGGATATTGGTGGCAGGACAACACCAACGGCACCGGCGCGCTGCGTCCGGATCAGGTCAAACTGAAAATAGATAAAACCGCCTATCAGGCGGGCGACACCGCACATGTGCAGGTGGAATCGCCTGCTGCTGGCAAAGGCTATTTGATGGTGGAATCCAGCAGCGGCACGCTGTGGTGGCAACCGCTTGAGGTTCCGGCGGGCGGCGCAACCATTGATGTACCGATTAGCGACAGCTGGAAGCGACACGATCTCTATCTCAGCGCCATCGTGGTGCGCGACGGCGACAAAGCCAGCGGCGTCACGCCGAAACGCGCGGTGGGCTTGCTGCATCTGCCGATGGCGACCGAAGCGCGCCGCCTTAGCTTAGCGCTCGACGCGCCGGATAAAATCCGTCCTGAGCAGACGCTAAAAGTGAAAGTTAAAGCCAGCCGTGAAGGTGGCGCATTGCCGAAGCAGGTTCAGGTATTGCTCTCGGCGGTGGATAGCGGCGTGCTCAACATCACTGACTACAAAACCCCGAATCCGTGGGAAGCGTTCTTTGGCCGCAAGCGCTATAACGCCGATCAATACGATGTGTTTGGTCAACTGATTGAAGGCGGTGGCAAGCTGGCCGCGCTGCGCTTTGGTGGTGACGGCGACGATGCGGATGCGCTGTCGCGCGGCGGTAAAAAGCCGGTCACCGAGGTACAGATCGTGGCGCAGCAGTTGCAGCCCTTAACGCTGGATGCCAATGGCGAAGGCACGCTGGAACTGCCGATTCCGGCGTTTAATGGCGAACTGCGTTTGATGGCGCAGGTATGGAGCGACGACAGCTTCGGCTCGGCCGATCGTAAGCTGGTGGTTGCCGCACCGTTGATCAGCGAACTGGCGACGCCGCGCTTCCTGTCCAGCGGCGATCATTCCACGCTGGCGCTGGATCTCACTAACCTCACCGATCAACCGCAAACGCTGAAAATCAACGTCAGCGCCAGCGGCCAGATCGCCCTGAACGGCCAAATCCCCGCCAGCGTGCAGCTGGCGAAAGGCGCGCGCACCACCTTGCAAATTCCGGTCAAAGCGCAGGGCGGCTTTGGTGCAGGCGATGTGCAGGTCAAGGTTTCCGGCATGAGTTTGCCGGGCGAAACGCTGGCAGCGAGCGAGCGTAAATGGAAAATTGGCGTGCGTCCGGCCTATCCGGCACAAACGCTGAGTTTCGATAACGTGATGAAAACCGGCCAGAACTGGCAGGTGATGGCCAGCGCCTTCAATGGCTTGCAGCAGGATACCTTGAGCGGACAGCTGTCGCTCAGCAACCGTCCGCCGCTGAATATCGCCAGCTATATCAGTTCGCTGTACGCCTATCCTTATGGCTGCCTTGAACAGACCGCCAGCGGCATTTGGCCGTCGGTGTTCACCAACTATGCGCAGCTGACGGCGATGGGCATCAAAACCAGCAACGATGAAGCGCGTCGCGCCTCGATTGATACCGGCATTGCGCGTCTTGCCGGCATGCAGCGCGGTAACGGCAGCTTTGGTTTGTGGAGCAAAGAGAGTCAGGAAGAGTTCTGGCTGACGGCTTACGTTACCGATTTCCTGCTGCGCGCCAGCGAAGCCGGTTACGGCGTGCCGGATGGCGTGATTATCCGCGCCGACGAACGTCTGCTGCGCTATCTGCAGGATCCCGCGCAGATCGAAACCAGCTGGAGCAGCGATGCCGATGGCTTGCGTTTCAGCGTGCAGGCTTATGCCGGATTGGTGCTGGCACGTCAGCAGCAGGCTCCGCTCGGTGCGTTGCGTGCGCTGTATGAAAAGCGCGATCAGGCTAAATCGGGCCTGGCGATGGTGCAGCTTGGCGTGGCGTTGAAGCTGATGGGCGATCAACAGCGCGCGCAACTGGCGCTGGCGCAGGGTATTGGCCTGGAACGTAAACCCAACAGCTGGCTCGGCGATTACGGCAGCCCGGTGCGCGATCGCGCGCTGATTCTGTCGCTGCTGACGGAAAACCAGCTGCTGCCGGAGATGCAAGGTCCGTTGCTGATCGATCTGGCGAAAACCGTGCACGGACAGCGCTGGTTCTCGACTCAGGAAAACAACGCGTTGTTCCTCGCCGCCCGCACCTTGCAGCAGCACAAAGGCGAAAGCTGGCAGGCGACACTGCAGGGCAAAGCGGAACCGCTCAGCAGTAATCAGCCGCTCAATATTGGCATGACGGAAGATCAGCTGCGTCAGGGCGTGTCGGTGAAAAGCGACAACGCGTCGCCGCTTTACGGCACGCTGAATGTGGTGGGTTATCCGCGCACCGCACCGTCGCCGATGAGCAACGTGCTGCAGATCAGTCGTGAGTACTTCACGCTGGATGGTAAGCCGGCGGATCTCACCAACCTGAAAAGTGGCGAGCTGCTGGTGGTGCGGCTTAAAGTCGCGGCCAGCGAGCGCGTCAGTGATGCGCTGGTGGTGGATCTGCTGCCTGCCGGACTGGTGCTGGAAAACCAGAACCTGAGCGACAGCAGCGCCAGTTTAGGCGACAGTGCCGATGCGCTGAAAGAGAGCATGATGGATATGCAGCAAGCCAACATCAAGCACATCGAATTCCGTGACGACCGCTTTGTCGCCGCGCTGGCGCTCGATGGCTACACGCCGGGCACGCTGCTGTATCTGGCGCGTGCGGTGACGCCGGGCAGCTATCGCCTGCCGCCGCCGCAGGTGGAATCGATGTATGTGCCGGAATGGCGCGCGATTGGCAGCACGCCGGAAAAACTCAATGTGCGTTAACCATTAATGTCTGGAAGTAAGCGACTCAAGCGGTGGCGCTGGCTGCCGCTTTTTTTACTGCTGCTGCTGGCCGCGCTGTGGCTGCTGGATCGACTGACACCGCTGCCGCTGCGTGAGTTGCAGCCGGCGCGCGTGGTGGTGGCTGAGGACGGTACGCCGCTGTGGCGTTTTGCTGACCAGCAAGGCATATGGCGCTATCCGGTGACGCTGGAGGATGTGTCGCCAGCCTATATCGAGGCGCTGCTGACCTACGAAGATCGCTGGTTCTGGCATCATCCCGGCATCAATCCGATGGCGATTGTGCGTGCCGTCGGGCAAAACGTGCTGCATCACGGTGTAGTTTCCGGCGGTAGCACGCTCACCATGCAGGTGGCACGACTAATCGATCCGCAACCGCGCACCCTGCGCGGCAAAGTGGTGCAGGCGTGGCGCGCGCTACAGCTCGAATATCATCTCTCTAAACGCGACATCCTCACGCTGTATCTCAATCGCGCCCCTTTTGGCGGCACGGTGGAGGGCGTTGGCGCGGCGAGCTGGATGTGGCTGGGGAAACCGCCGTCCCAGCTCACCCAAGGTGAAGCGGCGCTGCTGGCGGTGCTGCCACAGGCGCCGAGCCGTCTGCGTCCGGATCGCTGGCCACAGCGCGCCGAAGCAGCACGCAATAAAGTGCTGGATCGCCTCGCGGAATATCACGTCTGGTCAGCGCAGGATGTCGCCGATATCAAACAAGAAGCAGTGTGGCTGCCGCCGCGCCAGATGCCGCAACGTGCGCCACTGCTGGCCCGCCGCCTATTGTCGCTGTCACCCGACAACAAAATCACCTCAACCATTGATGTGTCGCTGCAGCGCGAACTGGAGAATCTGGCGACGTCGCTGAAAAGCAACTTGCCGCCGCGCACCTCGCTGGCGCTGCTGGTGGTGGATCACCAAAACATGAAGGTGCGCGGCTATGTCGGCTCGGTGGATTTCAATGACGACAGCCGTTTTGGTCACGTCGATATGATCGCCAGCGTGCGATCGCCGGGATCGGTGCTGAAGCCCTTTGTCTATGGCATGGCGCTGGATGATGGGCTGATTCATGGCGAATCGCTGCTACAGGATGTACCGCGCCGCTTCGGCGACTATCGTCCCGGCAACTTTGACTCGGGCTTTCACGGGCCGGTGAGCGCCAGCGCTGCGCTGGAGCGATCGCTCAATCTTCCTGCGGTGCAGCTGCTGGATGCGCTGGGACCAAAAACCGTCGCTGCGCGTTTGCGTAACGTGGGATTGAATCTGCGCTTTCCCGCTGGCGCAGAACCCAATCTGTCGCTGGTGCTGGGCGGCACCGGCGCACGCATGGATGAGATTGTGGCGGCCTACAGCGCCTTTGCCCGTCACGGCAACGCGGCGCAGTTGCGCTGGCTGACGACACAGCCGCTGCAGGAGAGGCCGCTGTTGTCGCCGGGCGCGGCATGGATTGTGCGGCGCATTCTGGCTGGCGCGGCGCAACCCCCGGCCAGCGGCACGGTGCCGGAGATTGCGCCTTTGGCGTGGAAAACCGGTACCAGCTACGGCTATCGCGATGCATGGACGATTGGCATCACGCCGCGCTATCTGATTGGCGTGTGGGTTGGGCGGCCGGATGCCACGCCGGTCGCCGGGCAGTTCGGTTTTGCCTCGGCGGTGCCGGTGATGAATCAGGTCAATAATTTGCTGGCGGGACATATGCCGGTGAACGGTGCACCGCGCGACCCGCGTCCGCTTTCGGTCAGCGCCATAAGCATTTGCTGGCCTGGCGGCCAGCCGTTGCCTCTCGGCGATGAGAACTGTCGCCAGCGTCGTCAGAGTTGGGTGTTGAATCAAACTGTACCCCCGACGCTGCTGGCGCCGGGGCAGGAAGGCGTCAATGGCCTGCGCCAGCGCTACTGGCAGAACAGTCGGGGATTGCGGGTGGCGGCCGATTGCCCGGATGCACAAAGTCACGAGCGCCTGATGTGGCCGCTGCCGCTTGAACCCTGGCTGCCGGTTGCTGAACGCCGGGCGCAGCGCTTGCCGCCGATCGATCCTGCTTGTCCGCCGCTCAATCAGGGCAATGCGCCCCCGATGGTGATTACTGGTGTGATCAACGGCCAGCGCGTACAGCCGCTGCCGGGTAAAGTGGTGCTGGTGATGCCGGTTGCGGTGCAGGGCGGGCAAGGTGAGCAGCGCTGGTGGTTTTTAAACGGGCAGCCGCTGGAGCGTGACGTGAGCAACAAGAGTGCGGCGCTGGTGCTGGATGAGCCGGGCAGTTATCAATTGGTGGTGATGGATGAAGCGGGGCAGCTCTCATCGGTGTCATTTATCCGCGGTTGAGTGCATGGATATGGCATACTTTTTGCCTGCGCGCCCCGACAAAAATCAATTATTTTCAATAATTCCGCAAATCGCTAATAGGCAACGCGCCATGATGTCCCTATAATCGGCGCGTTTTCTTACCGGGAGGAGCTCCCGGATTCTTCAGGATGCTAACTAGAGGTCAACATGGCAATCGAACGTACTTTCTCAATCGTGAAACCAAACGCCGTCGCTAAGAACGTGATTGGTGCAATTTATAACCGTTTTGAAAGCGCGGGCTTCAAAATCGTTGGCGCAAAAATGCTGCACCTGACCAAAGAGCAGGCTGAAGGCTTCTACGCTGAGCACAAAGGCCGTCCATTCTTTGATGGTCTGGTTGAATTCATGACTTCTGGTCCAGTTGTGGTTTCTGTACTGGAAGGCGAAAACGCCGTTCAGCGTCACCGCGATCTGATGGGTGCAACTAACCCAGACAACGCGCTGGCAGGTACTCTGCGTGCGGATTACGCGGACAGCTTCACCGAGAACGCGACCCACGGTTCTGACTCTGCTGAATCTGCAGCACGCGAAATCGCGTACTTCTTCGCAGAAAACGAAGTCTGCCCACGCACTCGCTAAGTGCGTTAATGGCCTGAGCGGACACCCGTCTTTACAGCTGTTCAACATCTGTGAAACGGTTACCCTGGCATCATGCAGCAGATGTAGTACAATTATGCGCCCTTGTTGAGCCAGCCTCAGCGAGGGCGCTGTTTTTTTCCTACTATTAACCAGAGCCGTAACGTGTAACAACGAGGCCAGAGAACATTATGTCCGAACAGATTGTGATGCCGTCGTCCGCTTCCCCCGTGGTTGTTTCCCCAAAAAACGAAAAAATTAACCTGCTGGATCTTAACCGTCAGCAGATGCGCGAATTCTTTCTTGAGATGGGCGAAAAGCCGTTCCGTGCCGATCAGGTCATGAAGTGGATGTATCACTACTGCTGCGATGATTTCGAGCAGATGACCGACATCAACAAAGTGCTGCGCGGTAAGCTGATGCAGCGCGCTGAAATCCGTGCGCCGGAAGTGGCGGAAGAGATGCGTTCCACCGATGGCACCATTAAATGGGCGATTCGCGTGGGCGACCAGTTGGTTGAGACCGTCTACATCCCGGAAGCGGATCGCGCAACCCTGTGCGTCTCTTCGCAGGTAGGCTGTGCGCTGGAGTGCAAATTCTGTTCGACGGCGCAGCAGGGCTTTAACCGCAACCTGCGCGTATCAGAAATTATCGGCCAGGTATGGCGCGCCGCGAAAATCATCGGTGCCGCGAAAATTACCGGTCAGCGTCCAATCACCAACGTGGTGATGATGGGCATGGGTGAGCCGCTGCTCAACCTGAACAACGTAGTGCCGGCGATGGATATCATGCTGGACGACTTCGGTTTCGGCCTGTCAAAACGTCGCGTTACGCTGTCTACCTCAGGCGTGGTGCCGGCGCTGGATAAGCTGGGCGACATGATCGACGTAGCGCTGGCGATTTCGCTGCACGCGCCTAACGATGCGATTCGTGATGAGATCGTGCCGATCAACAAAAAGTACAACATTGAGACTTTCCTTGCGGCGGTAAAGCGCTACATCGGCAAGTCCAACGCCAATCAGGGCCGTGTGACCATTGAGTATGTGATGTTGGATCACGTCAATGACAGCACCGACAACGCGCATGAGCTGGCGGCACTGCTGAAAGAGACGCCGTGCAAAATCAACCTGATTCCGTGGAACCCGTTCCCCGGCGCGCCGTATGGCCGCAGCTCCAATAGCCGTATCGATCGCTTCTCCAAAGTACTGATGGATTACGGTTTCACCACCATCGTGCGTAAAACCCGTGGTGATGATATCGACGCCGCGTGTGGTCAGCTGGCGGGCGATGTGATCGACCGTACCAAGCGTACGCTGCGTAAGAAAATGGCGGGCGAAGCCATCTCTGTGAAGGCGCTCTGAAAGCCAGCGCCTGCTGATATTCAGCGGGCGTAACTCATGTCAGTCTCTCCGCATATTTTTCATGGAGAGACTGAAATGCGTAAAGGATTACCCGCAGCGATTCTGGCTGGCTTTGTTGTAACCGGTTGTGTCAATCATCCCGCAAGGCAGAGTGCAGCGGATATTCGTTTGCAGCTCGGATTGCACTATCTGGCGGTGAAGGATTATGCCGCTGCACAGCGCAATTTATTGCGTGCTGAGCAGGCAGCGCCGAAAGATTATCGCGTCCCGTTGGCCCTTGCTCGGGTGGCGCAGGCGCAGCAGAACAGCGTACAAACCCGCTGGCACTATCAGCGGGCGCAGCAGTTAGCACCGCTGAATGGTTATGTGGCTAACAATTACGGTGCGTTTCTCTGCGGTTTAAGGCAGTATGACGAAGCGCATCAACAGTTTAAGCTGGCAATTGAGGCGCAGGAAATCGATGCTCGTCAGGATGCATTCCTGTTTTCGGGCTATTGTTACCTGCAGGCTGATGAGAGTGCCGCAGCGCGCGAGCAGTTAGGTTACGCGCTGGATGCCGCACCGGAGCAGGGCAGTCAACTGCTAAGGGAAGTGGAAAGGCGGCTTGAACAGCAGGAACAGCAGTCGGTTCCGCTGCTTTTAGAAGTGTACCATCAGCGTTTGCCCGCAACGGCAGAGAGCCTGTGGTTACAGATACGTTTCGCCGCGCAACAGGGAAACGCTGCTGACGTTACACGTTATGGCGACCGGTTGGCGCGAAGTTTTCCACAATCGATACAGTACCAGCGTTATTTAGCTAATGAATACTGAAGCCACTCAAGAGAATTCTGCAGTACATTCCACAGGTGAACGCCTGCGTCTGGCCCGTGAGCAGATGGGGCTGACTCAGCAAAATGTCGCTGAACGCCTGTGCCTGAAACTTACTACCGTGCGTGATATTGAAGAGGATAAGTCACCTGCTGATTTAGCGTCGACATTCCTGCGCGGTTACATTCGCTCCTATGCCCGTCTGGTGCATGTGCCGGAAGATGACCTGTTGCCGATGATGGCAAAACAGGCTCCGGTGCGCGCCGCCAAGATCGAGCCGATGCAGAGCTTCTCATTGGGTAAGCGTCGTAAAAAGCGCGATGGCTGGCTGATGATCTTCACTTGGTTGGTGATTTTCGTCGTAGTCGGTTTGACCGGTGCGTGGTGGTGGCAGAACCATAAAGCGTCACAGGCTGATTTGGTGTCGATGGCCGATCAAAACGGCAGCGGCGACAATAGCCAGTCCATTCCGTTGGGCGACAACAGCACCGACAGCAATACCGATGCGGATACTAACGCTGCCGGTACGCCAGTCGATAACGGTGCTGGCGCAGTAGCCACGCCTGAAAGCAACGCCGCCGCACCTGCGGCGAGCAATAGCACTACAGCGCAAACCACCGGCAGCGACAACGCCGTGGTTTCGCCAAGCCAGGCTCCGATTGATACGGCGCCGCCAGCGGCGACGTCTCCGGCGCCAGCCAACAGCGTTCCTGCTGGCCAAATGCCTACCGCGAATGCGGCAGTCAGCCAACCGGCAGGCGATCCAAATGCCATCGTGATGAACTTCAAAGCCGACTGCTGGCTGGAAGTCAGCGATGCGACCGGCAAGAAGCTGTTCAGCGGTCTGCAACGTAGCGGCGGTAAGCTGAGTTTGTCCGGAACGGCTCCGTATCGTCTGAAAATTGGCGCACCAGGTGCGGTTGACGTGCAATATCAGAATCAGCCCGTTGATTTAAGTCGTTTTATCCGTAATAACCAGGTTGCCCGTCTGACGCTGGGTGCGCAATAACGCGCAGCGCGCTTTCCGGGTAATTGTGGAGAGAGAATATGCATAACGAAGCACCCATTATCCGTCGCAAATCAACACGGATTTACGTCGGCAAGGTGCCAGTTGGCGATGGTGCGCCCATCGCCGTTCAGTCAATGACCAACACCCGCACCACTGACGTGGACGCCACCGTTAACCAGATTCGCCAGCTTGAGCGCGTCGGGGTTGATATCGTGCGCGTCTCCGTTCCCACTATGGATGCGGCTGAAGCCTTCAAACTGATTAAGCAACAGGTCAACGTGCCGCTGGTAGCGGACATTCACTTTGACTATCGCATTGCACTGAAAGTCGCTGAATATGGCGTGGATTGTCTGCGTATCAATCCAGGCAACATCGGCAACAATGAGCGTATCCGCCAGGTGGTGGATTGTGCGCGTCATTACAATATTCCGATCCGTATCGGCGTGAATGCCGGTTCGCTGGAAAAAGATCTGCAGGAAAAATACGGCGAGCCAACGCCGCAGGCGCTGCTCGAATCCGCGATGCGCCATGTGGATCACCTCGATCGTCTCAACTTTGATCAGTTCAAAGTGAGCGTCAAAGCCTCTGACGTCTTCCTTGCCGTTGAATCTTATCGTTTGCTGGCGAAAGCCATCGATCAGCCGCTGCACCTCGGTATCACCGAAGCGGGCGGCGCGCGTGCGGGTTCCGTGAAATCGGCGATCGGTTTAGGTCTGCTGCTGGCCGAAGGCATCGGCGATACGCTGCGTATTTCGCTGGCGGCCGATCCGGTTGAAGAAGTGAAAGTCGGCTACGACATCCTCAAATCTCTGCGCATCCGCGCGCGTGGCATCAACTTTATTGCCTGCCCGACCTGTTCGCGTCAGGAGTTTGATGTCATCGGCACGGTCAATGCACTGGAAGAGCGTCTGGAAGACATCATCACGCCGATGGATATTTCCATTATCGGTTGCGTGGTGAACGGTCCGGGTGAAGCGACAGTTTCTACCCTCGGCGTGACCGGCGGCGCCAAGAAAAGCGGCTTCTACGAAGATGGTGTGCGTCAGCGCGATCGTCTTGATAACAACGACATGATCGACCAGCTGGAAGCACGTATTCGCGCCAAAGCCAGCATGCTGGATGAAAGCCGCCGCATCAACGTGCAGCAGCTGGAAAAATAATCGTGGTGCGCGCCTGTCGCGTGCCAGTTTGTGATTGAACCTGTGCGGTTTCATCCTCATAAGGTATGATGCCGCTCAGGTTTTTTTGTCTTAAAGAGATTCTAACGTGGCGAAGAATATTCAAGCGATTCGCGGGATGAACGATTACCTGCCGGCGGATACCGCGATTTGGCAGCGTATTGAAGGCACCCTTAAGCAGGTGCTGGCCAGCTATGGTTACAGTGAAATCCGTCTGCCAATCGTTGAGCACACCCCGTTGTTCAGCCGCGCGATCGGTGAAGTCACCGACGTGGTTGAGAAAGAGATGTACACCTTTGAAGACCGCAACGGCGAAAGCCTGACGCTGCGTCCGGAAGGCACCGCAGGTTGCGTACGCGCCGGTATCGAGCACGGTCTGCTGTACAACCAAGAACAGCGTCTGTGGTACACCGGCCCGATGTTCCGCTACGAGCGCCCACAGAAAGGTCGTTATCGCCAGTTCCACCAGATGGGTGTGGAAGTCTTCGGCCTGCAAGGCCCGGACGTGGATGCTGAGCTGATCATGATGACCGCGCGCTGGTGGAAAGCCTTAGGTATCGCCGAGCACGTTGAGCTGGAGCTGAACTCAATCGGTTCGCTGGACGCGCGCGCCAACTATCGCAGCGCGCTGGTGGCGTTCCTTGAGCAACATCAGGACGTACTCGACGAAGATTGCAAACGCCGCATGTACACCAATCCACTGCGCGTGCTCGACAGCAAAAATCCTGACATCCAGAAACTGTTAAATGATGCGCCAACGCTGGGCGAATTCCTCGATGAGGAGTCACGCGAGCACTTCAGCGGCCTATGCGCCTTGCTGGACGAAGCGGGCATTAAATATCGCATTAACCAGCGCCTGGTGCGCGGCCTCGATTACTACAACCGTACCGTATTTGAATGGGTGACCAGCAGCCTCGGCTCGCAGGGCACCGTGTGCGGCGGCGGACGTTACGATGGTTTAGTTGAACAGCTGGGCGGACGTGCCACGCCAGCGGTCGGTTTTGCCATGGGAATGGAGCGTCTGGTGTTGCTGGTGCAAGCGGTTAATCCAGAATTTGAACCGACGCGCATTGTTGATGTCTATGTTATCGCTTCGGGGCAGGGCGTTCAGTCCGCTGCGATGCAACTGGCGGAAAAACTGCGTGATGCTGATCCGGCACTGAAGATGATGACCAACTTTGGTGGCGGTAACTTCAAGAAGCAGTTTGCCCGTGCAGACAAGTGGGGCGCACGCATTGCGCTGGTGCTGGGCGAAGATGAAGTGAAAGCGGGCCAGGTTGTGGTTAAAGACTTGCGTACCGGCGATCAACAGACGCTGGCTCAGAGCGACGCCGCTGCAACGTTGCGCACGCTGCTGCAGTAAGCGCAGCACTGCAACAGCCATTTTAAAGAGAGGGATTGCGTGGAAGTTTACAGCAACGAAAACGAACAAGTTGACGCACTGCGTCAGTTCTTTGCCAACAATGGCAAATTCCTGGCCGTTGGCGTAATCATCGGTATCGCTGCGCTGGGTGGCTGGCGCTTCTGGTCCAGCCATCAGGAAGGCACCGATAAAGCGGCATCAGCAGAATATCAACAGCTGACCAGCGCGATGCAGGCGGACAAGCCTGATTCGCTGGAAGCGGTCGCCACTTTCGCGAGCGAAAACAACAACACCTATGGTGCGTTGGCTTCGTTGGATCTGGCTAAGCAGTATGTTGAAACCAATCAGCTCGATAAAGCTATCGCTCTGTTACAGAGTGGGCTGAAAGATACCAAAGATGCCAACCTGCAGGCGGTGATTAACCTACGTCTGGCACGCATTCAGTTGCAGCAAAGTCAGGCCGATGCCGCACTTTCTACCCTTAACAATGTTAAAGGTGATGGCTGGACAGCCATTGTGGCGGACATTCGTGGTGAAGCACTGCTGAGCAAAGGCGATAAGCAGGGCGCGCGTGATGCCTGGAGCAAAGGTGCTGAATCGCAGGCCTCTCCTGCGCTGAAGCAAATGCTGCAGATGAAGATGAATAACTTAAGTTAAGCCAGTCAAGAGAGCGCACATGGAATTACGTAAATACCTGCTGCCAGGGCTGATTTCAGTCACTCTGCTCAGCGGTTGCTCGCTGTTCAGCGGCGAAGAAGATGTAGTGAAAATGGCCCCGCTGCCTAAAGTGGAAAACCAGTTTACGCCGCAGACCGCGTGGAGCACGTCGGTTGGCGACGGCGTTGGTGATTTCTATTCCAATCTGCATCCAGCCTGGCTGGACGGTACCGTGTATGCTGCGGATCGTTTTGGTGTGGTTAAAGCGCTTGATGCCAGCAATGGTAAAGAGAAATGGAAAGTCGATCTCTCTGAGAAAACCGGCTTCTTCTCGAAAAACATCTCGGCACTGCTTTCTGGCGGTGTAACGGCCAGCGGCGATCGTATCTACATCGGTAGCGAACGTGGTCAGGTATTTGCGTTAAATACCAGCGATGGTGGCATTGCCTGGCAGACCAAGGTCGCCGGTGAAGCGCTGTCGCGTCCGGTGGTGAGCGACGGTTTAGTTCTGGTTCACACCAGCAACGGTATGTTGCAAGGTCTTGATCAGAGCACTGGCGTGATCAAATGGACCGTTAACCTTGATATGCCTGCGCTGTCACTGCGCGGTGAATCAGCACCAACCGTGGCCTTTGGTGGCGCAATTGTGGGTGGCGATAATGGCCGCGTGAGCGCCGTCATCGTCAACCAAGGTCAGCTGATTTGGCAGCAGCGTATTTCGCAGCCAAGCGGCGCCACGGAAATCGATCGCCTGAGCGACGTCGATACCACGCCAGTCGTGGTAAACGGTGTGGTTTATGCGCTGGCGTATAACGGTAACCTCACCGCGCTGGAACTGCGTTCTGGTCAGGTGCTGTGGAAGCGTGAGATTGGCGGCGTGAAAGACATGGTGGTGGATGCGGGTCGTATCTATCTGGTCGATCAGGATGACCGCGTGATTGCCCTGAATGTCGACGGTGGCGTAGCCATCTGGCGTCAAAGTGATCTGCTGCATCGTAATCTGACCTCGCCGGTGCTGTTCAACGGTTATCTGGTGGTGGGCGATAGCGAAGGTTATCTGCACTGGATCAACACCCTTGACGGCCGCTTCGTGGCGCAGCAGAAACTGGACAGCGATGGCTTCCAGACTGAACCGGTTGTTGCCGGTGACAAGCTGCTGATCCAGGCGAAAGGCGGAGAAGTTTACGCCATCACCCGTTAAGGAATTGGCTCTGCGGGAACCCGTTTCCCGCTCGCTTACACGGCTCCTGATTCGTCAGGGGCCGTTTCGTTTTTAGTCAGGCATGGTATTCTTTGCGCCTTCAGCCTGACGCCTGGCGTCAAATGTCGTTATAATCACGCCATTCGGGCGAATTATTTTAAAAACTGAGGCAAGTGTTATGGTACCTGTGGTCGCGCTGGTTGGGCGTCCCAATGTGGGAAAATCTACGCTATTTAACCGTTTAACACGCACTCGTGATGCGCTGGTGGCGGATTTTCCTGGACTGACTCGCGATCGCAAATATGGTCGCGCCGAAGTGGAAGGGCGCGGATTCATTGTTATTGATACCGGCGGTATTGATGGCACCGAAGAGGGCGTAGAAAACCGCATGGCGGAGCAGTCGCTGCTGGCGATTGAAGAAGCCGATGTGGTGCTGTTTATGGTGGATGCGCGCGCGGGCGTGATGCCGGCGGATCAGCAAATCGCCAATCATCTGCGTGCGCGTGAGAAAGCCACCTTTGTTGTCGCCAACAAAACTGACGGTATCGACCCGGAAGCGGCGGTGCTGGATTTCTATGCGCTGGGCTTAGGCGAGATTCACGCCATTGCGGCTTCGCATGGCCGTGGCGTTAACAGCCTGCTGGAAACCGCACTGTTGCCGTGGATGGAAGAAATCGTTCCAGAAGTCGAGCTCACTGAAGAAGAAGAGAACGCCGCCTATTGGGCCGATTTAGAAGAAGAGAATGAGAAGGCGCTGGAGGAAGAGGAAGAAGAAGATTTCGACCCAACCACTTTGCCAATCAAACTCGCTATCGTTGGCCGCCCGAACGTGGGTAAGTCAACGCTAACTAACCGTATTCTTGGCGAAGATCGTGTAGTGGTCTTCGACATGCCGGGCACCACGCGCGACAGCATCTATATTCCGATGGAACGCGACGATCGTGAGTATGTCCTGATTGATACCGCTGGCGTTCGTAAGCGCGGTAAAATCACCGAAACCGTTGAGAAGTTCTCGGTGATCAAAACGTTGCAAGCGATCGAAGACGCTAACGTGGTGATGCTGGTGATTGATGCACGTGCCGGAATTTCCGATCAGGATCTCTCGCTGCTCGGCTTTATCCTGAACAGTGGGCGTTCACTGGTGATCGTGGTCAACAAGTGGGATGGCATGACGCAGGAAGCCAGAGATGAAGTCAAAGAGATGTTGGACTTCCGCCTGGGCTTTATCGATTTTGCGCGCATCCACTTTATTTCCGCCCTGCACGGCAGCGGCGTCGGCAACCTGTTCGAATCGGTGACCGAAGCGTACGACTGCTCCACCAAGCGTGTGGGCACCGCAATGCTGACGCGCATCATGACCATGGCCGCCGACGATCACCAGCCGCCGTTGGTGCGTGGTCGCCGCGTGAAGCTGAAATATGCGCACGCCGGTGGTTATAACCCGCCAATCGTGGTGATTCACGGCAACCAGGTGAAAGATCTGGCCGATTCCTATAAGCGTTACCTGATGAACTACTTCCGTCGTTCACTCAACGTGATGGGTACGCCGATTCGCATTCAGTTCAAAGAGGGCGATAACCCGTTCGCGGGCAAACGCAACCTGTTGACGCCGACGCAGCAGCGTAAACGTCAGCGTCTGATGTCGCATCTGAAGAAGAACAAGCGTTAAAATGAGAAGGGCCCAATAGGGCCCTTTTTTTATGCACCTGTAACTCGTAGGGTCGCCATTCATGGCGACCGCCATCCAAAGCGCAGAGGACAATTGATGAATTTTTCCTGCCCAGCCTGTCAGCAATTACTCACTCTCAGTGAAACCGGTTTTGACTGCCCCAACTGTGAACGTCATTTCGCACACATCGCTTTGTGCCCGGATTGCCACCAACCGTTACAAGTGCTGAAAGCCTGCGGCGCTGTCGATTACTTTTGTCAGCACGGCGACGGTCTCATCTCGAAAAAGCGCGTCGAATTTACGCCTGCCTTCACCGCAGATTAAAAAATCCGGCTCTCACGCCTATATTTATTAACAAGTTACGGCTGGATTTGTAGCAAAAATGCTATTAACCAGTGACTGCCGCGTTATGGATATTCACTTTTTATTGTACCAGGTGGTACAATCCTGCCGCCTTGTAGCGAGAATCACTCTCACCTGCGTTGTGTCCTCGCTCACAAGCGCCGAATCACGGGCATTGCACCCGTACCAATAGATATAAAATAAAGCGTAACGGAATAGTTCCTGTCTCCCGCTTCGGCTGGGGCCTTGTCATCGGCTGCCACAGATTTATCGGCGCCAGCGCTTTATTTTTTCAGGAGAGTTTTTGTTATGGCAGAAAATTCCGCTCGTCCCGGCAAAGGGCTGAGCATCTGGTCCGTACTGTTTGGCCTGGTCTTGCTGGCAATCGGCTTGTTCTTCGCAATCGGCGGCGGCAAGCTGGTCGCGCTGGGCGGCAGCTGGTACTTCCTCATCGCCGGTATCGTCATGCTGCTGTCGGCCATTCAGTTCTTCCGTCGCAAATCATCCGCCGTCACCCTGTTTATTCTGGTGTTTGCTGGCACGTTGATTTGGTCACTGTTTGATGCAGGCCTGCATTTCTGGCCGCTGGTATCACGCTTGATGGTGCCGGCCGGCTTGATGCTGTTTGCATTCCTCACCTGGCCAGCCCTGCGTAAAAGCGAAGGCAAAAGCTCTCTGGCGAAAGTCTCTTATGTGCTGTCTGCGGTCATCGTAGTTGGCATGGTGGCGACCTTCGTGCAGATGTTCCAGCCGCATCCTAGTGTGGCGTTTGACGGTAAACAGCTGCCGCTGATCCCGGTCGATAAATCAAAACCTCAGCAAGACTGGAGCAGCTACGGCCGTACGCCGGGTGGCGACCGCTTCGCTGCCATCGATCAGATTACCCGCGACAACGTGAAAGACCTGCAGGTCGCCTGGACTTTCCATACTGGCGATACGCCGATCAGCCCAACCGGTAACGGTGCGGAAGATCAGCAAACCCCGCTGCAAGTGGGCAACACGCTGTTCCTGTGCACCCCGCATAACAATGTGATTGCGGTTGCAGCAGACAGCGGTAAGGAAATCTGGAAACGCGAAATCAACGCGCAGGCAGAAGTGTGGAACCGCTGCCGTGGCTTAGCCTATTTCGATGCAACTAAACCGCTGCAGCAGCCAACAGAGCCGGGTTCAACGCCGGTCACTGCCGCTGTGCTGCCTGCGGGCGATACCTGTCAGCGTCGTATTCTGATGAACACCATTGATGCGCGTCTGATTGCTATCAACGCCGACAACGGTGAGCTGTGCGACACCTTCGGTACGCACGGTGTGGTTGACCTGAAAACCGGTCTGGGCAGTGCGCCAGATCCTCAATATCAGCTAACGTCACCGCCAGCGATGGCCGGTACCACCGTTGTTGTGGGTGGTCGTGTCGCCGATAACGTACAGACCGACATGCCTGGCGGCGTGCTGCGTGGTTTTGACGTTATCACCGGTCAGATGCGTTGGGCGTTTGACCCAGGCAACGATGATCCAAATGCAGTACTGATGCCGGGTAAAGATTACACCCGCAGTACGCCGAACTCGTGGGCGCCAATGTCTTACGATCCGGCAATGAACACCGTGTTCCTGCCGATGGGTAGCTCGTCAGTGGATCTGTGGGGTGCGAACCGTACCAAACTGGATCACACTTACGGTGCATCAATCCTGGCGCTGGATGCAACCACCGGTAAGCAGAAGTGGGTTTATCAGACCGTGCATAACGATCTGTGGGACTTCGACCTGCCAATGCAGCCGAGCCTGGTCGACTTCCCGATGAAGGATGGCACCAACAAGCCAGCCGTGGTTATCGGAGCAAAAACCGGCATGATCTGGGTGCTGGATCGCCTGACCGGCAAGCCTTTGACCAAAGTTGAAGAGCTGCCGATGCCGCAGGGTCACATCCCGAACGAGCAGTACACCAAAACTCAGCCGCACTCTGTGGAAATGCCAAATATCGGCAACCAGAAAATGACTGAGTCGGATATGTGGGGTGCAACACCATTTGATCAGCTGGCGTGCCGTATTGCCTTTAAAGGCATGCGTTACGATGGTCTGTTCACCGTGCCGGATACCGATAAATCCCTCAGCTTCCCAGGTTCACTGGGCGGTATGAACTGGGGCGGTATCTCGTTTGACCCGAACAACCAGTACATGTTCGTTAACGACATGCGTCTGGGCCTGTGGGTACAGATGATCCCACAAGACACCAGCAAAACGGCGGCCAGCAACGGTGGTGAAGCTATCAACACCGGTATGGGTGCGGTTCCGCTGAAAGGCACACCGTACGCGGTTAACAAGAACCGCTTCATGTCGCCGCTGGGCATTCCGTGCCAGGCTCCGCCGTTCGGTACGCTGTCGGCGATTGACATGAAAACCCGTCAGATCGTGTGGCAGGTACCGGTGGGTACCGTAGAAGATACCGGTCCGTTTGGTATCAAAATGCGCGCGAAAATGCCAATTGGTATGCCGACCTTAGGCGGCACGCTGGCAACGCAGGGCGGCCTGGTGTTCATCGCGGGTACGCAGGATTACTATCTGCGCGCTTTCGATAGCTCAACCGGTAAAGAAGTATGGAAAGCACGTCTGCCAGTCGGCAGCCAGGGCGGTCCAATTAGCTACGTTTCGCCGAAAACCGGCAAACAGTACATCCTGATCTCCGCAGGCGGCGCACGTCAGTCGCCAGACCGTGGTGATTACGTGATTGCTTACGCGCTGCCAGACAGCAAGTAAGTTAAAAAATGAGAAAGGCCGACATCATGATGTCGGCCTTTTTTTTATAACCTTCCGTGGCACATCTCTTCCTTTAAGGCACCTTAATTACTGCTGCTTGGAAGGGCGACGGCTTTTTTGACCTCCTTTTCTTCCAGCTTCCCTGGCTCTTTCAGGATCGTTTCTGAAATTACCCCCACTGACTTTGCCGCCAACGCTACCGGCTTCCCTGGCGCGCTCCGGATCCTCTGCAAAGTTCCCGGCACCACCTCGTTGCTTTTTTTGTGTCATAGCAGAGACCTCATCTAAGGGTGTTTTCTTCGACATGGACTAGCTAGCCACATAATGAGTATAGTCAGTCAGTTACGGTCTGCCTTGAGAGATCTCTGATAACCTATTCGCCGTCTCGCCACAGCGATTGCAGCTCGGGTGGCGCCAGTTGTTCGGGAATTAAAATCACTAAACTTCCCGCCTCGCGGTGGGTGGCGTAGGAGATTTGAATGCGGTAGTAGCGCTGATCGCCACGACCGACATTCGCCGCCTGATCTTCCGTTTCCCCCAGCGGCATTGCCTGTTCAAGCACTTCGCAGACGCGCTGCTTTTGCGGTTCCGGCAGTTCCGCCAGCGCAAAACGCCGCTCGCCGCGCAGTTTGGGGATAAAAGCGATTCCGCCTTCACGCGCCAGCTCGATTATTGCGTCATCGGTCAGTTGGATGTCCACGTTACGCCCACCTGCTGCCAGGCGGATTGGATCTTCTCCGCCACTGAGTTGTTGAACCGTTGATTGGCGTGCTGCACGGTAAAGCGCGCAAAGGTGCTGAAATCGGCATCCTGCGGCAGCGTTTTGTCGCACAGCGTGTCGTACCAGGCTTGGCCAGCCTGTTCCCACGCGAAGCCGCCCAGCGCTTTGGCGGCGAGATAGAAGGCGCGATTGGGAATACCAGAATTGAGGTGCACGCCGCCGTTGTCGTCACGCGTTTCGATGTAATGCGCCATATCGGCCGGTTGCGGATCTTTGCCCAGCACCGGATCGTCGTAGGCCGTTCCCGGTGACGACATCGATCGCAATCCGCGCCCGTTGATGCCCTGCGCCAGTAAACCTTCGCCGATGATCCAGTCGGCTTGATCGGCGCGCTGCTTGAGGTGGAATTGTTTCACCAGCGAGCCAAACACGTCAGACATCGATTCGTTCAGCGCACCTGCCTGCTGGAAGTAGATCAATCCCGCTTCGGTTTCCGTCACGCCGTGCGTCAGCTCGTGCGCCACTACATCCAGCGCGATGGTGAAGCGATTGAAAATCTCGCCGTCGCCGTCACCAAACACCATCTGCTGACCGTTCCAGAAGGCGTTTTGATACTCCTTGCCGTAATGCACGGTGCCATCGAGCTTGAGGCCTTTGTTGTCCAGCGAGTTGCGTTGGTAGGTTTGCCAAAAGAAAGCGTAGGTAATGCCGAGATATTTCCAGGCCTCTTCGGCTGCAACATCGCCATTTCCCGCCTGGCCTTCTTCGCGCACCAAAGTGCCGGGCAGATTTTGCGTCCCTTCGGCGTCGTAGATAGCACGCAGCACCGTGCCTGGCTGCGCTGTGGCGGTACCTGCCGGTTTAGCGTTATGTTCGCCCATCAAGTGTTGGACGTGGGTGAGGGTGCGGCGCGCGTAGTCTTGCTGCGCGCCGGAGCAGTTGGCAATGATATTGCGCAGAATGTATGGAGGAATCACGCTGTAAGACATACCAATCTCCCTGGCTACATGATGAATGTGCCAGAAAGTATAGTTTTCATACTATGAACGTGCTTTGCGGCTCCGGGATTTCTGCGGTTCGAGTGCGGTAACCTGGCTTTCCACCCAGCCATCGTCCAGCCGGGTGCGTAGCAAGTCGCCTTTGCTCAGCTGCTGAGTTTTCTTCACCACCTGACCTTGGGTGTCGGTGGTTACGCTAAAGCCACGCGCCAGCGTCGCCAGCGGGCTCACGCCTTCCAGCTGCGCCGCCAGCGTGCCAAAGCGCTGACGATTGTGATTGAGCTGCTTTTCCATGCCCTGCTGTAAGCGATAGTGCCATTGCTGGAGCTGCTGCTGAGCGCGCAGAATACGTCCCTGCGGCTGCTGGGCGTTAAGGCGTTGCAGCAGGCGATCCTGCTGACGATTGGCCACACGCATGCGCTGGTCCATCGCTTCACCGAGACGGCGCTGCAGCTGGAAGAGCGCCGTTTGCTGGCGTGCCAGACGCAGCTGCGGATGCTGCTGCTGTAAACGGTGCTGAAGACGCGTGAAGCGACGCTGCTGCTGTGCCAGATAGAAATCCATCGCCATCTCCATGCGCTGCTGCTGCGACTGCAAACGGCGCAACAGCTCCAACTGATTACGGCTCACCAGTTCAGCCGCAGCAGACGGCGTTGGCGCGCGTAAATCCGCTACGAAGTCAGCGATGGTGACATCGGTTTCATGCCCAACGGCGCTGACAATCGGCAGGCGGCTGGCAAAAATCGCCCGCGCCACGCGTTCGTCATTGAAACTCCACAAATCTTCCAGCGAACCGCCACCACGACCGACAATCAGCACGTCACACTCATCACGCTGGTTAGCCAGTTCAATGGCACGCACAATGCCAGCCGGCGCATCCACGCCTTGCACCGCGGTGGGATAGATAATCACCGGCAGTGAAGGATCGCGTCGATGCAGCACGCGCAGCACGTCGTGCAGCGCCGCGCCTGTGGCGGAGGTAATCACGCCCACCTGACGCGCCGGATCCGGCAGCGGCTGTTTGAACTGTTGATCGAATAAGCCTTCCGCGGCTAAACGCGCTTTCAGCTGCTCGAATTGCTGCTGCAGCAAACCTTCACCGGCCGGATGCATGCTTTCGATAATCAGCTGATAATCGCCGCGCGGCTCATACAGCGTGATGCTGGCCCGCACTAACACTTGCTGGCCATGTTGCGGACGGAAGGTGACGCGACGATTGCTGTTGCGGAACATTGCGCAGCGCACTTGTGCGCCATCATCCTTCAACGTGAAGTACCAATGACCGGAAGAGGGCTGAGTGAAATTTGATATTTCAGCGCTGAGCCACACCAGGCCCATCTCATTTTCCAGCAGTTGGCGCACCGTGGTGTTCAGGCGGCTGACAGTAAAAATATTGGCGGTTGGCGGTAGCGACATGTGATGTAGATCAAATTTTAAATCAGAGGGTTAATCAACTGATACTACATTGCTTGCCCTGAGGATCAAGACATTTTCTGAAAAAACACTGGAGGCAATCGGTTTCGGCCTGTATAATGCCGCGGCAATATTTTATCTGTTTTAATCGCCCCCAGGTGGAGATATTGCAATGTTAAGAATCGCTAAAGAAGCCCTCACATTTGACGACGTTCTGCTCGTTCCCGCTCACTCCACTGTCTTACCGAACACCGCTGATCTCAGCACTCAACTGACGAAAAACATCCGTCTGAACATCCCAATGCTCTCCGCTGCAATGGACACCGTGACCGAAGCCGGTCTGGCCATTGCGCTGGCGCAGGAAGGTGGTTTGGGCTTTATTCACAAAAACATGTCAATTGAGCGCCAGGCGGATGAAGTTCGTAAGGTGAAAAAACACGAAAGTGGCGTAGTTACCGATCCGCAAACCGTGCTGCCAACCACCGCGCTGGCGGCGGTGAAAGAGCTGACCGAACGTAACGGCTTCGCCGGTTACCCGGTCGTGAACACCGAGAACGAGCTGGTGGGCATCATCACTGGTCGTGACGTGCGTTTTGTAACCGATCTGACCTTGCCGGTTTCTGCGGTGATGACCCCGAAAGAGCGCCTGGTAACGGTGAAAGAGGGTGAAGCACGTGAAGTTGTGCTGCACAAAATGCATGAAAAACGTGTTGAGAAAGCGCTGGTTGTTGATGACAGCTTCCACCTGCTGGGCATGATCACCGTTAAAGACTTCCAGAAAGCCGAACGTAAACCTAACGCGTGTAAAGATGCGGAAGGCCGTCTGCGCGTAGGCGCGGCGGTAGGCGCCGGTGCGGGCAACGAAGAGCGCGTAGATGCGCTGGTTGCTGCCGGGGTTGACGTGCTGCTGATTGACTCATCACACGGTCACTCTGAAGGCGTGCTGCAGCGTATTCGTGAAACCCGTGCTAAATATCCGAACCTGGAAATCATCGGCGGCAACGTTGCCACCGGCGCAGGCGCATTGGCGCTGGCGCAGGCCGGCGTGAGCGCGGTGAAAGTGGGGATCGGTCCTGGCTCAATCTGTACCACGCGTATCGTGACCGGCGTTGGTGTTCCACAAATCACCGCGGTTTCAGATGCGGTTGCCGCGCTGGAAGGCACCGGCATTCCGGTTATCGCGGATGGCGGTATCCGCTTCTCTGGCGACATCGCTAAAGCGATTGCAGCAGGCGCAGCGGCCGTCATGGTCGGTTCTATGCTGGCTGGTACCGAAGAGTCTCCGGGCGAAATCGAGCTGTATCAAGGCCGTTCGTTCAAGTCTTATCGCGGTATGGGTTCACTGGGCGCGATGTCTAAAGGCTCTTCAGATCGTTACTTCCAGAGCGATAACGCCGCTGACAAACTGGTACCGGAAGGTATCGAAGGCCGCGTTGCCTACAAAGGCCGCCTGAAAGAGATCGTGCACCAGCAGATGGGCGGCTTGCGCTCTTGCATGGGCCTGACCGGTTGCCCGACCATCGACGATCTGCGTACTAAAGCAGAGTTCGTGCGTATCAGCGGCGCGGGTATTAACGAGAGCCACGTGCATGATGTGACCATCACAAAAGAGTCACCAAACTACCGCATGGGTTCATAATCCCGTAAAATTAAGCGCCCGGCACCCGCCGGGCGCTTTTATTATTAAGTCCATCCCAATGGAAACGCCTCAATGACGACTGAAAATATTCATAAACATCGTATTTTGATCCTCGATTTTGGTTCTCAGTATACGCAGCTGGTGGCGCGCCGCGTGCGCGAGCTGGGTGTCTACTGCGAACTCTGGGCGTGGGATGTCACCGAAGAGCAAATTCGCCAGTTCAACCCGAACGGCATCATTCTCTCTGGCGGTCCGGAAAGTACCACCGAGCTGAACAGCCCGCGTGCGCCGGAATACGTGTTTAACGCCGGTGTGCCAGTGCTGGGTGTCTGCTACGGCATGCAGACCATGGCGATGCAGCTGGGCGGTAAGGTTGAAGGCTCGAACGAGCGTGAATTTGGTTATGCACAGGTTGAAGTGCTGACCCAGAGCGCGCTGGTGCGTGACATCGAAGATGCGATTAGTGCAGCAGGTAAACCGCTGCTGGACGTTTGGATGAGCCACGGCGACAAAGTCACCGCCATCCCAGCCGGTTTCGAAACCGTTGCCAGCACCGAAACCTGTCCGTTCGCCATCATGGCTAACGAAGAGAAGAAATTCTACGGCGTGCAGTTCCACCCGGAAGTGACGCACACGCGTCAGGGCCTGCGCATGCTCGAGCGTTTCATTCGTGACATCTGTGGCTGTGAAGCGCTGTGGACGCCAGCCAAAATCATCGAAGATGCGGTTGAGCGTATTCGTCAGCAGGTTGGCGATGACAAAGTGATCCTCGGCCTGTCTGGCGGCGTGGACTCTTCTGTGACCGCGATGCTGCTGCACCGCGCCATCGGCGAGCGTTTGACCTGCGTGTTCGTCGACAACGGTTTGCTGCGTCTGAATGAAGCTGAGCAGGTGCTCGACATGTTCGGCGACCACTTCGGTCTGAACATCGTGCACGTTGCGGCTGAAGCGCGTTTCCTTGATGCGCTGGCGGGCGAAAACGATCCTGAAGCTAAGCGTAAAATCATTGGCCGCGTATTCGTTGAAGTGTTCGACGAGCAGGCGCTGCGTCTGGAAGACGTGAAGTGGCTGGCACAGGGCACCATCTATCCTGACGTGATCGAATCAGCTGCTTCTGCCACCGGTAAAGCGCACGTGATCAAATCGCACCACAACGTGGGCGGTTTGCCAAAAGAGATGAAGATGGGCTTGGTTGAGCCGCTGAAAGAGCTGTTCAAAGACGAAGTGCGTAAAATCGGTCTGGAACTCGGCTTGCCATACGACATGCTGTATCGTCACCCGTTCCCAGGTCCAGGTCTGGGCGTGCGCGTGCTGGGCGAAGTGAAGAAAGAGTACTGCGACCTGCTGCGCCGCGCAGACGCTATCTTCATTGAAGAGCTGCATAAAGCTGACCTGTACAACAAAGTCAGCCAGGCGTTCACCGTGTTCTTGCCAGTACGTTCTGTTGGCGTGATGGGCGACGGTCGTAAATATGATTGGGTGGTTTCACTGCGTGCAGTTGAAACTATCGACTTCATGACCGCGCACTGGGCGCACCTGCCGTACGATTTCCTCGGCCGCGTCTCTAACCGCATCATCAACGAAGTCAACGGCATTTCCCGCGTGGTTTATGATATTTCAGGTAAACCACCTGCGACGATCGAGTGGGAATAAATCCTGCTTTGATTACTGCGTGAAAACGAAGCCCGCTTAACTGCGGGCTTTTTCTTTCAAACGTTCTGATGGCAGATTAAGCGGCTAAATGAATCGCATAGTTCGTGAATACAAGCCCCCCATTTCGATGCAAGATAGCGAGTGATTTTTTACTCATCAGGATGCCGTCGATGTTGCCTTTCAAAGCCGTACTGATCTCATTTCTTTGCATCATCTTGCTTTCATTAGGCGCGAGTCTGGCGCAGGCAACGCGTGGCGGTGAGCTCACCTCTGAACGCGGTGGATGGGCATCCGCAAGGCGCGATTCGGCCGGTATCGCACCGGATCCACAGCGTTATGCGGCAGAAGCTATCGTGCAGATTTATGCTGCCCCAACCTATGGCTGGAAGGGCGCAGTGGCGGTGCATCCGTGGATTATCTTCAAACGCGCCGGTGAAACCCGCTATAACCGTTACGAAGTGATTAGCTGGGGCAGCGGCGATAAAGTGCGTCGTAACAGCAATCTTCCGGATGGTTACTGGTACGGCGCGAAGCCACGTCTGCTGGTTGATCATCGCGGCACTAGCGCAGAAGCGATGATTCCGCAGATCGAAGCGGCAATTAAATCCTATCCGTGGCCGACCACGTATCACGCCTGGCCGGGACCCAACAGCAATACTTTCATGGCGCATATCGGCCGCGAGGTTCCGGCATTGAAGCTGGACCTGCCGGCTAACGCGCTTGGCAAAGATTATCGCTCGCTACTTAATCCGGTGGGTTTACCGCCGTCAGGTCGCGGCGTGCAGCTTTCCCTGCTGGGTGTGTTGGGCGTGACGGTTGGAGCGGAAGAGGGGCTGGAAGTGAATCTGCTGGGTTTAAACATGGGGCTGGATTTCACACCTTTCCGGCTGCGTCTGCCGTTTATTGGCGGCATCGGGCAGAATAATGTGCAGCGAGACAATCCATAAAAAATGTCTATATATGCAGGTGCGCATAAATGCGCACCCTACAAAATCCTGCCAATTAAACGTAGGGTCGCCATTCATGGCGACCAATTCACGCTTAACTAACCAGCATTACGTTTTTTAACAGACGCCGAAATCGCCGTCTTCGTGATACAGATTCACGGTATCGGCTCTGACCTCAATTTCTCGCTTGATGTGATCGTCAACACGAGCGCACCACAGCATATCGCCTTCCACGCGCAGCACCTGCATCTTTGGGCCACCGGTTTTAGACTGCACAAAATCATCCACGTTAAACATGCTTCTTCTCCGTCAGGTCAGTGATAACAACAGAGTCTATATGCACTTCAGGTGCTGTGCGGTTGATTTTGTGCTCAGATCTTTTATGGTTGTCAGTTGACAACCTGGCGTTTTGAGCATAATTTTGCCTGGCTTTTGATTGGTATATGAGGAAAACATGGAATTTGAGTTTACGCTGCGTTTTCAGCTCAGTGATGAGATCGCCATCGATGAAGTGCTTGAGCGGCTCGGCTCGCAAGGCTGCACTGATGCGTTAATTGGTGCGGGTGTAGCGGGAAAATTAAGCATGACGTTCTGCCGCGAAGCCAGCACTGCACAGGACGCGGTGCGCAGCGCGTTAGCGGATGTTTTTCAGGCATTGCCAGATGCTGAAATGATTGAAGCCGCGCCAGATTTAGTCGGGCTGACGGATATCGCAGAGTTGATTGGTGTTTCGCGGCAGAACATGCGCAAGCTGATGCTCAGCCACAGCCCGCAGTTTCCGCGTCCGATTCATGATGGAAAAACAGCCATATGGCATTTGGTCGATGTACTGGAGTGGTTAAATCAGCGTGGTTCAACGCGGGTCAATCCAGCATTGAGTGAACTGGCGCGCGCAACGTTGCAACTCAATTTACAGCAGATGCTGCAACGTTACGCACACTGTTTAAAGCCTTAATGATGCAGCAAAAATATCGTCGCCAGACCAAGGAAGATAAAGAATCCGCCGGTATCGGTGATCGCGGTGATCAGCACGCTGGAGCCAACGGCGGGGTCGCGTTTCATCCTGGTCATGATTAACGGAATCAGCACGCCCATCAGCGCGGCCAGCAGCAGGTTCAGCACCATCGCCAGCATCATCACGCCGCCGAGCTGCAGGTTGTCGTACATCAGCCAGGTGACGCCGCCCATAATGCCGCCCCAGAACAGGCCGTTAATCAATGCCACGCCGAGTTCACGCATGATCAGAAACGAGAAGTTACCCGGTTCAACCTGATGCAGCGCCAGCGCACGCACAATCATGGTAATGGTTTGATTGCCGGTGTTACCGCCGATGCCGGCGACGATTGGCATTAGTGCCGCCAGCGCAACCAGCTGCGATATGGTGGCTTCGAATAGGCCAATCACGCGCGAAGCGACAAATGCGGTACACAGGTTAACCGCCAGCCAGGCCCAGCGTTTGCCCACCGCTTTGCGCACCGGCGCAAACACGTCTTCGCCCTGGCTGATACCACCCATTTTACGGATGTTGCTTTCGTTCTCTTCGTTCACCAAATCGACCACGTCTTCAATGGTGATGCGGCCAATCAGTTTGCCTTGAGCATCGGTGACCGCGGCGGAGATCAGGTTATAACGTTCGAACGCGCTGGCAGCGTCTTCCGCTTTATCGTTGAGCTGAAACGTAGTGGGATGTGAATTCATCACTTCTGCGACCAGCATCTTCGGCTTATTGAGCAGAATATCAGTGAGCGTTAACTCACCCACCAGTTGGTTCTGTTCATCGGTGATAAAGATCTTATCGGTGCCGTCAGGCATTTTTTTGCCTTTACGCAAATAGCGCTGCACCGTGGCTAAGGTCACGTCAGAGCGCACCGTCAGGATGTTGAAATCCATGATCTGGCCGACGCGATCGCGGTCCAGCTCGATCACGCTCATCAGCCGCGCGCGCAGGCTAGGTTCGAGGGTGGTGAGCAGACGTCCGGTTAAATCGCGCGGCAGATAGCGCGCCAGATATACCTGATCGTCGATATCCAGCGGCTCAATGGCGTGCAGAATATCGCGATCAGACATTTCTTCCGTCAGGCTGGCCCAAACGGTTTCTGAAGCCTCAACCAGTACGTGACCGCGCTGTGCAGTCGGCACCAAACGCCACAGCGCCTGACGCTCTTCTTCCGGCAAGGCTTCGAGGATGTCGGCCAAATCCGCGGCGTGTAATTGCTGCAGCTCACGCTCTAATTCATGACGCCAGTCGGTGATATCACGCAGTTCGGCGGCATTCAGATCGACGGATTTATCCAGCAGAACATCAACCAGATCGTGCTCGTTGAGCAGCAGGTTAAGGATGTGATGGCGGGTTTCAGCTAATTTTTGTGAATGCGAAGCAGACATAACGCGTTCCTTGTGTCTGTAAAGTCAGCTCACAGTGTAGCGCGTTGCGGGTAACAGCACGTAAAAAGCAGCATTGTCTCAAAGGACAAAGTTTAGCAGCGACAGGCGACCCGCAAATTATTTAGCGCGAATCACTGGTGCTCAGCGTGACCGGTTCAGGGATGGCTTTCTTTTGCTGATGATGCTCGATGGCACCGGGAATGATGAAAAGCAGGCGGCCAAACAAAATTAAGAAGCTGACCAGTAAAACAACGCGGGTCATGGTGCCAGTTTTGGGACGTCTTCGTGCAGATATAGCGCTGTTCACGCGGGGTGGTTCCTGTAATTGCCCGGTTGGGCGGAGGCAATATTTAGTCACACTTGGATCGCTAAAGCAATCGCTGTGTGAAAAATGAGCAAAAAAGGTTCAGCGCATTGATCGACATCAGACAATGTAACGGCCGCACAAGGCGGCCGTTAACTCAGTAGCTGGCTTTCTGCGCCAGCAGCGTGGCGAAGCGGTATTTGATGCGGTTACCGTTTTCATCACGACGATGCAGTTCACCGACATCTTCGTTGTACTTCACAATGTGCCAGTTGCGGTAAAAGTGGCTGAGCTCACCGGATTTAAACGCAAACGGGAAGTTTTGCGTATTGGGATAATCATCGGTATCCATCGCCGCCACAATCAGGTTGTAGCCATATTTACGCGTGCTGGCCTGCATATCGGCAATCAGCTGCGGAATGGTTGCCGGCTGCAGGAACATCATCACCACGGTCGACAGCACAAACTGATAGCCGCCGTTAAACCGCACGCTATTCAGATCGCACAGCTCGGTGTGAATGTTCTGCAGATCCTCTTCCGCGATGATGCTGTTCAGGCGCTCCAGACTGACGGGATTGCTGTCCCAGGCCGTCACCTCAAAGCCATGCTGATTGAGAAACAGGCTATTGCGGCCCTGGCCGCAGCCCAAATCCAGCGCTTTCCCCACCTCAAGATGAGGCAGGGCCGCCAGCACTTCAGAATGGGTCGGCGTGAGACCGTATTTTTCAGCGTAATAGTTATCGGGGCGTGTAGTCATAACCAGATTGCGGGCCAGCAGCCCGCTTTACTCCTCTTCTTCCAACATCAGTTTCCAGCCGGTGACATCATTCCAATAAGCTTGCTCGCGCTCCAGATCCAGCTGCACCAGCGTATTCTGGCTCAGGAAGCCGGCAGGGAAGGTCAGCGTCCAGTGGCCGTCGTCGGTGCTGAGTTTGAGCGAATCCGGTTTGGTGGTCGCCTGGCGCTGATTATTCAGCAGCGTGCCGAGACGCAGCAGGAATACCATCGGCAGAAACTGTTTCTTTTTAAACAAGGTGAAACGCGGCATCTCATCCTGCTTCACCGCTTTGCGGTGATAACGTACCAGCGTGGCCAACAGCATCTGTTGATCCTGATTAAAGCCCGGCATGTTGGAGTTCTGCAGGATGTAGGCCGAATGGCGCTGCATACCGCTGTGATTGATGGTCAATCCCACTTCATGCAGCAGCGCGGCCCATTTCAGCAGCGCCGACAGTTGCGGATTGGCTTGCTTCGGATTCTGCTCCTGCCACTGTAAATAGAGCTGCTCGGTGGTTTCCAGCACGCGACGCGCCTGATCGCTATCAATCGCGTAGTGATTTGCCAGACTTTGCGCGGTGCGGCTGCGAATGTCCTGATGGCGGAAACGGCCTTCCATCTCATAGAGCACGCCTTCACGCAGTGCGCCGTCAGAGAGACGCAGCTCGCGAATCGCTAACGCATCAAACACGCCACACAAAATCGCTAAGCCTGGCACAAACACCGCTTTACGCTCTTCCGACAAGCCCGGCAGGCTCAGCGCGTTGAACGACTTATGCTTCAGCACTTCGCTGGTCAGCAACTCCAGCGTCTCTGGCGTAATCAGCTTCTCTTTTTCGCCCATCGCCAGCAGCACTTCGCAGGCCGCTTTGATGGAACCCGAAGCGCCCAGCGCATATTGCCAGCCGTGCAGACGATATTGCCACGCCATGGTTTCCAGCTTTTGCGCAGCGGAGAGGCGCGCACGGCGGAAGTTTTCTGACGTGATTTCGCCTTTCGGGAAGAAGAGATTGGCGAAGCTGACGCAGCCCATGCGGCGGCTCTCTACCAGCTGCGGCTCAAAGTCTTCACCAATCACCAGTTCGGTGGAGCCGCCGCCGATATCGATCACCAGCTTGCGACCTTTTTCCGGCTGCGTATGCTCCACGCCCATGAAGATCAGACGCGCTTCTTCGTTGCCGGAAATCACTTCGATCGGATAGGGAATCACCTCGGCCGCGCGCTGCAGAAACTCTTCCGCGTTGCTGGCGATACGCAGCGTGTGCGTGCCGACGATCGTCACGTTGGCGGGACTGAAGCCCTGCAAACGTTCGGCGAACAACGCCAGACAGCTCAGCCCGCGCTCAATCGCTTCTTCGCTCAGGCGATTGTGCGCATCCAGCCCATCGGCCAGATGCACGCGCTGTTTCAGGCGTCCCAGCACTTGCAAAGCGCCATCCACCACGCGGGCAATGACCATATGGAAGCTGTTCGAGCCGAGGTCGATTGCCGCGAATTCTTGAGGTTTCGGCGTACTTTTATGTGAGATTGGCATAGGCGTTATTCGGGTTGTTCCAGTTTCTTGATGTAGTCATAAATGGCCAGCTGCGAACGCACCTTTTTACGGTTGCCGCGCGGCACATAACGATTACTCAGCTCTTTATCGACGATGCGGGCTTTCACCGTATCACTAAACAGAATGGCGATAATGTCCAATATGCGCTGCTTCACGCGGGGATCAAGAATCGCCACGGCAACTTCAATGCGGTGATCAATGTTACGCGTCATCCAGTCCGCGGAAGAGAGAAACACCTTTTTCTCGCCGCCGTTCTCAAAAATATAGACGCGGTCGTGCTCGAGATAGCGGTCAACGATGCTGGTAATGCGAATATTTTCACTGATGCCCGGTAAATCGGGGATCAGCGAACACATGCCGCGCACCAGCAGATTCACTTTCACGCCTGCCGACGAAGCAGCGTAAAGTCGATCAACTAAACCATTATCCACCAGGTTGTTGATCTTCAAAGTAATGCCAGCAGGATTGCCTTGCTGCGCGTTGGCGATCTCGGCATCAATGAACTTATACAGCACGTCGCGCGAGTTCTGCGGTGACACCAGCAAATGCTCGAAAGTGACCGGGCGATACGGATTCTCAATGAAGTTGAACACGCGACGCACTTCATTGGTGATGCGCGCATCGGCGGTCAGCAATGAATAGTCAGTATAAATGCGCGCGGTTTTTTCGTTGAAGTTCCCGGTACCGATATGCGCATAACGCACAATTTCTTCGCCTTCACGGCGCGAAATCAGGAACAGCTTGGCGTGAATTTTCAGACCCGGCGCGGAGAAGATCACATGCACGCCCGCTTCGGTCAGGCGTTTCGCCCAGCGGATGTTGGCCTCTTCATCGAAGCGCGCCTGCAGTTCCACTACCACCGTGACTTTCTTGCCGTTATAGGCAGCGTGAATCATCGCATCCATGATGCGCGAGTTTTTCGCTACGCGATAAATGTTGATCTTAATCGCCAGCACGTTCGGGTCGAACGAGGCCTGACGCAGCAGCTCCAGCACATGCTCAAAAGTGTGGTACGGATAGTAGAGCAGCACATCGCGATTACGAATGGCGTCGAAACCGTTGCGGAAGCCGTCAAAGCCAATGTGGCGAATCTGCGGCAGCGGACGGTTTTCCAGATTGCTTTTGCCAACGTTCGGGAAGCCGATAAAATCTTTGAAGTTATGATAGCGGCCGCCGGGCACAATCGAATCGTAGTTCGAAATCGACAGCTTATGGCGCAACATTTCCACCATCGCATCCGGCATATCACGCTGATAAACGAAACGGACCGGCTCGGCATTGAGACGCTGCTTCAGGCTCGATGACATCAACTCCAGCAGGCTCGATTCCATCTCGGTGACCAGATCGTATTCGGCGTCGCGCGTCATCTTCATCGAATAGGCATTCAGCGTATCGTAATCGAAGAAGCCTTTGAAAATTTCATCAAGGCAATAGCGCAGGATGTTATCCAGCAGAATCATTGGCTTGCGGCGACGTGGCGACTCAGCCGGCAAGTTAATAAAGCGCGGCACTTTATCCGACGGGATCTCCAGTAGCGCATAACGAATATCGTCGCCGCGAATGATCTCCACCGCCAGATAGGTGTAATCGTCTTTCAGGAATTCGATCAGATCGGTGTCATGGTTAATCAGAATCGGCGTGACGTGCTGGCGTAATTGATGTTTGAAGTAGTAGCGCAGCCACTCTTGCTGATTCGGTGACAGCTGGCGTTCGTTAATCAGGAAGATCTGATTACGCGCCATTTCCAGCAGCAGATCGTTGTAGAGCGCATCAAACTCCTGATCCGACTTCTGCACCCGCAGCTGAATTTTCTTTAAAAGATGCCGCAAAGAGGTCGGTTTGCCTTGCTCTTCGCTGATCAGAATCCGCCGCTTGAGATCGGCAAAGCGCACTTTATAGAACTCTTCGAGGTTATTGGAGTAAATCCCGAGGAAGCGCATGCGCTCAATCAGCGGATTACTTTTATCCGAGGCTTCCTGTAACACACGTTCATTGAAGCTTAACCAGCTTAATTCTTTTTCTATATACAGCTTATCCTGACCCATTCTGACTCCGAGATGCTGATGCTGGACGGAATGTCCGGCGGAAAATGCACAAAAATGCGTTACCGCTCAGTGTCCGTCACCATTATGGCGAGAGTATGGCAGGCTTGTCCAACGTCAAAGGTTGTCTTATCAATCAGCTACGGGCAACATAGCGACTTGTTTCCACCGGTAACCTGGCCTGCATGAGCATAAATCGTATTCCCGTCCACTTTAGCGACCGTCGTCGACGCGCCACTGATAATTTAGTGCGCCGCGTCGTCACAGCTTGCGGCGTGGGAATTTTGCTGCTGATGTTACTGCTGTTCTTCTGGTTGATCTGGGTGGTGCTGCCGCTGTTTAGCGCGCCGGGGATGCATGCCACCACCAATATTCAGCTGTGGGATAAAGCCCCGATGCTGGCGATGGGCAGCGACGGCCATTTGGGCTGGCGCATCAGCCGCAACGAAGCGCGCTTTATTCCGCTTGATGGTCAACCCGCGGCACCCGCTCTGGCGCTGAATGGCAAACCCGATGCGGCAATCGCAAGCTTTGATAACCGCAGCGTGCTGCTCAATATGCAGGGCGAACTGCTGTTAATGCAACCGGTTATCCGCAACGGCAGCGGCGAATGGGGCTTCCCGCTCGGCGATCGTCCGCTGCGCTTACCGCAAGGCCCGGTCAGTAACATGGCGCTGACCGCTCTCAACGACCATCAATGGTTGATCGCGGCGCAAACCGCAGCGGGCATCAGCCTGCTGACGCTGGAAAATCAGCAAAAAGTGAATCAGATCCTGTTGCCGCAGCAGCAGGCCGATCATCTGCTGCTGTCGCCGGATGGCACCTTACTCTACGCCAGCAGCGGGCGATTACTGCGCGTGTGGCAAATCACGCCGGATGGCGCGCAGTTACGCGAAACGCAAACCCTCAATCTGCCGCCGCAAAGCCTGCATATGCTGGCCGGTGGACGCACCTTGCTGATTCAGGATGCGCAGGGCCTACAGCAATGGTTCGCAATCGCCAGTGATCAAGGGCCGCGCTTACAACAGATTCACACCTTCAACGGCAGCCAGCAGGCGCGCGGCATTACGCCGGAGCCGCAGCGTCGTGTGTTTGCCACTTACGATGCGCAGGGCAAGGTTCAGCTGTTTGCCAGCAAGCAGCAGGGCGCGATTTTAACGCGCCAGCTGGCACCGGGCATTCAGGCGCTGGCCTTCGCGCCGCGCGGTGATGCCCTGATCATCGAACGCGCCGGGGAGTGGCAACAGTTTGCTTTAGATAATCCGTGGCCGGATTTCACCTGGCGCAACCTGTGGCAGAAAATCTGGTACGAAAACTACCCGCAGGCCGATTGGGTATGGCAATCCACCGCAGCGGGCGACAGCTATCAAGCCAAGTTCAGCCTGATGCCGCTGGTGCTGGGCACGCTGAAAGCCGCCAGTCTGGCGCTGCTGTTCGCCACGCCGCTGGCGCTGGCCGCCGCGATGTACACCGCGTGGTTTATGTCGCCGGGTTTACGTCGCTGGGTGAAACCGGCGATCGAAATGATGGGCGCGCTGCCAAGCGTGGTGATTGGTTTAATCGCCGGCGTGTGGCTGGCGCCGCACATCAGCACCGCGCTGGTTGGCGTGCTGCTGCTGCCGCCGGTGTTGGCCGCCACCTTATTACTGTGCGGCGTGCTGAGTCCGCGTTTGCCGGTCAGCTGGCGACGTCCCGGTTTTGAAGTGATTCTGCTGCTGCCGCTATTGTTAGTGGTGACGTTGCTGACGCTGTGGCTGCCAACGCTGTTCTGGCCGGAGATTGGCGAACGTTTAGCCCATTACGAACAGCGCAACCTGCTGGTGGCCGCGCTGGCGATGGGTTTTGCGCTGGTGCCGCTGATTTTCACCTTATCGGAAGATGCGCTGTTCAGCGTGCCGGGCGCGCTGGGTCAGGGCTCGCTGGCGCTGGGCGCCACGCCGTGGCAAACCCTGACGCGCGTGGTGTTGCCGGGCGCCTCGGCGGGCATCTTCGCTGCCTTGATGATTGGCTTTGGCCGCGCCGTCGGCGAGACGATGATTGTGCTGATGGCCACCGGCAACACGCCAGTTAGCGAAGGCGGCTTATTTGCTGGCCTGCGTGCGCTCTCCGCCAACATTGCCATTGAGATGCCCGAAGCCGCCGCGGGCAGCGCGCATTACCGCATTCTGTTCCTCAGTGCCTTGTTGCTGTTGATCTTCACATTGGTGATCAACACCATCGCCGAGTTGATTCGTCAGCGCCTGCGCCAACGCTACAGCCAGCACGAGGGCCACGGATGACGGCGATGAAACAAAACGATCGCTGGCGCTGGCTCACCGCCGGAGCTGTCGCGGTTTGCCTGCTGGCGTTTACCTTGTTGATTGGTTTGCTCGGCTGGCAAGGCGTGCGCGCTTTCTGGCCGCAGCCGGTCGATCAATATCAATTCCAGCCGCCAGAAGGCAGCGCGGTGATGGTGCTGGGCGAAACCTTGCAAAAGCAGCAGCAGGGCGAACAGTGGCGCTATGTGGTAAAAACCGGCAACCGTGACTTTGCCGCACCGGATTTCCGCGTGCTTTACAGTCAGGGCGAGGCGAAAACCCGTCGTCCTGCTGATGTGTTGGTGCTGCAGCGCCGCAACGGCGGCAATGCTTATGGCTGGCTGGTGGAGCTGCGCCAGGATAACGAAGTCATGACCGCCCAGAGCCGCGATGCTTTGCTGCATCAGCGTTTGCAGCAGGTACATGAGCAGCTGCGCCAGGCGAGTAAAATCCGCCGCATTGAGATGGCGCGCCTCAATGCACAGCTGGAAAGTTTGCAGCAGCAGGCCGATGAGCAGCAGCGTAATGGCCGCTTCAGCCTGGAAGTGCAGTCTGAGTTTGATGCCAATCGCACGGCGTTACAGCGCCGCTTTAACGCGCTGGCGCAGCAGTTAACTCATCTGCAGCACGAAAGTCAGCGCGATACACTGGTGCTGCGCGATGTGAACGGCGTAGATCACACCATCCCGTTGGCACAGGTGGTTGATGCGTGGTATCCGAATGCCATGACGTTGACCAACAAAACGCTGCACTTCTTCAGTCAGATTTGGCAATTCGTCAGCGATTCACCGACTTCCGGTGGCGGCGAGAGCGGGGCGTTCCCGGCAATTTTTGGCACCGTGCTGATGGTGCTGTTGATGTCGATTATCGTCATGCCGCTCGGCGTCATTGCGGCGATATGGTTGCACGAATACGCCGGACGCAATGCGCTGACGCGGCTGGTGCGCATCGCGGTGGTGAATCTCGCGGGCGTGCCTTCGATTGTCTACGGCGTGTTTGGCCTCGGTTTCTTTGTCTGGCTGATTGGCGGCACCCTCGACCAGCTGTTTTTCTCCAGCGCTCTGCCCAATCCTACTTTTGGTACGCCGGGCTTGCTGTGGGCCGCGCTGACGCTGGCGCTGCTGACGCTGCCGGTGGTGATCGTTGCCACCGAAGAGGGATTGTCGCGCATTCCTGATAATCTGCGTCAGGGATCGCTGGCGCTGGGCGCAACTCAGGCGGAAACGCTGTGGCGCGTAGTGCTGCCGCTGGCGGTTCCGGCCATGCTCACCGGCTTGATTCTGGCGGTGGCGCGTGCGGCTGGAGAAACCGCGCCGCTGATGCTGGTGGGCGTGGTGAAGATGGTGCCTGAGCTGCCGGTTGATGCGGTGTTCCCCTATCTGCACCTCGATCGTAAATTCATGCACCTCGGTTTTCAGATCTACGATTTGGCGTTCCAGAGCCCCAACATCGATGCTGATCGACCGCTGGTTTACGCCACCGCTTTGCTGCTGGTGGTGATCATCCTGTCGCTCAATCTGCTGGCAATGGCGCTGCGCCATCGGCTACGTGAGCGTTACCGGATTATGACGCACTAAAAAGGTTTCTGATGACGCCCGATTACGACATTGCCCTCCGCGTTAATCAGCTGTCGCTGTGGTATGGCGAACGCCAGGCGCTGAATAACATTGATCTGCTTATCCCGAAAAACCGCATCACGGCGTTGATTGGTCCTTCCGGCTGCGGAAAATCGACGCTGCTGCGCTGCTTCAATCGCATGAATGATGTGATCGATCGCTGCCGCATCGAGGGCGAGATTCTGCTGGATGATTACGCGGTGATGCAGGCGAATCAGGATCTTCCCGCGCTGCGACGCCGCATTGGCATGGTATTCCAGCGGCCAAATCCGTTTCCTAAATCGATTTACGAAAACGTTGTTTACGGCCTGCGCTTGCAGGGCGTGCGCGACCGTCGCGTGTTGAATGAAGCCTGTGAGCGTGCGCTGCGTGCGGCGGCCTTGTGGGCCGAAGTGAAAGATCAGCTGGGGCAGAACGCCTTAACGCTCTCTAACGGCCAGCAGCAACGTTTGGTGATTGCGCGTGCCATTGCCATTGAGCCGGAAGTATTGTTGCTGGATGAGCCCACCTCGGCACTTGATCCGATCTCAACGCTGGTGATCGAGGAGTTGATGACCACGCTGAAGCAGCATTTCACGCTGGTATTGGTGACGCACAATATGCAGCAGGCGGCACGCGTGTCAGATTACACCGCGTTTATGCATAACGGACAATTAGTGGAGTTTGACGAAACCGATCGCATCTTCACGTCGCCAAAAGCGCGACGCACCGAAGATTACATTACGGGAAGATTTGGTTAAAAAGTCTGCGATTCGTAGCGGCGCAATTTATTGCGCAATGCCCGGATGGGCAAGATGGTGCCATCGATATGCGCGATAAATCGCGCCGCTACGGAATGTGCATATCATTCAGTCGTGCGCGTAGCCTTTGGGCGGCAATGGTTTATCATCCAGCCACGCTTTACCTTCACGCATCTGCAAACGCCCATCAACAAACCAGCTGATCACCAGCGGATAGATCGCGTGTTCCTGATGCTGCACGCGCGCGCTGATTTCGTCTTCGCTGTCGCCAGCAAACACCGGCACGCGCGCCTGCAAAATAATCGGTCCGCCATCCAGTTCGTCAGTGACAAAGTGCACTGAAGTGCCATGCTCTTCGTCGCCGTTTTCCAGCGCCTGACGATGCGTGTGCAAGCCCGGATATTTCGGCAATAACGACGGATGAATATTCACCAGACGATCGTGATAGTGCGCGACAAAAGCGCTGCTGAGGATGCGCATATAACCGGCCAGCACCACCAGATCCGGCGCGTAAGCATCAATCTCCTGCATTAGCTGGCGATCAAAGGCTTCCCGGTCGGCAAAATCACTGGCGGCTAACGCATGCGGCGGGACGTTGGCTTCTCGCGCGCGCGTCAAACCATACGCGCTGGCTTTATTACTGAAAACGGCAGCGACGCTGCCGTTGATACGCCCGCTTGCGCAGGCGTCGAGGATGGACTGAAGATTGCTTCCGTTGCCGGAGATCAGTACAACCAGTTTTTTCATGGATTGATAACCACACGCTCTTCGGAATCAGACGCTTTAATCACACCGATTTTCCACGCTTTTTCGCCCGCGTCGGTCATCAGCTGTACCGCTTTATCGGCTTCTGCCGGGCTCAGCGCAATCACCATGCCCACGCCGCAGTTAAAGGTGCGGTACATTTCGTGACGGCTGACGTTGCCCGCCTGCTGCAACCAGCTGAACACAGACGGCCACTGCCAGCTGCTCTCTTCCAGCACCGCCTGGGTGTTGTCTGGCAGCACGCGCGGGATGTTTTCCCAGAAGCCACCGCCGGTCAGATGCGAAATAGCATGCACATCAACCTGTTCGATCAGGCTAAGGATGTTTTTCACATAGATGCGGGTTGGCGCCAGCAGGTGATCGGCCAGTGATTTGCCATCCAGCTGTTTGGTGGCCGGATCGGTCTGGCTGACTTCAAGAATCTTGCGCACCAGTGAATAACCGTTCGAGTGTGGGCCGCTGGAGCCCAGCGCGATCAGCACGTCGCCGTCCTGCACTTTCGAACCGTCAATGATTTCTGATTTTTCCACCACGCCGACGCAGAAACCCGCCACGTCGTAATCTTCGCCGTGGTACATGCCTGGCATTTCAGCGGTCTCACCGCCGACCAGCGCACAACCCGACTGCAAGCAACCTTCGGCGATGCCGGTGATTACCGATGAAGCGGTATCCACATCCAGCTTGCCGGTCGCGTAATAATCGAGGAAGAACAGTGGCTCAGCACCCTGAACAATCAGGTCGTTAACACACATCGCGACCAGATCGATGCCGATGCTGTCGTGGCGTTTGAGATCCATCGCCAGACGCAGCTTGGTGCCGACGCCATCGGTTCCGGAGACCAGCACAGGCTCGCGGTACTTCTGCGGCAGCGCACAGAGCGCGCCGAATCCGCCCAATCCACCCATGACTTCCGGGCGGCGGGTTTTTTTCACTACGCCTTTAATACGGTCAACCAGATCGTTACCAGCATCGATATCAACACCGGCGTCTTTGTAGCTGAGAGAGGTTTTGTCGGTCACTGCGGAATCCCCACGCGAGTTGCGGTTGGTGGCAAAAATTAAGCGCGGCAATTCTAACAGCGCAGGCAAACGTTTGCGAGTCCCATCTCATGCTGCCTTTGCATCGCCTCAGATTTTCGCCAATCCTTAGAGTAAGCAGGCTATTGACCGATGACATGTGGCGCAGCGGCGAAAAGGCGGTATAATCCGGCGATTTTTTTTTAGCTCAACTCAATTCCGGGAGAACAATCATGAAGATCGTGGAAGTCAAACACCCGCTGGTCAAACATAAACTGGGCCTGATGCGTGAGCATGATATCAGCACCAAGCGTTTCCGCGAGCTGGCCTCGGAAGTGGGCAGCTTGCTGACCTATGAAGCCACCGCCGATCTGGAAACCGAGCGCGTCACCATCGAAGGCTGGAATGGTCCGGTTGAAATCGATCAGATCAAAGGTAAAAAAATCACTGTGGTTCCGATTCTGCGTGCTGGCCTCGGCATGATGGAAGGCGTGCTCGAGCACGTTCCAAGCGCGCGTATCAGCGTGGTTGGCGTGTATCGTGATGAAGAGACGCTGGAGCCGGTTCCTTATTTCCAGAAGCTGGTTTCGAACATTGAAGAGCGCCTGGCGCTGGTGGTCGACCCAATGCTGGCAACCGGCGGTTCGATGATCGCCACCATCGATCTGCTGAAGAAAGCCGGTTGTACCAGCATTAAAGTGCTGGTCCTGGTGGCCGCACCTGAAGGTATTGCCGCGCTGGAGAAAGCGCATCCTGATGTGGAGCTTTACACTGCATCTATCGATCAGGGATTGAACGAGAAGGGCTACATCATTCCAGGCTTGGGAGATGCAGGCGACAAGATTTTCGGAACCAAATAAAGAAACCAGCCGGCCAGAGAGTCGGCTTTTTTTTGGCAAAAACACAACATTGTCATCCTCGAGTTATTCGAGCCAGGGCAAGGCGGCAAACGAGTTCATCCCGATGAGCTTACTTAAGTAAGTGATTCGGGTGAACGAGAGAAGCCAACGCAGCCATGGCTCGAAGAACGAAGAGGATAGGGGATAATAATGACTCGTCGTGCGATTGGTGTGAGCGAACGCCCACCGCTGTTACAAACCATTCCACTCAGCTTGCAGCATCTGTTCGCCATGTTCGGCGCAACCGTGCTGGTGCCGATTCTGTTCCACATCAACCCGGCCACGGTGTTGCTGTTTAACGGCGTCGGAACGCTGCTCTATCTGTTTATCTGTAAAGGCAAAATCCCGGCTTATCTCGGTTCGAGCTTTGCCTTTATTTCGCCGGTATTGCTGCTGTTGCCGCTGGGTTACGAAGTGGCACTGGGCGGTTTTATTCTCTGCGGTTTGCTGTTCTGCATTGTGGCGCTGATCGTCAAAAAAGCCGGTACCGGCTGGCTGGACGTGATGTTCCCACCGGCAGCGATGGGCGCGATTGTTGCGGTTATCGGTCTGGAACTGGCGGGCGTGGCGGCGAATATGGCCGGTTTGCTGCCTGCTGACGGCACATCGCCAGACAGCAAAACCGTGATCATCTCGATGGTGACGCTGGCGGTCACGGTGTTTGGTTCGGTGCTGTTCCGTGGTTTCCTCGCCATCATCCCGATTTTAGTCGGCGTGTTGGTTGGCTATGCGCTCTCTTACGCGATGGGCATTGTGGACTGGACCGCGGTGGAAAATGCGCCGTGGTTTGCGCTGCCAACCTTCTACACGCCGCGTTTTGAGTGGGTGGCGATGCTGACCATTCTGCCAGCCGCGCTGGTGGTGATTGCCGAGCACGTGGGCCACTTAGTGGTCACCGCGAATATCGTGAAGAAAGATCTGATCCGCGATCCGGGCCTGCACCGCTCAATGTTCGCCAACGGTTTATCCACCATGATCTCCGGTTTCTTCGGCTCCACGCCGAACACCACTTACGGCGAGAACATCGGCGTAATGGCGATCACCCGCGTTTACAGCACCTGGGTAATTGGCGGCGCGGCGATTTTTGCCATTCTGCTCTCGTGCGTTGGCAAGCTGGCGGCGGCGATTCAGGCGGTTCCCGTGCCGGTGATGGGCGGCGTATCGCTGCTGTTGTACGGCGTGATTGGCGCCTCCGGTATTCGTGTGCTGATCGAATCTAAAGTGGATTACAACAAGGCGCAGAACCTGATCCTGACCTCGGTGATCCTGATCATCGGCGTGAGCGGTGCCAAAGTGCATATCGGCGCGGCCGAGTTGAAAGGCATGGCGCTGGCGACCATTGTAGGCGTCGGCCTGGCGCTGATCTTCCGTTTAATCAGCGTATTGCGCCCGGAAGAAGTGGTGCTGGACGCTGAAGAGAAACGCGAAAGTTAAGGCTGCAAGCCGGGCAGGGAAGCCCGGTTCATCTCCGGCAAAGATCGTGATAAACTTGCGCGGTTTTCTGCCCGCTCATCCGTTGAGGTACTTCTGAACACGCCGGCACAGCTCTCATTGCCACTCTATTTACCCGATGATGAAACCTTCGCCAGTTTCTGGCCGGGGGAAAACGCGTCTCTGCTGGCGGCGCTGCAAGGCGCACTCTCTCAGCAACACGGTAGCTATCTCTATTTCTGGTCGCGCGAAGGCGGTGGCCGCAGCCATCTGCTGCATGCAGCCTGTGCGGAACTCTCGGCGCGCGGCGAAGCGGTGGGCTATGTGCCGCTGGATAAGCGCACCTGGTTTGTGCCGGAAGTACTGGAAGGCATGGAGAATCTGGCGCTGGTGTGCATCGATAATATCGAGTGCATCGCGGGCGATCCGGAGTGGGAAATGGCGATCTTTGATCTCTACAACCGCATTCTGGAAATCGGTAAAACGCGTTTGCTGATTACCGGCGATCGACCGCCGCGTCAGCTGAATCTCGGCTTACCGGATCTGGCTTCACGCCTCGACTGGGGACAGATTTATCGTTTGCAGCCGCTCTCTGATGACGACAAATTACAGGCGATGCAGTTGCGTGCAGGATTGCGTGGTTTTGAGTTGCCGGAAGATGTCGGGCGCTTCCTGCTGAAACGCCTCGACCGTGAGATGCGCACGCTGTTTGATACGCTGGATCGTCTTGATCGCGCCTCTATCAGCGCGCAGCGCAAACTCACCATTCCTTTTGTTAAAGAAGCGCTGGAGCTTTAAATAATCTCCAGCACTGCTTCTGGCGGACGACCCATACGCGCCTGTTCGCCATTGATCACAATCGGGCGTTCGATCAGTTTCGGATGATCCACCATCGCCTGCAGCAGATGATCCTCGCTTAACTCGCTGTTTGCCAAAGCCAACTCTTTATACAGATCCTCTTTGCGACGCATCAGTTCGCGCGCGCAGTGCATGCCGAGCAGTTGCAGCAAGCGTTTTAGCGTTGGCACGTCGGGCGGCGTTTCAAGATAGAGCACCACTTCGGGCTCGATACCGTTCTCCTGCAACAGCGCCAGCGTTTCGCGGCTTTTGCTGCAGCGCGGGTTGTGATAAATGCTGACCATAGTTTGGGCATTCCTTTGAATGTTGAAACCGGCGGTCGCCATGAATGGCGTAATGCCGATCAGTTAAGCGCCGTATCAAATCACCGCACCTTCCGTAGCGGCGCGATTTATCGCGCAATGAATTGCGCCGCTACAATATGTGCTCTCGGTAATTAAGGATTTTCATGTCTTAACTGACGAGCATTACGCCATAAATGGCGACCCTACAAATCTAGCCTTTCTGATAAACCTTAAAACGCTTCTGCAGTTCACGGAACTGGTCGATACGTGCGTCATAGCGCGCCTGCTTCAGGCTGCCGAGCGGTACCTGCGCGCTGGCGCTGCTTAAGGTAGAGATCGCCTGATCAAGCTGCCCATTCAACGCCAAACCTTCCGCGCGCGCCGAAAGTTCTTCATCGCGCAAACCCTGCGCCGCAGATGCCTGCGCCAGCAGATCAAAGGCGTTAACATCGTCCGGATGGGCAAAGGTGTAGCGATTGAGGATGCGGCTGGCGTTGGCAGGCTGTTTCGCTTCGACATAGGCGTTAGCCAGGTTCAGCTGCAGCACCGGATTGGTGTTGCTGCCTTTGGCGCTGCTCAGCATGGTGATCGCCTGCTGCGGCTGATTCAGGCCGATGTCGATATCGGTCATGATATCGAGGAACCAGACGTTATCCGGCTGTTTGGCCAGCAGCGGGGCGATCACCCGTTTGGCGCTATCAAAGCTTTTAGCCTGCAGGAACTGCACCGCTTTACCGTACTGCGCCGCCTGCTGCTCGCGCACGTTGCCTTTGGCGTATTCATTCAACAGATCATCGGTCAGCTGATTGCGACCGGTAGAGTACATGCCGAGCGAGCGCACTTTCGCCATGTAGAAATCCTGCGACGACTGCACCACCACCGGACGCATCTGATTAGCGCGGTTACGCGCATCGGCAAGGCGGCTGTCGGGCAACGGGTGCGTCAGCAAAATTTCCGGCGGCTTGGAGGAGAAGCGGCTCTGATCCGCCAGCTTCTGCAGGAAAGTCGGCATCGCTTGTGGATCAAATCCGGCACGTTGCAGCACCTGAATACCGATGCGGTCAGCTTCCTGCTCGTTGCCCTGGGTAAAGCTGATAATGCCTTGCTGCGCGCCCGCCAGCGTACCGGTCAGTGCCGCCATGCCCGCTTGCGGACTGGCCATCGCCAGCAAAATCGACCCCAATGCGCCCACCCAGGTCAACGGCGCAGTGCGTCGCTGCTCTTCCATGGCGCGCGCCAGATGGCGCTGCGTGACGTGCGAGATTTCGTGCGCCATCACCGATGCCAGCTGGCTTTCGTTATCGGTGTAGCGGAACAGCGACGAATGCAGCACCACGTTGCCGCCAAAGAAGGCGAAGGCGTTGAGTTCGTCGTTCTGGATCAAAAAGAAGTGGAACGGCGTGCGGACCGAGTTGGCATGCGCCACCAGTCGCTGACCGAGTTCATTAATGTATTGATTCAACAGCGGATCGTTAATCAGTGGCGCACTGGCGCGCAGCTGGCGCACGTAGAAGTCGCCCATCTGCAGTTCCTGATTAATCGAAAGCGTTGAACCTGCTGTGGTGCCCATGTCGGGCAGCGTATCACTGACGTCAGCGCGCGCACTCAGCGCAGGCGTCAGCAGCAGCGTAGGAATAAGGGCCGCCAGCACTGATTTTTTCAACCGGTTAAACATGCCTTGATCCTGTAAAAGTCACCCGAAATTGGACAGGTAAGTGGTTCAAATGTTCTGCACTATTTTCCATTTGCGTAACGCGCTCTATCTTAACCAGACTGCAGCGACAAGCAAACGATGAAGATTCATGGGCTTTAAATGAAAAAATGGTTACAGCACGACGAAATTGCAGCAAAAAATTGAATAGCACGCCGCGAGATAAACAGGCTTCTTCACCCGCAAAAGTTAAAGTTACGTAAAGTTGCTCAAAATTATTGAATTTGGCATGAACTTTTCCAGGTTTACTCTGAAAAGCGGCAGCAAATCAGCAGTTTTGGCCCGCTTTATCCATCAGTGTTTTTAATCGTGCAGACGATGTGCAGGGCATGTTGCACAGTTATCATCGGACAGATTTTAAACGCACGTAAACTTATACTCTCTGCATTAGGCGCACAATTTCACGGCCACTCATTTCTCAACTCTTGCTAAAGCGACAATCGAAGTCCTTTTTCAATTAACCCTGCTAATTATTTTTCACGCAATGAAAACGCCGGACAGCCCGTCACTACAGGACTTTTGCCTTGCTCACGCTGTGGTATAGATAAGGCACTTTATTCAAACGGACTGTGAATTGACGCGCAGTGTAAGCCGGAGAGTTTTTATGCGTTCTGTAGTTTCATACGCCCTTATCGCGATTGTCGGTGGCTTTGTTGGCGCCACCGTGAGTAAAGGTGATGACCTGTATCAGCGTGTTGTCAGCCATTTTTCCTCTGCACCCACCGATCCCGACGGCTTCTGGAGCACGCCCGCCGTCGACGGCTACGGCAAAATCCATTACGAGCCGGATGCGGCTTTCAAACCGGTGGTCGGTTTAAGCAACAAAGTGGTGTTTCAAATTACCCGCAGCGAAGGGGAGATGACGCGCCCAAATCTTGGACTGGAACGCGTGGCGCGCGTGGTCAATCTCTATATCGCTTCGGGCGTGCCGGCTGACGACCTGCATTTTGTGGTGTCGGTCACCGGTGATGCGACGCCTGCAATGTTGGATAACGCGCATTTCCAGCAGTTCTACAAAGCGGACAACCCCAATCTGGCGCTGATCGGCGCACTGAATAAGTTGGGTGTAAAGGTTTCCGTATGCGATCAGTCGGTGGCGTTCCATCACTTCCCGAGAGAGTGGATTGACCAATCGGTGATTCATGCACTCTCCAGCCCGACCACCGTGTCGACGCTGGAAAATCAGGGTTATGCACTTTTACAGATGTAAATCTCAGGCACAGGAGAAGTGAAATGCGTCCAGCATCCTATATCGTTATTGCGGCTCTGGCAGGTTTTGTCGGCGGCAATGTATTACAGCTCCCCGATTTGGTCGACAAGGTCAGCGACAAATTTGCTGATAAGAAAAGTGAACCGGCTGATTTCTGGAGCACGCCGGCTATCGACGGTTACGGCAAAATCCACTTTGTGAATGTGCCGGACTACAATCCGGCCACCACGCCAGGATTGAGCAATAAAATCGTCTTCCAGATCAACCGTAATGAAGGGGATATTCATCAGGCCAACCTCGGGCTGGAGCGCGTGGCGCGCGTCACCAACCTCTATTACGCGGCGGGCGTACCGCTCGATCAGCTGAAATTTGTGGTGTCGATTAACAGCGATGCGGTTCCTGCGGCGTTGAATAACGATCAGTTCCGCAAAACCTACGGCACCGATAACCCGAATCTCAAGCTGATTGATGAGCTGAAAAAAGCCGGCGTGAAGGTGACCATTTGCGATCAGTCGGTGGCTTTCCATCAGCTGGAGCGCAACTGGATCGATACGCGCGTCACCCACACGTTGTCGAGCGGCACCACTGTGGCGTCGCTGCAGAACGAAGGTTACGCCTTCCTGATGCTCTGATTCCTGCCTGACAGCAGTTCGCGCTGCTGTCATCTCGCTGTCATTTATCCGCGATGTTGCTGTCACAGTTCGCCGCTACTTTAAGCGCCAATGAGATCGATCTCATTGGCACTTTACGAGGCGAACATGTCCGATTTAATCAGCGTGGCCAAACTGGCTGGCGTTTCTCGCGCTACCGCCGCACGCGCATTCTCTGATCCGCACCTGCTGCGTGCTGACACGCTGGAAAAGGTGTTAAGCGCCTCTGAGCAGCTCGGCTTTCGCCCCAATCACATTGCCCGTCAACTGCGTACCCAAAGTTCAACCACCTTCGGCGTGCTGCTGCCGTCGCTGCTGAATCCGATTTTCGCCCGCCAACTGCAAGCGATGGAGCGTCAGGCGCGTGCCGCCGGTTACGGTCTGCTGGTGGCAACCAGCGATTATCAGCCCGAGCGGGAAGCGGCGATTGTGGAGCACATGCTCAACCAGCGCGTTGCCGGTTTGGTGCTCACCGTCGCCGACGCCGATAACAGCGCCATCCTGCATACGCTGCATCAAGCCAGCATGCCGTTTGTCCTGACGCATAACGTGCCGCAGGCCACGCACTGGCCCGCGATTTGCGTCGATAACCGCCAGGCGATGCAGCAAGCCACCGAGCATCTGCTGCAGCTCGGCCATCGCCACATCGGCATGGTGGCCGGTCCGATGCTGCAATCGGATCGCGCCCGTCTGCGCTATCAGGGCTATTGCGATGCCATGCAGCAGGCCGGATTGCGCGCGCTGCCGGTACTCGAAATGCCCAGCCATACCCAATCTGATTTCGCGCTGCTGCAGCCGCAGCTGAGTGGCGACACGCCGCTGAGCGCGGTGATCTGCACCAACGATCTGCTCGCCATCAGCCTGATTGGTGCTGCGGCGCGCGCCGGTGTGCGCATTCCGCAACAGCTGTCGGTGATGGGTTTTGATGGCATCGATATCGGCGAGCACATCGCGCCGTCGCTGGCGAGCGTGAGCCAGCCAGCCGACATGCTCGGCGCCGGGGCGATCGACATGCTGTTACAACAAGCCAGCCGCGGCACGCGCGTGCTGCCACATCGATTAAGGCTCGGCGCCAGTATCGCCGCGCCAGCAACCACTTTTTCTTCCATTGCCAATATCAGGGAACCATCATGAAAAAAGTCACAATGATTGCCGGGGCGCTCGCACTGACCGCCGGCTCGCTGTTCAGTTCGCTGGTGCAGGCCGCCGATACGGCGATCTGCTACAACTGTCCTCCCGAGTGGGCGGATTGGGGAACCCAGCTTAACGCCATTGCCAAAGACACCGGCATTCAGGTGCCGCAGGACAACAAAAACTCCGGCCAGGCGCTGGCGCAGCTGGTGGCGGAGCAGGGCAATCCGGTGGCAGATGTGGTTTATTACGGCGTCAGTTTTGGCATCCAGGCGGACAGCGCCGGTGTCATCAGCGCCTATAAGCCCGCGCATTGGGACGAGATCCCAGCCGGAATGAAAGATCCCGACGGCAAATGGGTGGCGCTGCACTCCGGCACCATGGGCTTTATGGTTAACGTCGATGCGCTGGGTGGTGCGCCGGTGCCGCAATCCTGGGACGACCTGCTGAAGCCTGAATACAAAGGCATGATTGGCTATCTCGATCCGGCTAGCGCCTTTGTCGGTTACGTGGCGGCCGTGGCGGTCAACCAGGCGAAGGGCGGCAACATGCAGGATTTCACGCCCGCGCTGACGTGGTTCAAAAAATTACAGGCTAACCAGCCAATCGTACCCAAGCAGACTGCTTACGCGCGCCTGATCTCCGGTGAGATTCCGATCCTGCTCGACTACGACTTCAACGCCTATCGCGCCAAGTATAAAGATCACGCCAATGTCGCCTTTGTGATACCGAAAGAGGGCACGGTGACGGTGCCGTATGTCATCAGCCTGGTGAAGAACGCGCCGCACGCAGACAACGGCAAGAAAGTGATCGACTACGTGTTGTCGGATAAAGGTCAGGCGATTTGGGCGAATGCCTTCCTGCGCCCGGTGCGCACCTCGGCGATGTCAGCAGACGCTAAGAAATTCTTCCTGCCAGACAGCGATTATGCGCGTGCGCAAACCGTGAACTATCAGCAGATGGCCGATGCGCAGAAAGCCTTCTCGGCGAAATACCTGAGCGAGATTCGTTAATGTCGATGGCTGACACTCTGGCGGCCTCGCGCCGCCAGATACTTACGCAACCGGGCAGCCGCTGGCTGTGGCTGACGCTGCCCGTGCTGCTGTTCTTCTGCGCTTTCTGGCTGCTGCCGTTTGCCCGCCTGCTGCAAATCGGCATGCAGGACGATCGCAGCACCCAGCATAGCGGTTACTGGACGGTGATCACGCAACCGCACTATCTGCTGAGCTTGCTGAACACCGTGCTGCTGTCGCTGGCGGTGACGCTGGTGACGTTACTGATTGCCGCTATCGTCGGCTGCTTTCTGGCGCGTCAGCGCTTTGCCGGGCGCGGCACCTTGCTGGCCTTGCTGACCTTCCCGCTGGCATTTCCCGGCGTGGTGGTGGGTTTTCTGGTGGTGATGTTGGCCGGACGTCAGGGATTGCTGGCACAAATCAGCATGAGTTTGGTGCATGAGCGCTGGACGCTGGCCTATTCGCTGGCGGGTCTGTTTATCGGTTACCTCTATTTCTCGCTGCCGCGCGCCATCGTCACGCTGGTGGCGGCCAGTGAAAAACTCGATCGCTCGCTGGAAGAGGCGGCGCGTTCGCTCGGTGCCAGCCAGTGGCGCATCACCTGGGATGTGATTGTGCCCGGCCTGCAACCGGCGCTGCTCTCCACCGGCGCACTGTGCTTCGCCACCAGCATGGGCGCTTTTGGCACCGCCTTTACGCTCGGCACCGATTTGGCGGTGCTGCCGCTGACCATTTACGGCGAGTTCACCAACTACGCCAACTTTGCCACCGCCGCCGCGCTGTCAGTGTTGATGGGCGGATTCGCCTGGCTGGCGCTGATGCTGGCGCGCCGTCTGGCGCAGGTTAAGGAGGCACAATCATGAAACGTCGTGGACTGTTTAGCCTGCAACTGCTGATCACCGCCATCACCGCGCTGTTTATGATCGTGCCGGTGGTGCTGTCGATGCTGGCGGGCGTCACCAATAACTACTTCATCGGCCTGCGCAGCGGCTTCACGCTGAAGTGGGTGGAGCAAGTGTGGCAGATGTACGCCGATACTTTCTGGCTGTCGCTGCTGATCGCGCTGTTCTGCCTGCTGGTCACCTTGGTGATTGGCGTACCCGCCGCGTGGGGATTGCTGAAAGCGCCGGGCCGCTGGGCGGCGCGTATTGAAGAGTGCTTGATGCTGCCGGTGGCGCTGCCCGGCCTGGCGACCGCGCTCGGCATCATTCTGCTCTACGGCCAGTTTTCCGGCCTGCGTGACAGCTGGCTGTTTATCCTGATTGGTCACGTGCTGTTTACCTTGCCGTTTATGATGCGGCCGGTGCTGGCGGTGATGCAGGCGGTGGATATGCCGCGCCTGGAAGAGGCGTCGGCCAGCCTCGGTGCCAGCTTGTGGCAGCGCTTCTTTACCGTGGTGGTGCCGAACTGCCGTAACGGCATTCTCGCCGGCGCTTTTATGGTGATCACGCTGTCGGTGGGCGAATTCAACATCACCTGGATGCTGCATACGCCGCTGACCAAAACCTTGCCGGTTGGCCTTGCCGACAGCTACGCCTCAATGCGGCTGGAAGTGGGTTCCGCCTACACGCTGATTTTCATTCTGATGATTCTGCCGCTGCTGCTGATGCTCAATGCCGTGAATCACTGGCTTAACCGCGCGGTCTCGCGCCAACACAAGGAGGCAGCATGAATCCTGCGGCCGTTACCGTGACGCTGCGCGGCTGCGCACGTCATTTTAATCATCATCAGGCGCTGCAACCGCTTGATCTCACCGTGCATGCCGGCGAAACGTTGGTGCTGCTGGGGCCGTCCGGCTGCGGCAAAACCACCACGCTGCGCATTATCAGCGGGCTGGAGAGCTGCGATGTCGGCGGCGAAGTGTGGTTTGACGATCGCAACGTTACCGCTTTACCGATTGAAAAACGCAACGTCGGCATGGTGTTCCAGAACTACGCGCTGTTCCCGAATCTCAATGTGGCCGGGAACGTGGCGTACGGCCTGAAAGTGCAGGGCGTGGCGCGTGCCGAACGGGAAGCGCGCGTGCAGGAGATGCTGGCGCTGGTGGATCTCACCGCGCTGGCGCAGCGCAGCATCGACAAACTCTCCGGCGGCCAGAAGCAGCGTGTGGCGCTGGCGCGCGCGTTAGCCGCGCGGCCCAAAGTACTGCTGTTTGATGAGCCGCTGGCGGCATTGGATGCGCGCCTGCGCGATCGTCTGCGTCTGGAGATCGGCGCGCTGCTGAAGAAACTGGCGATCACCGCCGTTTACGTGACGCACGATCAGCAGGAAGCGATGGCGCTCGGCGACCGTATTGCGGTGATGGAGCAGGGACGTTTGGTGCAGATCGATACGCCGCAGAATATCTATCAGCATCCGGCGTCAAAATTTGTCGCCGATTTTGTTGGCGCGATTAACTGCGTGGATGTCGATACGCGCGGCAATCCGCAACGTTTCTGCCGCCCGGAAGATGTGCTGCTGGCCAGCGATGGGCGCTATCCGCGCCAGGGTTTTATCGTCGCCAGCACCTTTTTGGGCGCGTCGCAGCGGCTGATGATCGACATCGGGCTGGCGACGCCAATTCAGGTGGATCGCCACGCGCGTGAAGCCTGGCATGCCGGACAAGCAGTGAGCTGGACGCTGGCGCAGGACGCCGCGCTGCAGTTTTCATAATGCCATTGTGTCGGCGCTGAAATTGATTGCCGCAGGGTTCGTAGCGGCGCGATTCATCGCGCAATAAATTGCGCCGCTACGAACCGTAAGCGTTGTGATAGCGGTGGCTAACAAATATTACGCTGCAATTTTTGCAGCCGGAGAAACTTTATTGTGTCTGAAGTAATGACGCTCATCGCGCAAATCAGCGATTTACACATCAAGGCCAACGGCCGTTTATCCTATAAAAAAGTCGACACCCAAGCCGCGCTACTGCGGGTGATTGAGACGCTAAACCGCCTTGCGCCGCGCCCCGACATGGTGGTGATTACCGGCGATCTGGTCGATTTCGGCACCGCGGAAGAGTATCAAACGTTAAAGCAGGCGCTGCGTCAGCTGCAGCTGCCATTTCTGCTGATGCCGGGCAACCACGACGATCGCCAGGCGCTGCGTGCGGCGTTCCCGGATCATCACTATCTGCAGCGCGGTGAAACCCTCAACTGGCAGATGCAGGTGAAAGGCGTGCAGCTGCTGGCGCTCGATTCCAGCGTGCCACAGCAGCCGTGGGGCTATGTGGATGAAGCGCAGCTGCACTGGCTTGATGAGCAGTTGCAGCGCCAGCCGCAGTTGCCGACGCTGGTGATGCTGCACCATCCACCGTTTCTCTGTGGCATAGAACATATGGATAACCAACCGCTGCGCAATCCGGCGGCGCTGGCGGCGATTATTCAGCGCCATCCGCAGGTGGAACGCGTGCTGAGCGGCCATCTGCATCGTTCGGTGCAGGCGCGTTTTGCCGGTACGCTGGCGTGCGTGGCGCCGGGCGTATCGCATCAGGTGGCGTTTGATCTCGCGGATAAGGCACCGGCAAATTTTGTGCTGGAGCCGCCCGGTTTCCTGCTGCATCGCTGGCAGGCGCAGCAGGGCATGAGCACCCATTTGTGTGCCATCGGCGATTATCCCGGTCCGTGGCCGTTTTACGATGCCAACGGTTTGATCGATTAGCGCCAGCGCAGAGAAAGAATTGTGTGTGGCTGACAGGATGCTTCGTGCTCAATTTGCGTTGGAGGTGTACAATCGCCGGTTAGCTCACCAGGGCAAGTGCATCCAACTATAACAAGACTGTCAGGCACACATATCGATGAATCTACTCACTAAGGCCGGTGCGCTATGCTAACGCGCCTGCGGCCAAAAACTGACCTGCGAACGCTGATCGCGCTGTTGGCGATCACCAGCATCGTCATCACCCTTGCCAACACGCTTTACGCCACCTGGCGCGTGCAACGCATGGTCCTGATCGAAAGCACCTTGGAAGCCAATCGCGCTTACGCCACCAAACTGGCGGCGACGACTGAGGTCTTCTTTCAGCTGGCTCAGTCGCAGCTGCACTACAGCGCGATGCAGTTGGGCAATGATTTTGATGATGCCGACCTGGCGCAGCAGGAAGTGAACCGCCTGCGTGAGCAAACTAACAGCTTCAACTCGGTGGCGGTGGTGGACAGCAACGGCATCGTGAAAGCCATTTCACCCGAATCGCTGATGCTGAAAGGCATGCAGCTCACCAGCCAATCTTCGCGTGAAGCGCTGGCGCAGCGTCAGCCGATGGTCAGCAAACCCAGCATCTCCGCCGCTAATAACCTGATTGTGTTTGTCTCCTGGCCGATCTGGAGCAAAGACGGACGTTACCTTGGCTACGTCGGCGGCACCATCTATCTGAAGAAGAAAAGCATCCTCAACGCGCTGCTCGGCGAGCAGTTCTATCGCGATGGCACCCATGTTTACGTGCTGGATCGCAATAATCAGGTGCTGTATCACCAGAATACTCAGCTGATTGGCAAAAGCGTGCCGGGCATCGTCAGCGATCGCCAGCGTGAAGAGAAAAGCAACGGCGAAGTGCAACTGACGGAAGAGGGCGTGCCTAAGCTGGCCGGTTACGCCATCGTGCCCACCACCGGCTGGATGGTGGTGGCGCTGAAACCCACCGATGTCACGCTGGCGCCGCTCACCGGCTTGCTGCTGAAAGTGTTGAAAAACTCGGTGCCATTTGCGCTGCTGACGTTGCTGGTGGCGGTAATTCTGGCGCGTCTGATTGCGCTGCCGCTGTGGCAACTGGCGCGCAAAGCCAGCCAGATGGATTCCCAGGGCGTGTCGAGCGAGATTGGCGGCATTCGCGCCTGGTATTTCGAAGCGGCGCAGGTCAAACGCGCGCTGCTTACCGGCATTGGTTTAGTGCAGGACAAGATTGGTCGCCTGAAATCGGAAGTGCAGAGCGATCCCATGACCAATCTGCTTAACCGCCGTGGCCTGAGCGCGGTGCTCGACTACTTCGCCACCATGCGCCAACCGTTCTCGGTGCTGGCGCTGGATATCGATCACTTCAAACGGGTCAACGATACCTTTGGTCATGACGTCGGTGATGAAGTGATTAAACATGTGGCGCGAACCTTACGCAGCAGCGCACGTCAAACCGATGTGGTGTGCCGTAACGGCGGGGAAGAGTTCCTGATGCTGCTGCCTGCGACGTCGGTTGAGGATGCGCGCATTCTGGCCGAGCGCGTGCGTATCAGCATTGCGGAAAACTGGATTGATCAGGTTGGCAATGTCACGCTGTCGGTGGGCATTGCCGACTGGCAGCCGGAAAGTGGTTCGCAGGAGCAGAGCCTCAAGCAGGCCGATGCCGCGCTCTATCAGGCGAAAAATGCTGGACGCAACTGCGTGATGATCTCCGGTCAGGATGCGTTGGTCAGTAGCATTACGCATTAACCCTCCATATCATGCACGTTCCGTAGCGGCGCAATTCATTGCGCAATAAATTGCGCCGCTACAGAACGTACGATTTCCTGTCTTGTTTCAAGGATGTTTTAATGCTCGTTCTGCTTTATCAATGGTACAAACGCCGCTTCAGCGATCCACAGGCCATCGGGCTGCTGGTGATTCTGCTGGCGGCGTTTTGCATTCTGTTCTTCCTCAGCGGTTTGCTGGCTCCGCTGCTGGTGGCGTTAGTGCTGGCTTATCTGCTGGAGTGGCCAACGGTGCGCTTGCAGCGCGTGGGCTGTAGCCGAACCTGGGCAACCAGCGCGGTGCTGGTGGTGTTTGCGGGCATCTTGCTGGTGATGGTGCTGATTGTTGCGCCGGTGGCGTGGCAGCAGGGCATCAACCTGACGCGCGACCTGCCCAACATGCTGAATAAGCTCTACGTGTTTGCCGCTGGCTTGCCGAAGCGTTATCCGGCGCTGGTTGATGCCGGCATCATCGATATCATCGTCGAGAACCTGCGCAGCCGTCTCACCGGCCTCGGCGAATCGCTGGTGAAGTATTCGCTGGCGTCGCTGGTCGGTTTGATGACGCTGATGATCTATCTGGTGCTGGTGCCGCTGATGGTGTTCTTCCTGCTAAAAGATAAAGAGCAGATGCTGAATGCGGTACGCCGCGTGCTGCCGCGCAATCGCGGTTTGGCCGGCGTGGTGTGGCAAGAGATGAATCAGCAGATCACCAACTATATTCGCGGCAAAGTGCTGGAGATGGTGGCGGTGGGCTTTGTCACCTGGCTGGCGTTCCTGCTGCTCGGCCTCAACTATTCGCTGCTGCTGGCGGTGCTGGTCGGCATATCCGTGTTGATTCCCTATATCGGCGCGATGGTGGTGACCATTCCGGTGATCGGCGTTGGTCTGTTCCAGTGGGGATTGGGCAGCGATTTCTGGACCATGATCGCTATTTATCTGGTGATTCAGGCGCTGGATGGCAACGTGCTGGTGCCGATTCTATTCTCTGAAGCGGTTAATCTGCATCCGTTGGTGATCATTCTGTCGGTGGTGATTTTCGGTGGGATGTGGGGATTCTGGGGCGTGTTCTTTGCGATTCCGCTGGCGACGCTGGTGAAAGCGGTGGTGCGTGCGTGGCCGGAAACACCGGCGCTCGAGGAGCCGCGCGCAGAGTAAAAGAAAGCGGGTGCGACTAGCGCACCCGTTTACATCAGGCTGACTTCAGATAATCCAGCACGATGTCGTGGTGATTGGAGGTTTTGAAATCGTCGAACACTTTCTCAACGTTGCCGTTGGCATCAATCAGGAAGCTGATGCGGTGAATGCCGTCGTAGGTTTTGCCCATAAAGGTTTTCTCACCCCAGACGCCAAACTGCTCGCACACCTGATGATCTTCATCCGATAACAGCGTGAAGTTCAGCAGCTCTTTATCGGCAAAGCGTGACAGCTTCTCCGCTTTGTCGGTGCTGATACCCAGCACAACAACGCCCTCAGTTTTCAACTCATCCATGTTGTCGCGCAGACCGCAAGCCTGCACGGTGCAACCCGGCGTCATGGCTTTCGGATAGAAATAGACCAGAACGCGCTGTCCCTGGAAGTCGGCCAAATTTACTTGTTCGCCGTCCTGATCGGGCAAACTAAATTTCGGTGCGGTATCACCGGCTTTCAGTGGATTCATCACAACTCTCCATTTTTTTTACATGCTGTGGGTAATACACCATCAAGAGCAAAAGTGCCAGGTGGTGTTTACCGTCAGGGTTATTTCACAACACGGTTTGCCGCAGCGGCAGAGTGTGTGGCGAAATAACCCGGAGCCTGATTAAACGGTGCTGTCAGCATCGTCGGTGACACTATAAAGACGAATTGAGCCTTGTGCATGCAGTTCTTCGCACAACTGATTGAAAGCCTGCTCGATTGGCGCACTGAACTGATTGGCCGGGCTGTGTGCCGTTATTTGAATATAGAGCGTCGGTGCCACGCCATCCTGCGCCGGTTTAATTCTCGACACCAGTTCGGCAATGTTCATCTGATGTTTATCGAACAGATCGGTGAAGCGCTCAATGATGTGCGGTGAATCCGGCACTTCAATCTGCACCCACACCGTGGCGGGCATCGGTGGCGTGGCGCGCGCATTGGTGCGCTTCATCACAATCAGCAACTCCAGCTCGGCACCTTTCATCGGCAGCGTCGATTCAATCAGGGTTATCGCGTTCCAGCTACCGGACAGCAGCATGATAAAAGTGAACTCATCGCCCAGCATCGCTAAACGGCTGTCTTCGATATTACAGCCGCAGCTGCTGACGTGGCGGGTGATGGTATTGACGATACCCGGACGATCAACGCCCAGTGCGGTGATCACCAGATGGTGAGGCTGTGACTGCGACAAAATGGCATTTCCTGTACGTTCGCTAATAACTATAAGGTAAACATAAAAAAAACTGCTGACAAGCGCGGGAATGGCGTGGCTCGCTTGCTTTTCTTTCAATGTAAAACGTAACATGAGGCACTTGTTTGTCGAGGGGATAGCCCATGTTCACCGGAAGTATTGTTGCGCTCATTACGCCAATGAATGAAAAAGGTAATGTCTGCCGCGAAAGTTTGAAAAAACTGATTGATTATCATGTTGCCAGCGGCACCGCGGCGATTGTTTCTGTTGGCACCACCGGCGAATCTGCCACGCTCAGCCACGACGAGCACGGTGATGTGGTTATGCAAACCCTGGAACTGGCGGATGGCCGTATTCCGGTTATCGCCGGCACCGGCGCAAATGCCACTGCTGAAGGCATCTCTCTGACCAAACGCTTTACCGGCAGCGGTGTGGTGGGCTGTTTAACGGTCACGCCTTATTACAACCGTCCGACGCAGGAAGGTCTGTTCCAGCACTTTAAAGCCATTGCGGAAAGTACCGATCTGCCGCAGATGCTGTATAACGTTCCTTCGCGTACCGGTTGCGACATGCTGCCGGAAACCGTCGCGCGTCTGGCCGAAATTAAAAATATTATCGGAATCAAAGAGGCCACCGGGAACTTATCGCGTGTCTCACAGATCCAAGAGCTGGTTAATGATGAGTTCATCATCGTCAGCGGCGATGACGCTACGGCGCTGGACTCCATGCAACTGGGCGGCAAAGGCGTAATTTCGGTCACGGCTAACATTGCAGCGCGTGAAATGGTTGAACTCTGTGCCTTGGCGCAACAGGGCAAATTCGCCGAAGCGCGTCGCCTGAATCAGCGTCTGATGCACCTGCACCAGACGCTTTTCTGTGAACCCAATCCAATCCCGGTGAAATGGGCAGCAAAACAGCTAGGATTAATCGCGGATGACACGCTGCGCTTGCCAATGACGCCACTGACCGAAGCCGGTCAGACGAAAACGGCGCAAGCGCTGATAAAAGCGGGTCTGCGATAATTTAGGGAGAATCAATGAGTTATTCAGTTAAGCGCTCGACGCTGGCAACGGTAGTGGGCCTTTCCACCCTGATGCTGCTAACAGCGTGTTCCAACGATCAGCGTTATAAGCGCCAGGTCAGCGGGGATGAATCTTACCTGCAGGCGCCTGAGCTGCATGATTTAAAAGCCCCAGCGGGCATGATTTTGCCGTTGCAGAATGGTGATTACGATGTTCCGCATAGCGTGGCGAAAGGCGCGGTGGGCAAAGAGCTGGATATTCGTCCTCCAGCCCAGCCGCTGGCGCTGCTGAATGGCACGCGTGCACAGTTCACCGGTAACACGGGCGTGCTGGCCGTGGAAAGCAGCCGCGGTTCTATCTGGTCGCAGGTTGTGGGTGTGATTCAGTCTTACAAGTTCCCGATTGCCCAGCGTGATGACGCTGCGCAACAGCTGACCACCGATTGGGTGCAGTGGAACCGTGCTGACGAAGATAACCAGTATCGCGGTCGCTATCAGATCAGCGTGCAGAATCAGAGCTATCAGCAAGTGCTGACCGTTCGGCTGCTGGAACTGCAGCAGTCGGGTCAGGCCGTTACTTCTCCGGCACAGATTCAACGCTATACCGGCCAGATGTTGAACGACATCAGCACCGGCCTGGATAAAGTGGATTCTGCCAGCCAGGATGCCGCCGCCAGCCGCGCGACCGGCCAAATTGATGTGCAGAGCGGTGCGGATGACACCGGTTTACCGCTGTTGATTCTGCGTGCACCGTTTAACGTCACCTGGCAGCGTTTGCCAGCGGCGCTGAAACGCGTGGGCATGGAAATCACTGACGACAACCGTTCGCAGGGCAGCCTGAAAGTCACCTACAAACAGCCGGGCAGCGGCGTGTGGGATCAGATTGGTGCCAAAGATCCAGAACTGCCAAATGGCGATTACAAATTGCAGGTTGGCGATCTGGATAACCGCAGCAGTCTGCAGTTCATCGATCCGAAAGGTCACGTGCTAACCCAGGCGCAGAACGACGCGCTGGTGCAGGTGATTCAAGGCGCGCTGAAATAAATTGCCAAAGGGCCGGAGATTTCCGGCCTTTTTTGATTTGGCATATACACAAACCCTTTAAGCATTTTGTGTATAATAGTGCCCGGCGAAGTAAACGATTGCGTCACGCAATCGGCGCGCGGTGAAACACCGCTGAACACGGGTTCTTTCATGTTTGGAGTTAACAAGATGCAAAAGCGAGCTGAGTTGTATCGCGGTAAAGCGAAAACCGTATACAGCACCGATAATCCGGATCTGCTGGTACTTGAATTCCGCAACGATACGTCAGCAGGAGACGGTGCACGAATCGAGCAGTTTGATCGCAAAGGTATGGTAAACAACAAGTTTAACCATTTCATCATGACCAAATTGCAGGAAGCGGGCATTCCGACCCAGATGGAAGCGCTGCTGTCGGATAACGAAGCGCTGGTGAAAAAGCTGGAGATGGTGCCGGTGGAGTGCGTAGTACGCAACCGTGCGGCAGGATCGCTGGTAAAACGTCTGGGCGTGGAAGAGGGCATTGTGCTCAATCCACCGCTGTTTGATCTCTTCCTGAAAGATGACGCCAAACACGACCCGATGGTCAACGAATCCTATTGCGAAACTTTCGGCTGGGTAAGCAAAGCGAATCTGGCACGTATGCAAGAGCTGACCTTCAAAGCCAATGACGTGCTGAGCAAACTGTTTGATGACGCAGGTTTGATCCTGGTCGACTTCAAGCTGGAGTTTGGTCTGTTCAACGGCGAAGTGGTGCTGGGCGATGAGTTCTCGCCAGATGGCGCGCGTCTGTGGGACAAAAACACCATGGATAAAATGGACAAAGACCGTTTCCGTCAGAGCCTCGGCGGCCTGGTTGAAGCGTACGAAGAGGTTGCACACCGTTTAGGTGTCAAGCTGGACTAAGTTCGTCCACCTCTCCCGTAGGGTCGTCATTTATGACGACCTTTTTTTATGCCCGCAATTCAGGTCGTCATAAATCACGGCGCAACGGTGTTCTGTCACTACAACACTGGTGCTTCCCGCTGCCGCCAACTAAAATCATGCCAAACATGTTTAAAGGAGTTAGACCATGCGCTGGCAAGGGCGTCGTGAAAGCGACAATGTAGAAGATCGACGCAATGATTCACCTGGCCTTGGCGGCGGTGGTGGACGGCAAATCCGCATTCCACGCGGCAAAGGCGGCCTTATCTTGCTGGTGGTGGTCGCCGTTGCCGGCTATTACGGCTACGACCTCACCGCGCTATTGGAAGGCGGCGGCGGTAATGTCGCGCCAACGTCGCAGCAGCGTCAGGTAAACACCGCGCAGAGCAACGAAGATGCCAAATTCACCTCGGTGATTCTGGCGACCACCGAAGATACCTGGAGCAAACTGTTCCAGCAGATGAACAAACAGTACGTGCCGCCGAAGCTGGTGATGTATCGCGGGGCGACGCGCACCAACTGCGGGACCGGCCAATCGGCGATGGGGCCGTTTTACTGTCCTGCCGATCAAACCGTGTATATCGATTTGTCATTCTACGATGACATGAAAACCAAACTCGGTGCCGGTGGCGACTTTGCGCAAGGCTATGTGATTGCGCATGAAGTGGGCCATCACGTACAAAAGCTGCTGGGCATTGAGCCGAAAGTGCGTCAGATGCAGCAGGGCGCCAGCCAGGCGCAGGCGAATCAGCTGTCGGTGAAAATGGAGCTGCAGGCGGATTGCTTCGCCGGCGTTTGGGGCCATTACATGGATCAGCAAAACATTCTGGAAGTGGGCGATCTGCAGGAAGCGCTCAACGCCGCTGAAGCAATTGGCGACGATCGCCTGCAACAGAAAGGTCAGGGCCGCGTAGTGCCAGACAGCTTCACGCATGGCACCTCTCAGCAGCGTTACACCTGGCTGAAACGCGGTTTTGATAGCGGCGATCCCGGGCAGTGCAACACCTTCGCTAGCAAGTGATCTCCTTGATTGAACCGACGGCGGCGATGCAGCGTGCAGGCATTCGCCGCCTTAGCGTTATAGCGGGTGATGCGGAGTGGGCACAGCAGCAGGCCACAGGTTGGCATACCGCGCTGCCCGGCGACTGGCTAACGGTGAGCGATAGCGCCGATTTCCCGCAGGCCGTCGCGCCCGCTGCCTTACGCACCTTGCTGGGCCGTGAATTCCAGCATGCGATATTTGATGCCCGCCGCGGTTTTCACGCCGAAGCTTTTGCAGCGTTGGCTGGAACCTTACACGCGGGTAGCTGGTTATTGCTGTTAACGCCTGATTGGGAAAGCTGGCCCAATCAAACCGATGCCGACAGCCTGCGCTGGGCGGATGTCGCCGAGCCGATCGCCACGCCGCATTTTATCCACCACCTGCAAGCACTGATACGGCAAGACGCGCAGGTGATGTTGCAACGCCAGCATCAAGCGGTGCGTTATCCCGTGGAAACGCATCTGCCCGACTGGCGCTGTCAGGCGCCGCAGCAGCAGGCGCAAATCCTTGAACAGCTTGAAGCGATGCCGCAGGGCGTGGCGGTGATCACCGCCGCGCGCGGTCGCGGCAAATCGGCGTTGGCCGGCATGCTGGCGCAGCGCAATCAACACGGTTTAGTCACGGCGCCAGCCAAAGTCTCCACGGCGGTGCTGGCAGCGTTTGCCGGTGAGCATTTCAGTTTCATGGCGCCCGATGCCATTCTCGCGCAGCAACCGCCACCTCCGGCGCAGTGGCTGATTGTCGATGAAGCTGCCGCCATTCCCGCGCCTATCCTGCAACAGCTGGTGCAACGTTTCCCGCGCGTGCTACTTATCACCACCGTGCAAGGTTACGAAGGCACCGGACGCGGCTTTATGCTGCGCTTCTGCGCCACCTTGCCGGATGTGCGCTACTTCCAGCTCGATGAGCCGTTGCGCTGGTCGCCGAACGATCCGCTGGAGCAGTGGCTCAGCCAGGCGTTGCTGTTTGAAGATGCGCAGGAGAGCCGCGCAAGCGGTGAGATCGCGATTTATCCAGCAACGCCGGAAAACAACGTAACGGCGCTGGAAGCGGGCTATCGTCTGCTTGCCAGCGCGCACTATCGCACTTCGCCTCTGGATTTGCGGCGCATGCTGGATGCGCCCGGCATGCGTTTTTGGTTGGCGGGTGAAGCCGAACAGGTAACTGGCGCGCTGTGGCTGGTGGAAGAGGGCGGCCTGGATCAGCCATTGGCCGACGCAGTGTGGGCCGGTCATCGCCGGCCGCGCGGCAATCTGGTGGCGCAATCGCTGGCGGCCCATGCCGGTTTCGTGCAGGCGGCGACGCTGCGCTCACTGCGCATTAGCCGGATTGCGGTGCAGGCGTCACAGCGCCAGCGCGGGATCGGCAAAGCGCTGGTGGTCATGGCACGCCAACAGGCGCAGAACTGTGATTATCTCTCCGTGAGTTTTGGCTACACCGAATCTTTGTGGCGCTTCTGGCGCGCCTGCGGTTTTACGCTGGTGCGGATTGGCTCGCAGCGCGAAGCCAGCAGCGGCTGTTATGCGGCGATGGCGATGCTGGCAATCTCTGCGGCAGGCGAAGCGCTACAACAGCAGGCCGCGCAGCGCCTGGCGCGTGATTGGCCGTGGCTGCAAGCGATTATCGAACTGCCGTTAACGCTGGCAAGCGATGCCAATCAACAGCTGAACGACGATGACTGGGCGCTGCTGGCCGGTTTTGCCTGGGCGCAGCGCCCGTTCGAAGCCAGCTATGCGGCGCTTCAGCGGCTGGTGCGCCAGTCTCCTTCACCGTTGTTGAATGCCATCCTGCTGCAAAAACAGACGCTAACCCACGCCGCGCAACATGCCGGTCTCAGCGGGCGTAAGGCCTTGATAAAACAGCTACGATCGGAAGCTGCCGCAGCACTGATTCACCTCAATCCTGATGCGGCGCAGCGGCTGCGTTCATTGCAATAAATCCATTATCTCGTTCAAATTTTCCCGATATCTCTGTGCCAGCAGCGGCGTATAGTGATTTGAGGAGGATCTTATGGCACTACGATATGTAATTGTTCAGCAACCCAGCAGTGCAGCACAGCTGTTTCTGCTGTATCACGGCATCAACGACAACCCGGATTCGATGGCACAGATTGGCAGCTGGTTCGCCAAGGCGTTCCCGCAAGCGCTGGTGGTGTCGGTTGGTGCACCTTACGCGGGCAGCGTGCCGCAAGGACGTCAGTGGTTTGCCGATATTCCGCCGCACGATCGTTCGGAACAGCAGGGCGTGGATGCGATCATGCCAGAGTTCGTGGGATCGGTGCGTCACTGGCAGCAGGAGAGCGGCGTGCGTGCCGAAGCCACGGCGCTGGTGGGCTTTTCCCAGGGCGGCATCATGGTGCTGGAAGGCATGAAAGCGCAGCCGGATTTGGCGGGACGCGCGATTGTGTTCAGCGGCCGCTATGCCACGCTGCCGTTGCGGGCCAGCACGCGCAACACCATTCATCTGATTCATGGCGATTACGATGAACAGATCCCGCTGCAGCGCGCCGAAGAGGCGAAGCAACGTCTGTTGTCGTTGGGCGGCGATGTCACGCTGGATGTGGTGGAAGATTTACCACACGCGATTAACGATCGCAGCATGGAGCTGGCGCTGAATCATCTGCGTTATACCGTGCCGCGTCGTTACTTCGATGAGGCGCTAAGCGGTTCCAAGCCGGGCGATGATGATGTGGTTATGATGATGTAGCAGGATGCGTAACGGCGCGAGTTATCGCGCCGTTAGTGATATGACGATTATTTTTTCTTCGGCCAGTCGTCCTCGTCATCCCATTTATCGTTGAAATCACGATGCGGCGGTAACGTCGGTTTGTTGTCCATGAATTTTTTATGGTCGATACGTTTTAGGTCTTTGTAAACGTTCATCAAAATACCAACCATCAGCAGGATCACCAGGATCCACCAGTACTCTTTAAAGAATTCCATCCCCTTTCTCCTTCTGCGCGCTTAGGCGATCAGCTGTTCCATGATGCGCTGATACATACGGCTCAGCATCTGCAAATCTGACGCTTTCACGCACTCATTGATCTTATGAATGGTGGCGTTCACCGGGCCCAGTTCCACCACCTGCGCACCCATGCGCGCAATAAAGCGCCCATCGGAGGTGCCGCCGGTAGTCAGCAACTGCGGCTTAATCTCATTATAGTGCGCCACAGCGTTCACCACGGCATCCACCAGCTTACCGCGTGATGTCAGGAACGGTTGACCGGAAACATTCCACTCCAGCGTATAGCGCAGCTGATGGCGATCGAGCAGTTCCGCCACGCGATCTTTAATCATCTGATCGGTCAACTGCGTGCTGAAACGGAAGTTGAACTGCACAAAGAATTCGCCAGGAATCACGTTGTTGCTGCCGGTTCCGGCCTGCACGTTGGCGATCTGCATGCTGGTCGGCGGGAAGAATTCGTTGCCTTCATCCCATACTGTTTCTACCAGCTCATTCAGCGCAGGCATGGCGCGATGCACCGGATTATCCGCCAGATGCGGATAGGCTACGTGGCCCTGCACGCCGTGAAGGGTGAGATTAGCGGTCATTGAGCCGCGACGGCCATTCTTCACCACATCACCCACGATCTCGGTGCTCGACGGTTCGCCGACCAGGCAATAATCCATGCGTTCGTTGCGCGCCATCAAACGCTCAACCACTTTCACCGTACCGTTAACCGCGCTGGCTTCTTCATCGGAGGTAATCAGAAACGCCAGGCGACCTTTATGCTGCGGGTTAGCGGCAACAAAGCGTTCCGCTGCCACCACCATCGCCGCCAGCGAACCTTTCATATCGGCGGCCCCGCGGCCAAACAGCATGCCGTCGCGGATGCTTGGCTCAAACGGCGGGCTGATCCAGCGGTTGGCGTCGCCCGGCGGTACCACATCGGTATGACCGGCAAACGCCAGCGTTTCGCCCTGGCCGCGCGTTGCCCAAAAGTTCAGCGTATCGCCGATGTGCATCGGCTCAACCGTAAAGCCGATGGCTTCCAGACGCGCAATCAGCAGCGCCTGACAACCGGCATCATCCGGGCTGAGAGAAGGGCGACGGATAAGCTGCTGAGCCAGCTCAATAACCGGACAGAACATGTTATGACTTCTCCTGGATAAAGGCGGAATAAAGGGAATCTTTGAAGCCGACCAGCAGATCGCCATTCGGCGCGGCTAACACCGGACGCTTGATGATGGCAGGCTGCGCCAGCATCACCGCTTTGGCGCTGGCGGCATCGTTTACCGCGTCGCGTTCGGCTTCCGGCAGCTTGCGCCACGTGGTACCGCGCGTATTGAGCAGCGCCTCATGACCGAGCTGATCGATAAACGATTGCAGCAGCGCGTCATCAATGCCATCCACGCGATAGTCGTGAAAACGATAGTCGATGCCGGAAATTTCTAAAGCGTTGCGTGCTTTTTTGATCGTGTCGCAATTTTTAATTCCGTACATCACCCACTGCGCTGTCATCGCTTATTCCCGTTTAGTAAAAAATAAAGCGCGAGTTTACCACAGCGCTCTAAGGGCTGTGAGCGCTGACGGCGAAAGCCGGCCTTATTCAGCTATTTTTCATGACCCTTTTGTCGTTATAAATTTTATTACTTAGGGCCGGGAAGCGCTTTCACTTACGCACTTAATAATTGCCTGCGACATCATTAAGCCACTAAGGATTATCTTAAGCGCGGATTTCTGCTACCCGATTTAAGTCAGGCATTTTTCCTGACGCATTATAGAGTTGCTGAAATGTGCGTCAGTACGCATTTTCAACAGATTGAAGCTTTTCACCGCTTTTGCCGATAGTGATAACAGGTGGAAACGTATTCACCACCAGAAAAAAACGGCGTAGAATTGCCGCTACAATAAGAGAGGATTTTATGGTCGACACCGAAATGGGAAACTGGAAAGAATTCATCGAAGCGATGTTACGTAAGTAACGCGTGAAGAGAAAAGCAGGGCACTTCCCAACTTGCTGTAATTCTTACCACACACAACAATAAAGCCGCCATTGATGTTCATGGCGGCTTTTTTTATTAATTTAACAGCGCGCGATGAATCGCGCCGCTACAAGTGTGTGCACTTGATATGCGCGGAACCTGATGTCCGCACATACCGTAGCGGCGCAATTCATTGCGCTATGACATGCTTAATCGTGCGGCTTCTCTTTCAGCGGGAAGCGGCGGCGCACCACCACAAAAAACAGCGGCACAAAGAAAATCGCCAGCACGGTAGCGGAAATCATCCCGCCCATCACGCCGGTACCCACCGCGTGCTGGCTGCCGGAACCGGCGCCGCTGCTGATCGCCATCGGCAGCACGCCGAAGATAAATGCCAGCGAAGTCATCAGAATCGGGCGCAGGCGCTGACGCGAGGCTTCAAGCGTCGACTCCATCAGTTCACGGCCTTTGCTGTTGATCTCATTGGCGAACTCCACAATCAAAATGGCATTCTTCGCCGACAAACCGATCACCGTAAGCAATCCCACCTGGAAATAGACATCGTTTTCCAGCCCGCGCATCCAGGTTGCCACCAGCGCACCGACCACGCCGAGTGGCACTACCAGCATCACCGAGAACGGAATCGACCAGCTCTCATACAACGCCGCCAGACACAGGAACACCACCAGCAGCGAAATCGCATACAGCGCCGGTGCCTGCGAACCGGACAAGCGCTCTTGATAGGAGGCGCCGGTCCACTGGAAGCCGACGCCGAGCGGCAGCTGCCCAACCAGTTTTTCCATCACGTCCATCGCGGTACCGCTGCTGACGCCGTTCGCCGCTTCACCGACAATCTCCAGCGCAGAGTAACCGTTGTAGCGCTCCAGACGCGGCGAGCCGGTTTGCCAGTGGCTGGTGGCGAAGGCGGAGAAGGGCACCATGCTGCCGCTGTTGTTACGCACATACCACTTATTCACATCTTCCGGCAGCATGCGGAACTCTGCCGCCGCCTGCACGTAGACTTTCTTCACGCGGCCACGATCGAGGAAGTCATTGACGTAGGTCGAGCCCCACGCGGTGGTTAAGGTGTCATTGATGGTATCCAGCGACACGCCAAGCGCCTGCGCTTTGCGCTGGTCGACATCAATCTGCAACTGCGGGCTGTCGTCGAGGCCGTTGTGACGCACGCGCGACAGCGCCGGATTGCTGTCAGCCAGCTCAAGCAACTTATCGCGCATTGCCATTAACTGCGTGTGGCCGATGCCGCCGTGATCCTGCAGCTCCATATCGAAGCCCGACGAACTGCCCATGCCGGTAATCGCTGGCGGACTGCTGGCGATAACGCGCGCTTCGTTGATCTTGTGGAAGGCTTTGGTCGCACGTTCGATGATGGCGAAAGAGGTGCGATCGCTGCCCGGACGCTCTTCCCAATCTTTCAAACGAACGAACAGACGCGCGACGTTCTGGCCGTTACCGCCGGGCCCGGCACCGATGGTGGAGAACACCGAGACCACATTGTCTTTCTCCTGCGTCATGTAGTAATTCTCGACCTTCGCCACCACGTTCGAGGTTTGTTGCAGCGTTGAACCGGCGGGCAATTGCACCTGCGTCAGAAATACGCCGCGATCTTCCAGCGGCAGGAACGAGGTGGGCAGGCGAATAAACAGGAATGCCATAAGGCCGATAATCGCGAGATAGAGCAGCAGCCAGCGGCCGCCTTTGCGCAGAATTTTGGCGACGCCGCGCTCGTAACGTTCCGCGCTGGCGTTGAAGGTGCGGTTAAACCAGCCGAAGAAGCCACGACGACCGTGATGATGTCCTTGCCCCAGCGGTTTCAGCAGCGTGGAACAGAGCGCGGGCGTCAGAATCATCGCCACCAATACCGAAAGCACCATCGCCGAAACGATAGTGATCGAGAACTGGCGATAGATGGCGCCGACGGTGCCGCCGAAGAACGCCATCGGCACAAACACCGCCGACAGCACCAGCGCAATGCCGACCAGCGCGCCCTGAATCTGGCCCATCGATTTGCGCGTGGCGGCGCGCGGCGACAGACCTTCCTCGCTCATGATGCGCTCGACGTTTTCCACCACCACGATGGCATCATCCACCAGCAAGCCGATGGCGAGCACCATGGCGAACATCGTTAAGGTGTTGATGCTGTAACCAAAGGCGTAGAGCACCGCAAAGGTGCCAAGCAGCACCACCGGCACGGCAATAGTCGGGATCAGCGTGGCACGGAAGTTTTGCAGGAACAGATACATCACAAGGAATACCAGCAGGATCGCTTCCAGCAGGGTTTTCACCACATCTTTAATTGAGGCCTTCACGAACGGCGTGGTTTCGTAAGCGACTTTGGCTTCCAGCCCGTGCGGGAAGTAATGCGATAACTCCTCAATACGCTCGCGCACCAGTTTGTCGGTGTTCATCTCATTGGCACCGGAAGCCAGCTTAATGCCGAGCCCCGATGCCGCCTGACCATTGTAGCGGCTGAGGAAGTCATACTTTTCCGCGCCCATCGCCACATCTGCCACATCGCCGAGCGTCACCACCGAGCCGTCGCTGTTGGTTTTCAGCGTCACCGCTTTGAACTGTTCGGGGGTTTGCAGCATCGACTGCGCATTCACCGTGGCGTTGAGCGCTTGTTTGTCCACCGACGGTAATCCGCCCACCTGACCCACCGCCACCTGCGCGTTTTGCGATTCAATCGCGCTCACCACGTCTTCGGTGGTTAGCGCGTAGGCAATCAGCTTGTTGGGATCGAGCCAGATACGCATCGCGTATTGCGAGCCGTAAGCATCCACCTGGCCGACGCCATCAACACGGCTGAGCGGATCCTGAATGTTACTGGCGACATAATCTGAAATATCCTGTTTGTCCATACTTCCGTCGGTAGAGACGAAGGCAATCATCAGGATATTGCTATCACCGGTTTTATTAACCGTCACGCCTTGTGACTGTACCGCCGCGGGCAGTTTACGTAGCGCACTTTGCAATTGGTTTTGCACCTGCTGGCGCGCTTCATCGGGATTGGTGCCAGCGGTAAAGGTGAGGGTGATTTGTGCCTGGCCGGTATTGCTGCTGTTGGAGGACATGTACATCAAATTATCGATGCCGGTCATGTTCTGTTCGATAACTTGCGTGACGGTGTTTTCCAGCGTTTCCGCGGATGCGCCGGGATAGTTGGCGGTGATACGCACGTTAGGCGGCGCGAGGTCGGGATATTGTTCAACCGGTAGCGAGATGATCGCCAGCGTGCCGCACAGGCAGAGCAGAATAGACAGAACCCAGGCAAAAATGGGGCGGTCGATAAAAAAATTCGACATGGAACCGACACTCCTCAACTGCGTATTTTTTTACTTTTATTATGATGAGCGTGATGCGCGAAAGGCGTCACGCTGGCGGAGGGCAAGGCGCTCTTCAAAACTCCTGCTATTACCACTTTACGCTGAGCAAATTAGAGAATCGTGAGTAAATTATGGAGAAAGTGTGAATATAGTGACGTTTTTTTGTGCGCGACTACAGATGTCGGCTCTCCAGCCACAGTACCGTAGCGGCAACGCGCGAACGGACATCCAGCTTACGCAGCAGGTTGCGAATGTGCACTTTTACCGTCTCTTCGGAGATATGCAAGGTGGCGGCGATCTCCTTATTCGATAATCCGCGCGCCACTTCCTGCAGCACATCCAGCTCGCGTTCGGTGAGCTGTTTGAACGGATTTGACGTCGGCTGACGCGTCGCCAGATAATCGGCCACCGCCTCGCTAAACACGTTTTCACCCTTCGCGCCGCGCATCACCTGCGCCAGCAGCAGTTCAGGTTCGCTGTCCTTGAGCAGATAGCCGTCGGCACCGGCATCCACCATTGCGTAAATATCACTGCGCGCATCGGAAACCGTCAGCACCAGAATCCGTGCGGCGATGCCTTCGTTACGCAGCGCTTTTAGCGTATCCAGACCGGACATCCCTTTCATGTTGAGATCCAGCAGGATGACATCCGGCGACAACCGGCGCGCTTCGGCCAACGCTTCGGTGCCGTTATTGGCTTCCGCCACCACGTCCAGCCGCGGTTCCAGCGCCAGCAGCTGGCGAATACCACGGCGCATCAGCGGATGATCGTCAACGATCATAATAGTCAGGGAAGGGTTAGCCATAATGTCTCCAGTATTAAATGCAACTTTATTTCAATAACGCACCTGCCGTAGCGGCGCAATTTATTGCGCGATGAATCGCGCCGCTACAGAAGGTGCGCTCTATAATCTGTCAGCTCAACCGATGCGCCGGGGGCGGCGGAAAACGCAGCGTGACGCGTGTGCCTTGCGCCTGCGGAGTTATCATCAGCGTGCCGGATAACCGCGCGGCGCGCTCCGCCATGATGGTGAGACCATAATGTCCCGGCGGCTCTTCGAGGCTGCTGATGCCGCAGCCATCGTCTTCGATGGTCAGTAAGTGGTCCTCATCAGCGACACGCTGATAGTGAATCTGAATATTCTGCGCCTGCGCATGGCGAATTGCGTTGAGCAGCGCTTCGCGTGCAATCTGCAACACATGCACTTGCTGCTGCGCATCCAGCGTCTGTAATCCGGGCTGATAATCGAAGTCAATCGCCGCCTGCGATTGCTCCTGCAGCGGTGCAATCATCGCCTGCATCGCCTGCACCAAATCGGCCTGTTCGATGGTCAGACGGAAGGTGGTCAGCAGTTCGCGCAGTTGCTGATAGGCTTCGGCCAGCGCGCGATCAAAATCAGCGATAATCGCCAGCGCCTGCGGTTGTGACTCATCGACATTACGCCGCAGCAGCGCCAGCTGGATGCGCAGGAAAGAGAGCGACTGCGCCAGCGAATCGTGCAATTCCCGCGCAATGGTGGCGCGCTCTTCTATTAATAGCATCTGCTGATACTGCTTTTGCGTCTGCCAAATCCACAGCGCGCGCGCCAGCATGTTCGCCAGGCTCTGCATCAGTTCGTCGGCGGGCGGTGCGCGATGGGTTTGCCAGCACAGCTCGCCCAGCCGCTGCTCTTCCTGCATCAAGGGTAAACGCTGCCAGCTCACCTCATCCGCCGCCACACCGGCCTGAAACTCAATTCCCTCGCTGACAATTTTCAGCACCGTTAGCGCTTCACGCCGCTGAACCAGACGCAGCAATCCCTGAAACAGTTCGGGATTGGGTGGGCTGCTGGTGAGAATTTGTGAACTTTCATACAGCAGGGAAAGCGTGCGATTGGCCTGGGTGAGATCTTCGGTTTTATCGCGTACCGCGCACTCCAGCAGGCGATAGTGTGAATGCAGTCGTTCCGCCATGGTGGTGAAGGCCTGCGCCAGTACGCCCAGTTCATTCGGCTGTTGCACCGGCAGCGGCGGAAAAGCGAAATTCGCCTGCTCAACATATTGGCTGGCGGTCACCAGCGCGTTGAGCGGCCGCACCACGTTGCGGCGGATAAAGCGAATCGTCCACAGCGCCAGCGCCACAATTGCCAGAAAACCGAACAGGCTGCTGGCGGCCACCAGATGCATCTTCAGTTCAGCATAATGCTGCAATGCCAGCACGAAACGGTCGATCTCGCTGACGTAGCCCGCGACACGCTGCTGGTAGATTTGCGCTCGCTCGGGCTGCAACGTCTCCTGCAGCATCGGCCAGCTGTCACGCAGATAGCGATAGCGGCTACTCACTTCAACCGGCACCCACGCGCGCTGCAAATGCTGCAGCGCCGGGGATTCCAGCGTTTGCCGGTAGAGTTGAATGTGATGTTCCAGCTGCTGCGGATCGCGGGTGCTGTCCCACGCCAGGCGGTAAATCTGCATACGCAGCGATCCGGCGACATTTACCGCTTCGGCATCGCGCAGGCTGCTGGAGAGCGTCATCAGCGCCAGCCCGGTGGTCAAGAGCGACAGCAGTACAATCACGCTAAGTGCGCGCGCAATGGTTCGAGTAACGGGACGTTTCACAATCACAGTAATAACCCTTGTAAGAGCGGGGGATTATAGGGCAGCCGTGCGGTGACGGCGAGTTCGATCTCGTCACATCAGGTTACTTTTAACAGATAAAACCCTTTCTCTTTACCTTTCCCTAAATAACCCGCGCTTAGCTGGCGAAATATTAAACGGCTTTACCGCTTGCTCAACCTGGTTTTCATTCCCTGCGTGATAATGAGTCCTGTAAACCTTAACGGAAGACAACAGGAGCATCACATGAAGAGACGTTATGCCGTTCTTACTGCTGCACTGCTTGCCACCGCAAGTTTCTCGACGCTGGCGGCCCAACCCGTAAGCGCCACCCAAGCGCAAAACCTGCAAAGCGCGGGCACCGTTTCCATCAGCGGCGTGCGCGGTACGCTGGATGATGCAACGCGTCATCTATCGCAAAAAGCGCAAGAGGAAGGTGCCAGCGGCTATCGTGTTATTGGTGTACAAACCCCAGGTGATTCCAGCCTGTGGAGCGGCACCGCAGAGATTTACCGTTAATTCCCTCCAGTAGTTATCCCTGTAGTAGTAGTTATCCCTGTAGCCATCCCTTTACCGGTCAGCCCTCTGACCGGTTTTTTTGTGCACCGCGACGGATTATTACAATTCATCTTGTGCAGCCTGGCGGTATTTTTTGCTTCGTTCTTGCAGAACGGGTAGGATTCATCGCCGTAAATTCCCACCCCGCCACGCGACATCGTTCCGCCGCTGTGACACCGGGTTTTTACCCCATTTCGCACCGCCGTACGCAATCGTTTGGTTCGGCGGTGATTGATGGTCAGGACAAACAGGATAGCTATGAAATCAACTAAAAAAACCGCAGCCGAACAACGCGCTGCGAAAAGACGCTGGCTCAACTCGCACGACAGCGGTTACCACAAAGCAATGGGTAATCGTCAGGTACAAATGATCGCCATCGGCGGTGCTATCGGTACCGGTCTGTTCCTCGGTGCTGGCGCGCGCCTGCAAATGGCCGGTCCTGCACTGGCGCTGGTTTATCTGGTGTGCGGTATCTTCTCCTTCTTTATCCTCCGTGCGTTGGGCGAACTGGTATTACACCGTCCTTCCAGCGGCAGCTTTGTTTCTTATGCACGTGAATTCCTTGGGGAAAAAGCGTCTTACGTTGCGGGCTGGATGTACTTCGTAAACTGGGCGATGACCGGTATCGTCGATATCACCGCTGTCGCGCTCTACATGCACTATTGGGGCGCGTTTGGCGATGTGCCGCAGTGGGTGTTTGCGCTGGGCGCGCTGGCGATTGTCGGCACCATGAACATGATCGGCGTGAAGTGGTTCGCCGAAATGGAGTTCTGGTTCGCACTGGTGAAAGTGTTGGCGATTGTGGCGTTCTTAATTGTGGGAACGATATTCCTGGGAAGCGGTAAGCCGCTCGACGGCAACACCACAGGATTCCACTTGATCACCGATAACGGCGGCTTCTTCCCGCACGGTTTGCTGCCAGCGCTGGTGTTGGTGCAGGGCGTGGTGTTCGCCTTCGCCTCGATTGAGCTGGTGGGCACCGCCGCAGGCGAATGTAAAGATCCCAAAACCATGCTGCCAAAAGCCATCAACAGCGTGATCTGGCGTATCGGCCTGTTCTACGTCGGTTCGGTGGTGTTGCTGGTGCTGCTGCTGCCGTGGAATGCCTATCAGGCGGGACAAAGTCCGTTTGTGACCTTCTTCTCTAAACTTGGCGTGCCTTATATCGGTAGCGTGATGAACATCGTGGTGCTGAGCGCTGCACTGTCGAGCCTCAACTCGGGGCTTTATTCTACCGGGCGTATCCTGCGTTCGATGTCGATGGGCGGTTCTGCACCACAGTTCATGTCGAAGATGAGCAAACAGCAGGTGCCGTATGCCGGTATTTTAGTGACCATCGGTGTATATATTTTTGGTGTGGTACTCAACTACTACGTGCCTTCACAGGTATTTGAAATCGTTCTGAACTTTGCTTCGCTCGGCATCATTTCGTCGTGGGCCTTTATCGTGGTGTGCCAGATGCGTCTGCGCAAAGCGATTAAAGAAGGCAAGGCAGACGATGTTAGCTTCAAACTGCCGTGGGCGCCGTTTACTTCATGGTTGACGCTGCTATTCCTGGCGAGCGTGCTCGTGTTGATGGCGTTTGACTATCCAAACGGCACCTACACCATCGCATCAATTCCGTTAATTGCCGTGATTCTGGTGCTGGGCTGGTTTGGTGTGCGCAAACGCGTGCATGCTGAAGCGCAGAAAGAGCATGAACATCATGCTGAGAATCACGATACGCTGGCGGAAGATTCACCGCGCTAATCACAGCGATTCTCATCTGCGGGGGCCTTTTGGCCCCCGTTTCTATTTCAATTCCCCTTCACTTGATCCCACGTCGGGATTTACCCCTTTGGGGTGATATAGCCCTCATTAGCGTCAGGTTATTTTACGCACCATCTCTCTTTCCCCCGTTTAAGGTGAACCGATGGCGCTGTCGCGACGTGAACTCTTTACCGGGCAGCGCGTAGCGTCTGCTGACGGCATCGCTTTGCCGTGGTGGCGGGGAGATAAGGGTTGTGATGGCTGCGGCAAATGCGTCTCGGCCTGCGAAACCCACATCATCCGCCTGGCTGCCGGTGAAGTGCCGCACCTCGATTTTCTGCAGGGCGAATGTACGTTTTGCGCCGCCTGCGCAGACGCTTGCCCGCAGCCGCTGTTCCACGCGCGTGAAACCGAGCCGTTTCCGCAGCGCATTCGCATCGACAACCGCTGCATCACCTTCCTTGGCGTGAATTGCCGCAGCTGTCAGGAGAGTTGTGAACAGCAAGCCATCCGTTTCCACCTGATGCCGAACGGCATCGCACAGCCTGAAACCCTTCCGCAGCATTGCACCGGTTGCGGCGCCTGCATCGCGCCTTGCCCGGTCTCAGCCACAGGATTACATCATGAACCATGAAAACAGTTGGCACGTCTGCGGCCTGGTGATTCAGGCGCGACCGGCGTCGATTCCCGCCGTGAAAAGTGCGCTGCTGGCCTTTGCCGATTGCGACATCGCCGCGGAAGACGCCGCGCGCGGCACGCTGGCGGTGACGCTGGGTGCGGCAGATAGCGCCGCGCTGCTGCGCAATATTGAAGAGAGCCGCAACATCGCTGGCGTGTTGGCGGTATCGCTGGTGTATCACCAGCAAGACGAAATTGAAGAACCTTGTAAGGAAGCATCATGAGTATAAGTCGTCGTGATTTTATGAAGGCCAATGCGGCGGCTGCTGCTGCAACGGCTGCAGGACTCACCATTCCCACCGTCACCAAAGCCGCAACCTCACTGGCTGCGCCAATTCGCTGGGAAAAAGCGCCGTGCCGATTCTGCGGCACCGGTTGTGGCGTGTTGGTCGGCACCCAGGATGGCCGCGTAGTGGCGTCGCAGGGCGATCCGCAGGCAGAAGTGAACCGCGGTCTGAACTGTATCAAAGGCTATTTCCTGCCGAAGATCATGTACGGGAAAGATCGTCTGACCCAGCCGCTGCTGCGCATGACCGACGGTAAATATGCCAAAGAGGGTGAGTTCACGCCGGTCAGTTGGGATCAAGCTTTCGACATCATGGAAGAGAAGTTCAAAGCGGCGCTGAAAGCCAACGGCCCGGATTCGCTCGGCATGTTCGGTTCCGGTCAATGGACGGTGTGGGAAGGTTATGCGGCCTCCAAGCTGATGAAAGCCGGTTTCCGCACCAACAACCTTGACCCGAACGCGCGCCACTGCATGGCTTCAGCGGTGGTCGGCTTTATGCGTACCTTCGGCATGGATGAACCGATGGGCTGCTACGACGACATCGAGCAGGCCGATGCCTTTGTGCTGTGGGGTTCGAACATGGCGGAGATGCACCCGATTCTCTGGTCACGTATCACCGCACGTCGTCTGAGCAGTGAGAACGTCAAAGTGGCGGTGCTTTCCACCTATCGTCATCGCAGCTTTGAGCTGGCAGATAACGCGATAGTGTTCACACCGCAGAGCGATTTGGTGATCCTCAACTTCATCGCCAACTACATTATTCAGAACAACAAGGTCGATAAAACCTTCCTGCAGAATCACGTGACGCTGCGCAAAGGCGTGACTGACATCGGTTACGGCTTGCGCCCCACCGATCCGCGTCAGGCTTCGGCGAAGAACCCGGACAGCGGCGAATCCACGCCGATGAGCTTCGATGAGTTTGCGAAGTTTGTCTCCGAGTACACGGTGGAAAAAGCCAGCGAAATGAGCGGCGTGGAGAAAGATCAACTGATCGCCCTCGCCGAGCTGTATGCCGATCCGAAAGTCAACGTGGTGTCGTACTGGACCATGGGCTTCAACCAGCACACGCGCGGCGTGTGGGCCAATAACCTGTGCTACAACCTGCATTTATTGACCGGCAAAATTTCACGTCCGGGCACCGGTCCATTCTCGCTCACCGGCCAGCCGTCAGCATGCGGCACGGCGCGTGAAGTCGGCACCTTCTCACACCGTTTACCGGCGGACATGGTGGTCAATAATGACAAACACCGCGCTACCGCCGAGAAGCTGTGGAAGCTGCCGCAGGGCACGGTGCCGGCCAAAATTGGTTTGCACGCCGTGGCGCAGGATCGCGCGCTGAAAGATGGCAAGCTCAACGCCTATTGGGTGATGTGTAACAACAACATGCAGGCTGGTCCGAACCTGACGCAGGAGCGTATGCCGGGCTGGCGCGATGAGCGCAACTTCATCGTGGTTTCCGATCCCTATCCAACCGTCAGCGCCTTGTCGGCTGACCTGATTCTGCCCACCGCGATGTGGGTGGAGAAAGAGGGCGCGTATGGCAACGCCGAGCGTCGCACCCAGTTCTGGCATCAGCAGGTGAAAGCGCCGGGCGACGCGAAATCCGATCTGTGGCAGTTGGTGAATTTCTCCAAACGTTTCAAGGTAGCGGAAGTGTGGCCGGAAGCGCTGCTGGCGCAGAATCCGGAGCTGCGCGACAAAACGTTGTTTGATGTGCTGTACGCCAACGGCCAGGTCAACCAGTTCCCGCTGAGTGAAGTGGCAGATGACCAGTTGAATGATGAAGCGCGCGAGTTTGGCTTCTATATCCAGAAAGGCTTGTTTGAGGAGTACGCCAGCTTTGGTCGCGGTCACGGCCACGATCTCGCGCCGTTCGATGTTTACCATCAGGCGCGCGGTCTGCGCTGGCCGGTGGTGGATGGCAAAGAGACGCGCTGGCGCTATCGCGAAGGTTACGACAGCTACGTTAAAGCCGGTGAAGGCGTGCGTTTCTACGGCAAGCCGGATGGTAAAGCCACCATTTTTGCGCTGCCATACGAAGCGCCAGCCGAATCGCCGGATGAAGAGTTCGACCTGTGGTTCTGTACCGGCCGCGTGCTGGAACACTGGCACACCGGCACCATGACGCGTCGCGTGCCGGAGCTGCACCGCGCAGTGCCGCAGGCGCTACTCTATATACATCCGCTGGATGCCAAAGAGCGCAATTTCCGTCGCGGCGAAAAAGTCCGCGTGGTGTCGCGTCGTGGTGAAACCCTTGCCACCGTGGAAACGCGCGGTCGCAATCAGCCGCCAAAAGGTCTGGTATTTATGCCGTTCTTTGATGCCGGCGTGCTGGCCAACAACGTCACGCTGGACGCCACCGATCCGCTGTCGAAGCAGACCGATTACAAAAAATGCGCCGTCAAGCTGGTTAAAATTTAAGGCAGGATGCAATGAAACCCTTAATCACACTTGTTACTTTGGCCGCCCTGATGCTGGGCGGCACGGTTTACGCCAATAACGGCGTCGATCTCAATCAGTCACCGGAAGTGACGGCCACGCAGCAGGGCACCATTCATCAGCCCAAAGAGCAGAGCCGCAAGCCGTTGAACTACGTCAATCAGCCGCCGGTGATCCCGCACAGCGTCGATGGCTATCAGGTGACGAAAAACGTTAACCGTTGCCTGCAGTGTCACGGCACGCAGAGCTATCTCACCACCGGCGCGCCGCGCGTCAGCCCAACGCACTTCACCGATCGCGATGGTCTGGTGAGCAGCACCGTGTCGCCGCGTCGCTACTTCTGCCTGCAGTGTCACGTACCGCAAACCGATGCCAAACCGGTGGTAGAAAACACCTTCAAACCGGCTGACGGCTTCGGTAAGTGAGGAAATGATGAAAGAGAAACTTCTGCGCATCTGGCGCTGGTGGCGACGTCCGAGTCGTCTGGCGCTCGGTACGCTGCTGATTCTGGGCTTTGCTGGCGGCATCATTTTCTGGGGCGGCTTCAACACCGCGATGGAGATGACCAACCGCGAGCAGTTCTGTATCGGCTGCCATGAGATGCGCAATAACGTCTATCAGGAATATATGCAGACGGTGCACTACAACAACCGCAGCGGCGTGCGCGCCACCTGTCCGGATTGTCACGTGCCGCACGAGTGGGGTCCGAAAATGCTGCGTAAGATCCAGGCGAGCAAAGAAGTGTATGCCAAGATTTTCGGCATCATCGATACGCCGCAAAAGTTTGAGGATCACCGTATCGAGCTGGCGCAAAACGAGTGGCGCAGGATGAAAAACAACAATTCGCAGGAGTGTCGTAACTGTCACAACTTCGATTATATGGATTTCACCGCGCAGAAAACCGTGGCGGCCAGGATGCACAGCAAAGCAGTTGAGGAAGGGAAAACCTGTATCGATTGCCACAAAGGTATCGCGCACCATCTGCCAGATATGAAAGACCAGCCGAACGGTTTTTGAACCCGTCATGGTGCGGTGATTGACCTGGTTGCCATGAATGGCAACCCTACATACCAGCTTGTTTCCCCCGTAGGGTCGCCATTTATGGCGACCTGTTTTTTATACCTCCTCCATCCTCACAATTCAGATAGTTTTCCCCGCCGCTTCCGCCTATCATCTCAGGCTCCCTCAATTTAGCAGTGGAGCGGTTATGTCGTTAAAGATCAACATCATCAAAGACAAGTTGCTGTCAGAAAACTGGTTTGTGCTGCGCAACTTCACCTACGAACTCACCCGCAACAATGGCGAAGTCGTGCGTCACAAGCGCGAAGTTTACGATCGCGGTAACGGTGCCACCATCCTGCTGTACAACACTGAAAAAAATAGCGTTTTGCTGGTGCGTCAGTTCCGCATTGCCACTTATGTGAATGGCAACGAAAGCGGCGAGCTGATTGAGACCTGCGCCGGGCTGCTGGATGACGACTCGCCGGAAGATTGCATCCGCAAGGAAGCGATAGAAGAGACCGGCTATCAGGTGGGCAAAGTGGATAAAGTTTTTGAAGCTTACATGTCGCCGGGCGGCGTGACTGAACTGATCCACTTCTTCGCCGCGGAATACAGCGATGCACAGCGCGCCAACAAGGGCGGTGGCGTTGAGGATGAAGAGATTACCGTGCTGGAACTGAGTTTCCCGGAAGCACTGGCGATGGTGAAAGATGGCCGCATTCGTGACGGTAAAGCCATTATGCTGCTGCAGCATGCGCAGATCGCCGGTTGGTTAAAGCCGTAGTTTTGACCGTAGCGGCGCAATTTATTGCGCTCTTTTGACCTTTTCATCGATGTGAAAATGCGCAATAAATTGCGCCGCTACGGTATGGTGTGGGCTTTTAGCTCAAACCAACTCACCCAACGCTTCCGGCACGCACTCCGGATACGCCCGCAAACGCGCCAGCGCTTCGGCGTAAGAGGGCATCGAATGTGCCGCACCGGAGCGTTCCACACACAGCGAAGCGTAAGCCGAAGCAAACAGCGCCGCCTGCGGCAATTCATCGCCTGAAGCCAGCCGTGCCGCCAGTGCGCCGTTAAACGCATCGCCCGCGCCGGTGGTATCCAGCGGCTGAGCCGGGAACAGCGGAATACGCAGCGGTGGCTGGTCAGCTACTGACAGCAACGCACCGCAAACGCCCAGCGTAATAATCACCTGACGCGCGCCTTTGCGGTGTAGCTTCTCTGCCGCTTGCTGCGCGCTGACGAAGTCGGTGACCTTCACGCCGGTCAGCTGCATCGCTTCGGTACTGTTAGGCGTCAGCAGGTCCACTTTTGCCAGCAGCGCATCGGTGACCTTCTGCCACGGCGCAGGATTCATAATCACAAAGGTGCCGCCAGCGCGCGCGTTATCGATCATGCGCTGAATGGCGCTGAGATTATTCTCCAGCTGCACCAGCAGAATATCGGCTGCCGCAACGGTGGGTTGGCAGCGTGTCACCTCGGCGGCCGTTACGGTGGTGTTCGCGCCAGGATAGACCGATATCATGTTCTCGGCATCGTCACCGGCGACGTAAATCAGCGCATTGCCGGTCGGTTTCTCCTTGCAGGTAAACAAGGTGATGGCATCGAAACCGGTCTTTTCCAGATGACGACGCGCAAACATGCCGAAGTCATCATTACCAATCTTACCGATGTAGTGCACGCGCGCCCCGGCACGCAGCGCGGCAGTCGCCTGATTGGCGCCTTTGCCGCCCGGTCCCATCATGCTGGTATGGGCGGTGAGCGATTCACCCGGCATCGGAAAGCGGTTCATCACCGCGACCACGTCGAGGTTGAACGAGCCAAACACACACACTTTTCCTTTCATCATGCACTCCTGAACAGACGTTCGGCGGCTAAACAGGCACCGCGACAACCGGTGTGATCGGTGGATTGACTAAACACGATCTTCAAACCGTCACGCGTGGCGGGTGGACGAAGGTGCTGCTGAATCTGGCTGCGCAACTGCGCCAGCGGAAAGTCCGCCATCGCCAGCACGCCGCCGCCCAGAATCAGGTATTCCGGATCGAGGATGTTCATCTCGGTGGCAATCAGCTGCGCCAGCCGCTGTACAAAACCCTGCAGTTCCGGATGCTCACGATGCTGGGTAAACAGCGCCGACATGTTGGTTTCCGGCACATTCGCGCTCGCCCAGCGACTCAGCCAATGGCCCGACGTCAAGGTTTCCGCACAGCCACGATTGCCGCACGGGCAGGGCAGATCGTTACCAGCAACGGGCACATGGCCAAGCTCTCCTGCGCCGCCGTGTTGTCCATGATAAAACTGGGCGTTGAGCCACAAGCTGTTGCCCATGCCGGTGCCGGGATACAAACCCACCGCGCTGTCGGGCAGCTGCTCCAGCTGCAGTAAATCCCACAGCATCAGATGGTTAACATCTTTATCCATCGCCACCGGCACGCCAAGACGTTCGGTGAGCAGCGCGGCAACCGGCTGCTGATCCAGCGCCTGAATAAACGGCAGCGAAATCACCTGCTGGCGGTCGCGGCTGAGAATGCCGGGTAATCCGAGCATCACGCCGCTAACCGGCTGCTGCTCCAGCGTTTCGCTAATTAACTGGCCCAACGCGTTTAACGCATCAGGCTGCTGTGCCCAGCTGGCCGTCGGCACTTTACGGAAGCTCGACCAAACGCGCTCCTCTTCCATCAGCTGCAGACGTGTGCCGGTGCCGCCAATGTCGATACCGAGCCAGCATTTTTTCATGCGGATACCTGCGCCAATCCCTGAGCCTCATCAATGCTTTCGCGCATCATATTCCAGGCGGTTTCCAGATCATCGTGAATATTGAACAGGCCAGAGGTGCCGACAATCAGCACTTCTGCGCCCGCGCCGACCAGCGTGTTGTAGGTGCGGGTATTACAGGAACCGTCGATCTCAATCAGATATTGATAGCCGTTGGCCTGCTTCAGCGCTTTCAGCTCCTGAACCTTCTGCACCATTTCCGGAATAAACGGTTGTCCGGCGTAGCCAGGATCCACCGTCATCACGGTGATCTTATCCACCAGATGAATGTAGTGATGAATAAAGGAGACCGGCGTAGCGGGGTTGAGCACCACGCCGACTTTCTTGCCGAAGCTGCGGATCATATTGATCACCCGGAACGCATCACGGTTGATGGTTTCGGCGTGCGGGCAGATGTAATCTGCACCCGCTTTGGCAATCACTTCAATGAAATCGGTGGGCTGCTCGACCATCAAATGCACATCCAGCGCCACTTTGGTGAACGGGCGAATCTGCTCAATAAAGAACGGTGACAGCGTGATATTTTTCACGTAGTGACCATCCATAATGTCGATATGCAGGAAGTCGGCGCGGGAGTCCAGCACGGCGAGCTGGTGCTTGATCTCCATCAGATTCATACACATCAACGACGGGGAGACTTGAATACGCATCATACTTCCTTTTTTTCGGTCAAAGGGTTAAGCGCCGCAGCCAGCTTGCTGAGCTTGACGGCACGATGTTCGTTAAATCGGCTTTTAAATTGTTTGAAGGCCAGCACCACAATCAGCACCGCGCCCCACATTGCCAGGCTAACGTGCTGGCTGATGTTCATCAGGTTAAAGCCGGTGGAGAGCACTTGCAGCGCGATCAGCGCCAGCACCACGCCGGTAACGCGACCAAAGCCGCCGTTGGGATCGGTGCCGCCAAGGATGATTGCCAGCACCGTCAGCAGCAGATACGCATCGCCGTAACCCATACGCGCCGAGTTGAAGCGCGCCATCATGATCAAACCGGCCAACACACACAGCAGGCTGGAGATGACGTACACCAGAATCACCATGCGATGCGTATTGATGCCGCTAAACCAGGTGGCGTTGATGTTGCTGCCGCCCATGTAGATGCATTTACCGGCGCGGGTTTTGCCGAGGAACAGCGCCAGCAGCGCGGCGGCAAACAGGAACACCCACAGCGGCAGCGGAACGCCGAGCAGCGTGTTGGAACCCAGCGCCTGCACCACCGACGGCATGCCGCTGACGGCCGCACCTTTGGTCAGCCAGATGCCGATACCGTTCAGCGTCATCATGGTCGCCAGCGTCACCAGAATCGGGTGCGCACCGATGCGCGTCACCATCACGCCGGTAATCACGCCGATCACCGCCGCAATCAGCATCGCGCCGATAATCGCAATAAACAGCCACAGCAGTTGCATGCCGGTGCCGGCATCAGCGGGCAGGGCGCGCATCAGCGTCCAGGCGATAAACAGCGCCGTCAGGTTGGCGGTGGCGATGATCGCCAGATTCAGTCCGCCGCTGAGAATGGCGATAAACATCGCCAGCGTCAGCAAGCCCAGCTCGGGCAGTTGAAATGCCATGCTCATAAAGGTTGAATCAGTGAGAAAGCGGCCCGGCAACATGACGGTGAAGATCGCCAGCGCCAGCGCAATTAACAGCATCAGGCCGATATTGGTGCCGTCCGGACGCAGAGCAGAGAGTGATTTCATGTTGATGCGGCTCCCGTTAGACGAAACTGACATCAGTTTCTTTACGTTTTTTGTAGTGAGTCACAGCGATGGCCACCATGATCACGCCGCCCACCACGATGTTCATGAAGTAGTTGGAGACGCCAATCAGGTTGAGGCCGTTCTTGAGGATGGCGATGAGGAACACGCCCATTAAGGTGCCGCTCACCGTGCCTTTGCCGCCCATCAGGCTGGCACCGCCTAGCACCGTGGCCGCCAGCACATCCAGCTCGCCGCCGACCAGCGCATTCGGCACCACTTCGCCCATGCGATAAACCTGCACCAGCCCGCCAATCGCCGCCATGGCACCCAGCCAGCCGTAGGCGAAGATGTGAATCAGACCGACGCGAATACCGATACGACGCGCCGATTCCGCATCACCGCCCACCGCATACAGCTGGCGACCAAGATTGGTTTTGTTCAGCAGCAGCGCGGTAAGTCCGGCAATCACCAGCATGGTCACCAGCGGCAAGCCAATCTGGAAGCTGTTGCCTTGCCAGGTGAACGGCAGCACGCTGCGCAGCGTGATCCACCAGTCCGGCAGCGAATAGAGGCTTTTGCCGCCGGTTACCCACATCAACAGGCCAAACAGCAGCGACTGCATGCTGATGGTGATGATGATCGAGACGACGCGCAGCGAGGTAATCAGCAGGGCGTTGATCACGCCAAACAGCGTGCCGCACACCACTGCCAGCAGGATGCTGAGCAGGGCGTTATCAAACTGGAACTGCACAAACAGCGAGGCGATCAGGTATTGCACCACCGACGCCACCGCAGCAAAGGAGATATCGATGCCGCCGGTCACCAGCACCACAAACAGGCCGAGGGCGAAGATGCCGGTCACGGCGTAGCTTTCTGCCAGATCCAGCAAGTTTTGCACCGTCAGGAACTGGTCGCTGGCGGCGGAGAAGAACAGGATAAAAGCCAGCAAAACCCAGGCTAGCCAGCCCTGGCTGGAGTGCGGGCGTAAACGAGAAAAATCAGGCATTGATCACCTCCGCCAGCTGTTGTTGCTCAACGGTATCGGGTTGATATTCGGCATGGACGGTGCCATCACGAAAGTGCAGGATGCGGTCGCAGTTGTACCAAACCTCGGGCACTTCGTCGGAAATCAGAATGATCGACAGACCTTCTTTCGCCAGCGCGTGAATCAGCTGATAGATGCTGGCTTTAGCGCCGACATCCACGCCAACCGTGGGCGAATCAAGAATCAGAATGCGCGGCTGGGTCAGCACCCATTTCGCCAGCACGATTTTTTGCTGGTTGCCACCGGAGAGTGTGGAGATCGCCAGATTGGGATCGGCCACGCGCACGCCGAGCTGCTGAATCCACTGCAAAATCAGCTTGTTCTTGCGATATTCATCGATGATGTGAAAACGGTTTTGTAGCTTGTCGAGGATCGGCAGCACCATGTTGTCGGCCACCGATTGTTGCTGCACCAGGCCGAGGGTTAAGCGGTCTTCTGAGACATAACCGATGCCGGCTTTGATGGCATCTTCATGACCCCGGAAGCGCACCGGCTTGCTGTCGAGCCAGATTTTGCCGCTGTCCGGTTTGGTCATGCCAAACAGCGACAGCGCCAGTTCGGTGCGTCCCGAGCCTAAAAGGCCGCACAGGCCCAGCACTTCGCCCTGATAGAGTTTGAAATTGACGTCGTGATACTGCCCTGCGCGCGTCAGTTTCTCGACTTCGAGGATCAGGCGATCGTCATTGCGCGTCGGCGTTTTCAGCTGATAGTCGAGCTTCAGGCCGGTCATCAGTTCAGTCAGATGGTGCGGCGTCATCTCTTTGGCGGGCCAGCAGCCCATTTTGCGGCCGTCGCGGATCACCGTCACGCGATCCGAGATCTCCAGCACTTCATCCAGACGATGGCTGACAAACACCACGCAGATGTTTTTGTCTTTCAGGTAACGCACGGTGCGCAGCAGCTGATTCACTTCGGTGCGCGTCAGCGACGCCGTCGGCTCATCCATGATCACCAGCCGCGCATCGGCCACCAGCGCGCGGCAGATCGCCACCTGCTGGCGGGCGGCAATCGACAGCGACGCCACTTTCTCATCGAGGTCGAGTTCAAACTTCAGCTCATCAATGATGCGCTGCGCCGATTCACGCAGTTTGGCTTTGCGGTGCCAGCCGAGCAGGCTATTCAGGTTGTGCTCGAAGGCGATGTTTTCCGCCACGCTGAGATTGGGGAACAGCGACAGATCCTGATAAATCACCTGGATGCCGAAGTCACGCGCCTGACGTGTGGTCAGACGCGGAAAGCTCGGGCCTTCGCCCAGCGTGATGCGGCTGCCGCTATCCGGGGCGTGCACCCCGGAAATGACTTTGATTAAGGTGCTTTTGCCACAGCCGTTGGTGCCAGCGAGACAGTGCACTTCGCCAGCCAGTAAGGTCAGCGAGATATCGCTCAGTGCGCGGTTGCCACCAAATGTTTTCGACAGGTTGTCGAGCGCAATCAGCGTCTGTGGGATCACCTCATTCATCATTACAGCCCCATTTTCACCAGTTTTGGCAGGTTCTCTTTGTCCAGGCTTTCGGTGTTGTTGCCGAGGATGGTGTGGGTCGCCTCGTCAACTTTCACTTTGCCCAAACCCTCGATGGTCATTCCGTCGGTGATTGGCTCTTTCTTCTGCATCATGTCGGCGATACGCACGAACACTTCGCCTGCGGTTTGCGGGTTCCAGATGTAGCCGCCTTTGATCGCGCCACGCTGCACCAGCGATGCGCCCTGGCCAGGACTAAAGGCACCAATTACGCAGACCTGATCAATCTTGTTACGGTTCATCACCGCGCGACCGGCGCCAATCGGGCCTTGTGAACCAAAGGCCATAATCCCTTTCAAATCCGGGTACTTGGACATCAGCTCGTTAGTCGTACGAATCGAGTCATCCAGCGATTCGCCGACGCCAAACTTGTCGGTGACCATCTGCATCTTCGGATAGTGTTCTTTCTGATAATTCAGCGCGGCGTCGGTCCACTGCTGATGCAGCGGCACGGTCAGGCTGCCGACGTACATGGCGTATTTGCCCTCTTCATGCATGCATTTCGCTAGCGCTTTCATATGGTTGATGCCGTGCGTCGGCGCATCCACCAGTTCGAAGTCCCAGTTAGCGCCTTTCTGATCCGGCGATTCGTGGGTGATCACTTCAATGCCGGCATCACGGGCGCGCTTCAGCACCGGCTCCAGCACTTTCGGGTCATTCGGCACCACGCCAATGATGTCGACCTTCTGGGCAATCAAATCTTCGATAGCGCGCACCTGCAGAGCCGGATCGGCCGCCGTTGGGCCGACCATCCACGCGTCAATGCCGCGTTTCGCCGCTTCACTCTTGATGCCCGCTTCCATGGCGTTGAACCACGGAATACCGCCAATTTTCACCACGATGCCCATGCGTAATTTGTCAGCAGCGTGCGCGCCGGAGGCGGCAAACAGGGCGAGCAGAGAACAGGCGATAAGATGTTTTTTCATAAAGACTCCGATTTAATTTTTTATTAGCTGCATAGAATGGCTGCGCTGTGAGCAATCAATAATATTGACGCCGTTCCACGCTAATTCTTGTTCCAGCTCTTTGTCTTTTAATTGGTCAGTAATGAGGAAGTCCACATCGCGATAATGACAAATACGCGCGAATGAGGGCCGCAGAAATTTACTTCCGTCCAGCAGCAGATGTTTTCTTTCCGCTGCTAATAACATTTGCTGTTTTAAATGTGCGTTGTTTTCGTTACCTTCACGTAAATAACCGTCATTGCCTAAACTGCTACAGGAGAAAAAGATCTTATTGATCTGAAATTCCCTGAGCGGTTGCTCGGCGACGACGCCGTGGAAATCTTCATAACGGTCAGAATATTCTCCCCCCAGACAGATGGTGCGGATACTGCCGCGCGCCGCAAGGGTTTGCACAATCCTGATGGAATTGGTTAATACCGTTAATTCAATATCCGGCAGCTGTCGCGCTAAATACCAGCAAGTGGTGCTGCTATCGAGTAATATACAATCGCCGGGGCTAATGAAATCGAGTGCGCGTTTGGCAATAGCCATCTTTGCATCAACATGTTCATTGACTCTCTGGCGGAAAGATAAATCATACTCGTTAATACCTCGCGTATTTCCCTGAATGTTGGCGGCCTGTCGTTTTGCTGGTACCGCACCACCGTGACTGCGTTGTAACAGACCACGTTTCTCCAGCTGCGTTAAATCACGCCGAATGGTTTCTTGTGAAACCTGACATAACGTGACTAATTCAGCGACAATGACCCGACCATTTAAATTTAATTCGTCAATAATTCGCTGCTGTCTTTCAATCGGCAACATAACTAACCTCCGATGGCTATAAATTACTGGATAGCGCTGCGGGAAAGTGTGGGCTGCGCACGAGTCCACAGTCACCAAAACGCCTTAGCTGATTAGAGTGATCTGGATCTGACTTCGATGTAAATGAGATGTCTGGTTATCAAAATTAAGTGATCTGCTTCACGTAAATAAGCCTAATGGCGCAAAATCCGCGTTCTACGCGCGTTGCATACCCGCAACATGGATTTAACCTAACATGACCGCTTATGACCGTTTGTGTGTATTTGACCGTTTTGTGATTAGTCAACAAGAGTCCGACGAATCCGATTGAGCAGTAATCGGTCAAAACGGATGATGAGCGCTTGCGCCATCCAGTACCCGTTCGCCACCAGGTGACTGCTTTTTCAGCGGTTAACCTCGCTTTTAGGGCCGGCTCACAGTTTAGGCCTGCTGACAGCGTTCCCGTTGCGCTATTATTTTCTTTCCAGGAATTTGGGGACCGATTTTTTTGATGTCGTATTGGATGAAGTTACTGCTTTTATTGCCCTTTCTTTTTGTCGCGTGCGTACAGGCTCAGCCACTGCAAAAGTCATTTTCTGACTGGCAACTGACCTGTAACAATGCGGCTTTTTGCGTGGCACGCAGTTTTCCCGGTGACAACGGCTTAGTGATGACGCTCTCACGTCATGCTGGCGTCAACGATCGCCCCTTGCTGCGTATCGATTACGGCAGCGCCTACAGCGGTGAGCTGTCGGGCGGCCCGCTCAAGGATAATCTGCTGCTCGATCAACGCCGTCTGACGCCGGATCTCAAACACTGGACGGTGGAACCGCATCATCTGGCGACCAGCAATGCTATCGCCATCGACGAGTTTCTGGCGCAGACGCTGGATGCGCAAAATCTGCAGCTGACCTATAAAGCCAACGCCACCATTCCGCTGAGCGGCATGAAGGCGGCGTTACTGTTAATGGATGACGTGCAGGGCCGCGTCAACGGTGCCAGCGCCTGGGTGAAGCGCGGCGACCGCGTGCAGTGGGATGTGCCGCCGCAGCCAGCGTTGCCGGCGTTACCTTCGCCGTTACCGCCGCCGCCGCCGCTGACGCAGGAAGAGACCAGCGGTTTAATTGATTTTGGTACCTGGCGGGTGAATACCGATAACTGCTCGCTCGATCCGCTGCGGCGTGAAGTGAGCGTTTCACCGCTGACTGACAGCAAAGCACTGCTGCTGATCAGCTGCGAAACCGGCGCCTATAACGTTATCGATCTGGCATTTGAAGTGACGCGCGGCGCGCCTTATGTGTCGCGTGGTTTGAGCTTAACGCTGCCGTTTACCCCAGCTTCGCGCAGCGATAATCAGCTGGAGCTGGTGAACGCGGAATTCGATGCCAGCAATGGATTGCTTTACACCTTCAGTAAAGGACGTGGCTTGGGGGATTGCGGCGTGGCAACGCGCTGGCAGTATGACGGCAACGAGTTTGTGCTGGCAGAGTATGCGGAAGAGAAGACCTGCGATGCGTGGCACAGCAGCGAGGATTGGCCAACGTTGTGGGTTAGCCAACCGCAAAATCCGGTGCAGTCGCGTTAATGTCGCGTGCAGCATTACATCATTGCACATTCCGTAGCGGCGCGATTTATCGCGCAATGAATTGCGCCGCTACAGCCTGTGGCACCGTTAACGAATCGCCTGCACCGTCATCGGTGAACCCGATTGATTGCCCACCAGCTCGGTCAGCATATTATTCACGCCATCACTCATCGGGGTGAAACGCGTTAACGGCGAGCGGGTCACCACCACAAACACGCCGACGTTGTGCTGCGGCACCATCGCCATATAGGTAATGAAGCCGCCGCCGCCGCCGGTTTTCTGAATAATTCCCGGACGACCTTCCTTCGGCCCCATATAGACCCAACCCATGCCCAGCGCATCGGCGCGGCCCGGCACATCCATGCCTTCCACTTTGGTTAGTTGGTCGCGACGATAGATCAGCGTTTGCAGGCGATCAATTTGCGGCGTGCGATGATTCACCGCCGAGTTGAGGAACTGCTGCATCCAGCGGCCCATATCGTCTGGCGTTGAGTAAACGCCGCCGCTGCCGATGGCCGCCAGCGTGTTGTTACACGGACTGGCGCCTTTCTCGGCAATCATCAGACGCTGACACTGATCCGGTGACGGCGTAAAGGTGGTGTCTTTCATGCCCAGCGGACGCGTTATCAACTGCTGAAACAGTGCTGGATACGGCATGCCCGCCGCTTTGGCGAGCGCATCGCTCAGCAGATCAAAGCCCAGGTTGGAATAGGCGGCATTGGTGCCTGGCGCGGCCTTTAATGCCGCACCGCTCAGCCACTGCCAGCGATCGGACTTGGTCGGCCAGACAAACACCGGACGATGCGGTTTACCGCCGGGCTGTTCGCGCGGCAGGCCGCTGGTATGCGTGGAGAGGTTAATCAGGCGAATCGGCTGGCCATTATAGCTCGGCACGCGCGCGCCAGGCGGCGCGTATTTGCTTAGCGGATCGTCAAGACGCAGTTGACCGCGTTCGGCCATCTTCACCATCACTTCGCTGGTCATCAGCTTGCTGAGGGAGGCAATACGAATCACCGAATCGGGCTGCGGACGCACGTTGTTGCCGGGGCGCGTATCACCAAAGCTGGCGAAAACCCGCTGATTGCCATCAATCGCCACCAGCGCCATGCCGGTTGCGCCGCTGCCATAGAAAATGTGCTCGGCGTAGCGATCAACAATTTGCGATGCCAACAGCGGATCGGGCGACGACTGCGCCATGCTTTTTAATGGAAGCACAGAAACCATTAAGGCCAGTAAAAAAGGAGTACGTTTTTTCAACGGGAAAGCGTCCGCTATGAGAATCGGAGGAAAGCTTATAGTAATCAGTTTGAGCGAGGCGTGAAGGGGGCAGGGCGGATTTTTTTCTGTATCAGGCTGTGATCAAAAAATGGCCCTTACGCCAAAAAGACGCAGGGCCAGATCGATTAGTGCGGCTTGAGTAAGGCTTCGGTGTGGCTAACGATGTTCTCGACGGTGAAACCGAATTCCGGGAACAGTTTGCCGGCGGGAGCTGACTCACCAAAGGTGGTCATACCGACAATCGCGCCGTCCAGACCAACATACTTGTACCAGTAATCAGCAATACCGGCTTCAACCGCCACGCGCGCTTTCACGCCGGATGGCAGCACCGATTCGCGATACGCGACGTCCTGCTTATCAAACACGTCGGTGCTCGGCAGTGAAACCACGCGGATCTTGTGACCGGCGGCAGTGAGTTTATCCGCCGCGCCCAGCGCGATTTCAATTTCCGAACCGGTGGCGATGATGATCGCATCCGGCGTGCCGTTGCTGTCCTGCAGCACATAGCCACCGCGCGCGATGTTCGCTACCTGCTCTTTGCTGCGCTCTGGCTGCAGCAGGTTCTGACGCGACAGGATCAGCGCAGTTGGCCCGTGATGGCGCTCCACGGCGGCTTGCCATGCCACGGCGGTTTCTACCTGATCGCACGGACGCCACAGGCTCATGTTCGGCGTGACGCGCAGGCTGGCAATCTGCTCAACCGGCTGGTGCGTCGGACCATCTTCGCCAAGGCCGATGGAGTCATGCGTATACACCAGCACCTGACGCGCCTTCATCAGCGCTGCCATGCGTACCGCATTACGCGCGTACTCGACGAACATCAGGAAGGTGGCGGTGTAAGGCACGAAGCCGCCGTGATGCGCGATGCCGTTGCCGATCGCTGTCATACCAAATTCACGTACGCCGTAGTGAATGTAGTTACCGGCGCTATCCTCTTTGATCGATTTTGAGCCCGACCAGATGGTGAGGTTACTCGGTGCCAGATCCGCTGAGCCGCCGAGGAATTCCGGCAGCAGCTTGCCAAACACTTCCAGCGTATTTTGTGAGGCTTTACGGCTGGCGATTTTCTGTGGATTGGCCTGCAGCTCTTCGACAAACTTCTGCACTTCGCTATTCCAGTTAGCCGGCATTTCACCGCTCAGACGACGGGTAAACTCCTGCGCCAACTCGGGATGCGCCTCTTTATAAGCGGTAAATTTATCATCCCAGGATTTCTCGCGATGCGCGCCCGCTTCTTTGGCATCCCACTGCTGATAAATCTCTTTCGGGATCTCAAATGGCGGATAGTGCCAGCCCAGTTTCTGCCGCGTCAGCGCCACTTCCTCTTCGCCCAGCGCCGCACCGTGCGACTCCTCTTTACCGGCTTTGTTCGGCGAGCCGAAGCCGATAGTGGTGCGGCAGATAATCAGTGACGGCTTATCGGTGACGCTTTGCGCCTCTTTAATCGCCGCAGCGATCGCTTCCGAATCGTGGCCGTCGATACCTTCTGCGCTACCCACGACGTGCCAGTTGTAGGCTTCGAAGCGTTTGTGCGTGTCGTCGGTGAACCAGCCTTCGGTTTCACCATCGATGGAGATGCCGTTGTGATCGTAGAAGCCAATCAGTTTGCCGAGACCGAGCGTGCCGGCCAGCGAGCTCACTTCGTGCGAGATGCCTTCCATCAAACAGCCATCGCCCATAAACACGTAGGTGTGGTGATCGACGATGTCGTGGCCGGGACGGTTAAACTGCGCCGCCAGCGTGCGTTCGGCAATCGCTAAACCCACCGCGTTGGCCAAGCCCTGGCCGAGCGGACCGGTGGTGGTTTCTACGCCAGGCGTGTAGCCGAGTTCAGGGTGTCCCGGCGTTTTTGAGTGCAGCTGACGGAAGTTTTTCAGCTCTTCCATCGGCAGGTCGTAGCCGGTGAGATGCAGCAGGCTGTAAAGCAGCATCGAGCCGTGACCGTTGGAAAGAATAAAGCGGTCACGATCGGCCCACGCCGGATTGTTTGGATTGTGTTTCAGCACATCGCGCCATAACACTTCGGCGATATCTGCCATGCCCATTGGCATGCCGGGGTGCCCGGAATTTGCTTTTTGTACCGCATCCATGCTGAGTGCACGAATCGCGTTAGCCAACTCTCTGCGTGAAGACATAAGGTTCTCCCTTGTGATTTGGCGATAGCGGATGAGCCAATGCCCATCCGCCATAAGAGTGAGTGCGGATTACAGACGAGAAGAGAGCACGTCTTCCAGCTTCTGCTGGTCGATGGCGAACTGACGGATGCCGTCTGACAGTTTTTCTACCGCCATCGGATCCTGATTGTGTTCCCAGCGGAATTCCGCTTCAGACAGTGAAGCTGGCTGATGGAAGCCTTCGGTTGATGGCTCCAGCTTACGCTCCAGCGGCGCATCGCTGTTGGCCAGCTCTTCCAGCAGGTTAGGGGAAATGGTCAAACGGTCGCAGCCGGCCAGCGCCTGAATCTGTTCCACTTTACGGAAGCTGGCGCCCATGATGACGGTGCTGTAACGGTGCTTCTTGTAGTAATCGTAGATACGACGCACAGATTTCACGCCCGGATCTTCATCAACCACATACGGGTCTATAGGTTTGCGGGTGTTGTACCAGTCGTAAATACGGCCAACAAACGGCGAAATCAGGAACACACCGGCTTCGGCACAGGCACGCGCCTGAGCGAAGGAGAACAGCAGCGTCAGGTTGCACTGAATGCCGTTTTTCTCCAGCTCCTCGGCGGCTTTGATACCTTCCCAGGTTGATGCCAGTTTGATCAGAATGCGTGAGCGGTCGATGCCGTACTCTTCGTACAGACGTACCAGCTTCTCGGCTTTGGTGACACACATGCCACGATCGAAGGAGAGGCGCGCATCCACTTCGGTCGAAACACGGCCCGGTATGCTTTTCAGAATTTCCATACCGAGGTTGATCGCCACTTTGTCGCTGGCGTTGATGATTTGCGTCTCTTTGCTACCGCCCTGTTTTTTCGCGTAGTCGATGGCGTCATCAATCAGATGTTTATAACCCTCAAGTCCGGCGGCTTTCAGAATCAATGATGGGTTAGTGGTCGCGTCTTCTGGATTGTAATGGCGAATGGATTCGATATCGCCGCTGTCCGCCACCACGGTGGTGTATTGTTTCAATGCATCTAGCTGGTTCATCACTTAACTCCTTGATTAGCAATAATGTGGGCAAAGGTGTTGCACCCATTCCTGTTAAGTATTGGTCCAACACAGTGCTACAGACGTTACACGAAGAAAATGCGTTTTCTCTGATTGTGGCATCGTGGCGTTTAAGAGGTGCGATAGTGAAAGGAGGACTTGCCTAAACGGTTCAGCTACGCTTTTTGCCATCAATAAGGATAGCAGGCTGTGCCGATCCCGCAGGCGAAGCGGTGGCAATCCGTGCCTTTCCGACTGTGCATTCTTTGAGCGCCTTCACCCTCTTTTATGCCGCACATTCCTATACTGAACGCCTATTTAGCGATGCCAAAGGATGCCTAATGGACGATCAACTCAAGCAAAGCGCTCTCGATTTTCATCAATTCCCCACGCCCGGAAAAATTCAGGTTTCACCCACTAAACCCTTAGCCACGCAGCGCGATCTGGCGTTGGCCTATTCGCCCGGCGTCGCTGCGCCTTGTCTGGAAATTGCCGCCGATCCGCTGGCGGCGCGCAAATACACCGCGCGCGGCAATCTGGTGGCGGTGATCTCTAACGGCACGGCGGTGCTGGGATTGGGCAATATTGGCGCGCTGGCGAGTAAGCCGGTGATGGAAGGCAAGGGCGTGCTGTTTAAAAAGTTCGCCGGCATTGACGTGTTTGATATCGAAATCGATGAGCGCGATCCCGATAAGTTGATTGAGGTGATTGCCGCGCTGGAACCCACTTTTGGTGGCATCAACCTGGAAGATATCAAAGCGCCCGAGTGTTTCTATATTGAGCAACAGCTGCGTGAGCGCATGCAGATTCCGGTGTTCCACGACGATCAGCACGGCACGGCGATCATCTGTACCGCAGCGGTGCTCAACGGCTTAACCATCGTCAAAAAAGCCATCAGCGATGTGCGGCTGGTGGTTTCTGGCGCGGGCGCTTCGGCGATTGCCTGTCTGAATCTGCTGGTGGCGCTCGGCATGCAGCAGCACAACATTGTGGTGTGCGATTCGAAAGGCGTGATCTATCGCGATCGCGAGCCGAATATGACGCCGACCAAAGCCGCCTACGCGGTGGCCGACAGCGGCGCACGCACGCTGGACGAGGTGATTGGCGGCGCGGATATCTTCCTCGGCTGTTCCGGCCCCAAAGCGCTGACACCGGAGATGGTGCAGAAGATGGCGCAGGATCCACTGATTCTGGCGCTGGCCAATCCCGAACCAGAAATCATGCCGCCGCTGGCCAAACAGGTGCGGCCCGACGCGATTATCTGCACCGGGCGCTCTGATTTCCCCAATCAGGTGAACAACGTGCTGTGCTTCCCGTTTATCTTTCGCGGCGCGCTGGATGTGGGTGCCACGGCGATCAATGAAGAGATGAAACTGGCGGCGGTCCACGCGATTGCGGCGCTGGCGCAGGCAGAACAGAGCGATGTGGTGGCGTCGGCGTATGACGATCAGGATCTGAGTTTCGGCCCGGAATACCTGATCCCCAAACCGTTCGATCCGCGTTTAATCGTGCAGATCGCGCCCGCAGTGGCGAAAGCGGCGATGGAATCGGGCGTCGCCACGCGACCAATTGAGGATTTTGATGCTTATCGTGAGCAGCTCACCGAGTTCGTCTACAAAACCAACCTGTTTATGAAACCGATCTTCTCGCAGGCGCGCAAAGATCCCAAACGCGTGGTGCTGGCCGAAGGCGAAGAGGTGCGCGTGCTGCACGCCACGCAGGAGTTGGTGACGTTGGGGCTGGCGAAGCCGATTCTGATTGGCCGTCCAAATGTCATCGCCATGCGTCTGCAAAAGCAGGGTTTAAAGATCGAGGCCGGCAAAGATTTTGAGATCGTCAATAACGAGTCCGATCCGCGCTTCAAAGCGTACTGGAACGAGTATTACCAGATCATGAAACGGCGCGGCGTGACGCCGGAAACCGCCCAGCGCGCGGTGATCGGCAATCCCACGTTGATTGGCGCGATCATGGTGCATCGCGGTGAAGCCGACGCGCTGATCTGCGGCACCATCGGCGATTATCAGGAACATTATGATGTGGTGGAGAAAGTGTTTGGGCTGCGAGAGGACGTCAAGGTGGCGGGCGCGATGAATGCGCTGCTGCTGCCGAGCGGCAATACCTTTATTGCTGATACATACGTCAATGAAGATCCCAGTGCGCAACAGTTGGCGGATATCACGCTGCTGGCGGCGGAAACGGTGCGACGTTTCGGCATTGAACCGCGCGTGGCGCTGCTGTCACACTCCAGCTTTGGCACCTCAAATGCGCCGGGCGCGCGCAAAATGCGCGAAGTGCTGGCGCTGATTCAGCAACGCGCACCGGATCTGGAGATTGACGGTGAGATGCACGGCGATGCGGCGCTGGTTGAGAGCATTCGCCGTGAACTGATGCCGGATAGCCCGCTAAAAGGCACCGCAAATTTGCTGATTATGCCGAACGTCGAAGCGGCGCGTATCAGCTATAACCTGCTGCGCGTCTCCTGCTCCGAAGGTGTCACGGTGGGACCGGTGTTGATGGGGATCAGCAAGCCGGTGCATGTGTTGACGCGCATCGCATCGGTGCGGCGCATTGTGAATATGGTGGCGTTAGCGGTGGTGGAGGCGCAGACAGAGCCGTTGTAACGACTTGATTGGCGAATGTGTTGCGCCGCAATGAAATTCTGAACACATTGTAGCGGCGCAATTCATTGCGCGATAAATCGCGCCGCTACAGGAGTGTGCGGTTTGTTAATTATTTAGCTTCAACCAATCTTTGACTGGCAGGAAATCGCGGTACAAGGCGGCTTCGGGGGAATCGGCTTGTGGCTGATAATCGTATTCCCAGCGCACCAGCGGTGGCATCGACATCAAAATGGATTCGGTGCGGCCGCCGGTTTGCAGGCCAAACAGCGTGCCGCGATCCCACACCAGATTGAACTCGACGTAGCGACCACGACGATAAAGCTGGAACTGGCGCTCGCTATCGCCCCACGGCAGCGCTTTGCGCCTGGCCACAATCGGCAGATAGGCGTTGGCGAAACCGTTGCCGACCGCCTGCATGAAATCGAAGCAGTAATCGAAATCGGGCGTGTTCAGGTCGTCATAAAACAGGCCGCCGATGCCGCGTTGCTCGTCGCGATGCTTGAGGTAGAAGTAATCGTCGCACCACTTTTTATAGCGCGGATAAACATCCTCACCAAACGGCTGGCACAGATCGTGTGCGGTTTGATGCCAGTGCAGCGCATCCTCTTCGAAGCCGTAATAGGGCGTGAGATCGAAACCACCGCCAAACCACCACACCGGATCGGCGCCCGGTTTTTCCGCAATAAAGAAGCGCACGTTGGCGTGGCTGGTTGGCACGTAAGGATTGGATGGATGTACCACCAGCGACACGCCCATCGCTTCAAAGCTGCGGCCAGCCAGTTCGGGACGATGCGCGGTGGCGGATGCGGGCATTTGATCGCCGTGCACGTGCGAGAAGTTTACGCCGGCCTGTTCAAATACCGCGCCATCACGCAATACGCGACTGCGTCCGCCGCCGCCGCCGGGACGTTGCCACTCATCTTCGGCAAAGCTCGCCTTGCCATCTTCCGCCGCTAATTGGGCGCAAATATCATCTTGCAGCGCCAGCAAAAAGGCTTTGACGCGGGAAATATCGGGATTGCTCATCAGTCACTCGTTCCAGAAATTTGCCGCGATTCTACCACAGGATAAAGGCTATGCTTCGCGACGATCGACCTCATCGAAGTAGCGGGCGATGCCGTCGGCAATGGCGCTGGCAATTTTCTGGCGGAACGCCTGCGTGCCGAGCAGCTGCTCCTCACGCGGATTGGTAATGAAGGAGGTTTCCACCAGCACCGAAGGAATCGACGGCGATTTCAGCACCGCAAACGCGGCCTGTTCGGTGTGCTGGCTGTGCAGATGATGCACCGGGCGAATCTGATCGAGGACGTGCTTACCCAGCGTCAGGCTGTTGCGGATGGTATCGGTCTGCACCAGATCGAACAGAATCTGGTTGAGGTAATGATCTTTATCCTGCACCTCAGCGCCGCCCACTTTGTCGGCATCGTTTTCACGCTGCGACAGGTAACGCGCCATCGCGCTGCTGGCACCACGATTCGAAAGGGCAAATACCGATGCGCCGTTCGCGTCCGGGCTGGTGTAGCCGTCGGCGTGAATCGACATAAACAGGTTAGCGCCGTGCTGGTGGGCGATTTCGACGCGCTGATAGAGCGGAATAAAGTGGTCGCTGTCGCGCGTCAGGCGCACTTCGATGCGCGGATGCGACTGCAGCAGCGTCTTCACGGTGTTAGCGATCGCCAGCACGATGTGTTTCTCTTCCGAACCCTCTTCGCCAACTGCGCCGGAATCGATGCCGCCGTGGCCGGGATCGATCATCACGATGCGTTTGCCGTTGCTGGCGGGTTTCGGTGGCGTATGACGCGGACTGACGCGCAAATCGCTGTTCTGTTCTTTGGCCTGCACCGCGCGCGGTGACAACACCGCCAGCGCTAAACCGGAAAGTATCAGTTGGCGACGATTGGTAAGGCGCTTAAGCAGTGAAATCTTCTTCATTTACGGGTCCATGGCAGGTAAATCCTGCCCAGTGTTATAGCGTAACAATTGCCAGGCGGCGACCTCGTAACTATTTCAAGTGTTTACTTTCTATTGCAACAGACTAATAGCCATGTCGCGCTTTTTTTGCCCCGTTGTCACGCGTGAGGGTTGCGCCTGGCAAAGAATGCGTGATAATCAGCGAATTGTGCCTAACCGCAGGGTAACGTCGATGGAAATCCGTTCTTTCCGCCAGGAAGATTTTGAAGAAGTGATCACGCTCTGGGAGCGTTGCGATTTGTTACGCCCATGGAACGATCCGGAGCTGGACATTGAACGCAAAATGAACCACGACGCGGAACTGTTTCTGGTCGCGGAAGTCGGTGGCGAAGTGGTGGGTACGGTGATGGGCGGCTACGATGGCCATCGCGGCTCCGTCTACTATCTGGCGGTACATCCTGATTATCAGGGCCGCGGCTTTGCCAATGCATTGATGAATCGTCTTGAGAAGAAGCTGATTGCGCGCGGTTGCCCAAAAATTAATTTGATGGTGCGCGAAGAGAACGATCAGGTGGTGGCGTTCTATGAAAAGCTTGAATACGAGCCGGTGGATTCGCTGCTGCTGGGCAAGCGTTTGATTGAAGATCGCGAGTATTAATGGTCGCTTTGAAATACCTTCCCGAAGAGTACGATGCGAAAGGGCAGCTGCGGCTGCCGTTTCTTTTCTGGCTGATCCTGTTGTTGCAGGCGCGCACCTGGCTGCTGCTGGTGATGGCGGGCGCATCGCGTCAGCAGGGCAATGATTTGCTGGCGCTGTTCTATCCCGATCGCCAAAGCTTCTGGCTGGGACTGGCGTTAGGCATTCCGTCGGCTATCGGCCTGTTGCTGACCGGCTATCGCCAGCGCTGGCCGCGCCTGTGGCAAAGCTGGCGTCATGTATTGAGCGCATCGCTACTTATCAGCCTGCTGTGGCAAGGTTCCATCCTGCTGCAAGGCGCCTTTCCCGACTCGCCGCTGCCGCTATTACTGACGCTGTTTGACCTGCTGGCGTTGTTCTGGCTGCAAACGCAACCTCGCCTGCGCGACTGCTTTCTGCCGGAACATCAGCAGGTCGAATAAACTTTTTGCCGGTTTGCGACTCCAACAGGCACGCCAATCGGCTTAGCAGATCAAGGAGTTTTCATGAAAGTTGTTCGTCACGCACTGCTGGTTAGCAGCATGGTTCTGGCCGGCTGCGCCAGTTCGGGTTCCTCTTCCAGCGCGAGCGATAGCGAAAGCCATTGGTACAATCCGCTTAGCTATCACTGGTCGGCGCTCAATCCGCTCGGCTGGTTTGGTGGATCGCTGGAGGTCACCGAGCAAGGCGTTGCGGGCCTGACGAGCACCACCTCGATGTCGGAAGACGCCATCAATAAAGCGCTGAACGGCGATTACAAACTGCGTCAGGGCATGCGCACGCAGAATGGTCAGGTGGTGGATTTCTGGCAGGCGCTGGATGGCGACAAGGTTAAGTTGGTGATTAACGGCAGCAGCAGCGTAGAGCGCATTGAAGTGCAGGATGCCGATGCCAAAGCGGCGGACGGTAGCAAGATCGGCGATCCGTTCAGCGACAAGTTCAGCAAAGCCTTTAATAACTGCAAAATGGTCACCGGTCTTGATGCACGCGATGTTGAGTGCCGTGCGCCGGGCAGCCAGCACATCTCCTACATTTACAGCGGTGAATGGCATGGTCCGGAAGGCTTGATGCCGTCGGACGATACCCTGAAAAGCTGGAAAATCAGCAAGATTGTCTGGCAGCGTTAAACCAGATAAAACTTGCTTAAACACCCGCTAAAACAGTGTGGCTTTCCGGTATGATACGGGCGAAAAAAACATCGTCTAACCTTCATGCCGGAGAGCATTGCAATGTCTCAGTTTCAGAGCGGGATCCTGTTGGAGCACCGCCGTTTCGCCATTTGGCTTGAAGCCCGCGTCACGGGCGATCTTGACGCGCTGCGCCAGGGCAGCAAATCCTTCTTACAGCAGCTTGAAGCGCTGCAAACGCAATTCAGTGATGCCGGATTGGGCGCGGTGATCGCCTTTGGCGATGCGCTGTGGCGCGATCTGCAAGGCAACGCTTCTGCACCTGAACTCAAAGCTTTCTCCGCACTGGGTAACGGCATTGCGCCTGCCACGCAGCGCGATTTGCTGATCCATATTCAATCCCAACGACACGACGTGAACTTCGCGCTGGCTCAGGCGGCACTTAGCGCCTTTGCCGCTGCGGTAAATATCGAAGAAGAGACGCACGGTTTCCGCTGGATTGAAGACCGCGATCTGTCGGGCTTCGTCGATGGCACGGAAAATCCGCAGGGCGAAGCGCGCAAGGAAGTGGCGATTATCAGCGCAGGCGCGGATGCGGGCGGCAGCTATGTGTTTACCCAGCGCTGGGAGCATAACCTCAAGCTGTGGAATCGCATGGCGGTGGAGAAGCAGGAAGCGATTATTGGCCGGACTAAAGAGACGGATGAAGAGCTGCCGGGCGATCAGCGCCCTGCGACGTCGCATCTCAGCCGTGTCGATCTGAAAGAAGAGGGCAAAGGGCTGAAGATTCTGCGCCAAAGCCTGCCATACGGCAGCGCCAGCGGCACGCATGGCCTCTATTTCATCTCGTATTGTCATCGTCTCTACAATATTGAGCAGCAGCTGCTGAGCATGTTCGGCGAGCGCGACGGCAAAATGGACGCCATGTTGCGCTTCACTAAACCGGTAAGCGGTAGCTACTTTTTTGCGCCGTCGTTGGATGCTTTGCAAGCGCTGTAACATCTATGAATTAAGGTCAACAGAGCGCGATTAATCGCGCCGCTACGGATACTTGCACTCATTTGTAGCGGCGCAATTTATTGCGCAATGAATCGCTTCCATGCTGATTTACATTCCCATTCACCGCATAAACTCTGCCGCCGTCTTATGCTTTTTTAGACTTTGAAATCCCTAAACGATATATAAAACCGTTACAGCTTTCCCCTGAGTTATAAATACACTGACAGCATCTAATGGCATTGGCTTAATTGCCGTCTTTCAGGGTGCAGCATGACACTTCCGATTTCGAAAAAATGGCTTGGCGGTATCGCGCTGTCGTGTGCTTTAGCGAGTGCGGCGCAAGCGACCGAGTTGCTGAATAGCTCTTACGACGTTTCGCGCGAACTGTTCGTTGCCCTGAATGCGCCATTTGAAAAGCAGTGGGACGCTGCCCATCCCAATGACAAGCTGACTATCAAGCAGTCGCACGCCGGTTCTTCTAAGCAGGCGCTGGCGATTCTGCAAGGTCTGCGCGCCGATGTGGTGACCTACAATCAGGTCACCGATGTGCAGGTGCTGCACGACAAAGGCCAACTGATTCCCGCTGACTGGCAACAACGTCTGCCAAACAGCAGCTCACCGTTTTACTCCACCATGGCGTTTCTGGTGCGTAAAGGTAACCCGAAGCAGATTCACAACTGGGCCGATCTGGCGCGCGATAACGTGAAGCTGATTTTCCCTAACCCAAAAACCTCGGGTAATGGCCGTTACACCTATCTCGCCGCGTGGGGCGCTGCCGATCAGGCGGATGGCAAAGATATAGCTAAAACCAGAGCCTTTATGGCGAAGTTCCTGAAGAACGTTGAAGTGTTTGATACCGGCGGTCGCGGTGCTACCACCACCTTTGCCGAGCGCGGTCTGGGCGATGTGCTGATCAGCTTTGAATCGGAAGTGAATAACATCCGTAATCAGTACGGCAAAGACCAGTACGAAGTGATCGTGCCAAAAACCAATATTCTGGCGGAGTTCCCGGTGGCGTGGGTCGACAAAAATGTCGAGCACAACGGCACCACCGACGCGGCCAAAGCCTATCTGAATTATCTCTACACGCCTGAAGCGCAGAAAATCATCACCAGTTACTACTATCGCGTGAATAACCCGCAGCTGATGGCGGAGCAGAAAGATCGCTTCCCGCAGACTGAACTGTTCAACGTCAAAGACGCCTTTGGCGGCTGGGAAAACGTCATGAAAGTCCATTTTGCCAATGACGGTGAGCTGGACAAATTACTGGCAGCGGGGCGCGGTTAATGTTCGCGCTCGCTCAAAAACGTGTCTTGCCGGGCTTTGGATTGAGCCTCGGCACCAGCTTACTGTTTACCTGCCTGATTCTGCTGCTGCCAATCAGCGCGCTGCTGATGCAGCTGTCGCAGATGACGCTGGCGCAATACTGGGCGGTGATTAGCCATCCACAGCTGATCGCCGCGTATAAAGTGACGATTTTGGCGGCGGGCGTGGCCTCGCTGTTCAACGCCGTATTCGGCATGTTGATGGCGTGGATTTTGACGCGCTATCGCTTCCCCGGCCGCACGCTGCTTGATGGGTTGATGGATCTGCCGTTTGCGCTGCCGACTGCGGTAGCGGGTTTAACGCTGGCGGGCCTGTTTTCGGTCAACGGCTGGTACGGTCAGTGGCTGGCGCATTTTGATATCAAAGTCTCTTACACCTGGCTTGGCATTGCCGTGGCCATGGCCTTTACCAGCATTCCGTTTGTGGTGCGTACCGTGCAGCCGGTGCTGGAAGAGTTAGGTCCGGAATATGAAGAAGCTGCGGAAACGCTGGGCGCAACGCGCTGGCAGAGCTTCCGTCGCGTGGTGCTGCCAGAAGTGGCGCCGGCGTTGCTGGCCGGCACTGCGCTGTCGTTTACCCGCAGCATCGGCGAGTTCGGCGCGGTGATCTTTATCGCCGGTAACATCGCGTGGAAAACGGAAGTGACCTCGCTGATGATTTTCGTGCGTCTGCAGGAGTTTGATTATCCGGCGGCGAGTGCCATCGCCTCGGTGATCATGGCGGCTTCTTTGCTGCTGCTGTTCGCGATTAACACCTTGCAGAGCCGCTTTGGCCGTCGCTTAGGAGGCCACTGATGGCGGAGATTTCACATATCAATCACGCCGACCGCCAGCCAATCAACTGGGGCAAGTGGCTGCTGATTGGCATCGGTGCGCTGGTTTCCATTCTGCTGCTGGTGGTGCCGATGGTTTCCATCTTCTGGGAAGCGCTCAACCAGGGTTTGGTTGCCTCGCTGAGTAACCTGAAAGATGGCGACATGCTGCACGCCATCTGGCTGACCATTTTAGTGGCGCTGATTACCGTGCCGGTCAACATGGTGTTCGGTACGCTGCTGGCGTGGTTGGTGACGCGCTTCACCTTCCCAGGCCGCCAGCTGCTGTTGACGCTGTTTGATATTCCTTTTGCGGTGTCGCCGGTGGTTGCCGGTTTGATGTATCTGCTGTTCTGGGGCGTCAACGGTCCTGCGGGTGGCTGGCTGGATGCGCACAATATTCAGATTATGTTCTCCTGGCCGGGCATGGTGCTGGCCACTATCTTCGTTACCTGTCCGTTTGTGGTGCGTGAGTTGGTGCCGGTGATGCTGAGTCAGGGCAGTCACGAAGATGAAGCGGCGGTGCTGCTGGGCGCATCCGGCTGGCAGATGTTCCGCCGCGTGACGCTGCCGAATATCCGTTGGGCGCTGATGTACGGCGTGGTGCTGACCAACGCACGTGCGATTGGTGAATTTGGTGCGGTCTCGGTGGTTTCGGGATCGATTCGCGGCGAAACCTATACCTTGCCGCTTCAGGTTGAATTACTGCATCAGGATTACAATACCGTGGGCGCCTTTACTGCCGCCGCGCTGCTGACCCTGATGGCAATCGTAACGCTGTTTCTGAAAAGCGTGGTGCAGTGGCGATTAGAGCATCAGCAGAAGCGCCTACAGGAGGAAAATCATGAGCATTGAGATTAAACAAATTAACAAAGCGTTTGACCGCACTTCGGTACTGAACGACATCTCTCTGGACATTCCTTCCGGCAAGATGGTGGCGCTGCTGGGCCCATCCGGTTCCGGTAAAACCACGCTGTTGCGCATTATCGCCGGGCTGGAGCACCAGAACAGCGGACAGATCCATTTCAATGGCAAAGACGTGAGCCGCATCCATGCGCGCGATCGTCAGGTGGGCTTTGTGTTCCAGCACTACGCACTGTTCCGCCACATGACGGTGTTCGACAACATCGCCTTTGGCCTGACGGTGCTGCCGCGCCGTGAACGTCCGAATGCCGCAGAGATCAAAAAACGCGTTACGCGTTTGCTGGAAATGGTGCAGCTGGCACATCTGGCCAACCGTTTCCCGGCGCAGCTGTCGGGCGGGCAGAAGCAGCGTGTCGCACTGGCGCGTGCGCTGGCCGTTGAGCCGCAAATTCTGCTGCTGGATGAGCCCTTTGGCGCGCTTGATGCGCAGGTGCGTAAAGAGCTGCGTCGCTGGCTGCGTCAGCTGCATGAAGAGTTGAAATTCACCAGCGTGTTCGTGACCCACGACCAGGAAGAAGCGATGGAAGTGGCGGACACCGTGGTGGTGATGAGCCAGGGCAATATCGAACAGGTTGGCACGCCAGATGACGTATGGCGCGATCCATCGACGCGCTTTGTGCTCGAATTCCTCGGTGAAGTGAATCGCTTTGCAGGCGAAGTGCACGGCTCGCAGTTCCATGTGGCCGCGCATCGCTGGCCGCTGGGCTATACGCCGGCGCATCAGGGCGAAGTTGAACTGTTCCTGCGTCCGTGGGAAATCGATATTTCACGCCAGAGCAGCCTGGAAACGCCTTTGCCGGTGCAGGTGCTGGAGATCAGTCCACGCGGTCACTTCTGGCAGTTGGTAGTGCAGCCGAGCGGCTGGCAGGGCGATGTATTCTCCGTGGTATTCGATGGCGATCACAATGCGCCGATTCGCGGTGAACGCCTGTTCGTTGGTCTGCAACAGGCGCGAATTTACCATGGCACTACGCCGCTGCGCCCGGTTGCCTTTGCCGAGAGCGCCTGATATTTTTGACACTCCTTCGGGCGGGACTTTCCCGCCCGTTTTATTTGCTCCTCTTTCGTCTGGAATCAAACCGTGACCACACTGGAAAATACCATCGGCAATACGCCGTTGATAAAGTTGCAGCGCCTGACGCCTGATAACGGCAGCGAGATCTGGCTAAAGCTGGAAGGCAACAATCCAGCCGGTTCCGTCAAAGATCGTGCGGCCTGGTCGATGATTCATCAGGCGGAGTTGCGCGGTGACATCAAACCGGGCGATACCTTAATTGAAGCCACCAGCGGCAACACCGGCATTGCGCTGGCGATGATCGCCGCGATGAAAGGCTACAAGCTGCGCCTGCTAATGCCCGATAACATGAGCCAGGAGCGCCAGGATGCGATGCGCGCCTACGGCGCTGAATTGCTGCTGGTGACGCGCGAGCAGGGCATGGAAGGGGCGCGCGATTTGGCGCAGGCGATGGCCGATCGCGGCGAAGGACGCGTGCTGGATCAGTTCAACAATCCCGATAATCCGCTGGGCCACTATCTCACCACGGGCCCGGAAATCTGGCAGCAAAGCGCTGGCCGCATGACGCATTTTGTCTCCAGCATGGGCACCACCGGCACCATTACCGGTGTTGGACGTTACCTGAAAGAGTTCGCGCCGGCGGTGAAAATAATTGGGCTGCAGCCGCAAGAGGGCAGCAGCATTCCCGGTATACGTCGCTGGCCTGAAGCCTATCTGCCCGGCATTTTCCGTCCGGAGTTAGTGGATGAGGTGATTGATATGGCGCAGCGCGAGGCGGAAGAGACCATGCGAGCGCTGGCGCAGCGTGAAGGGATCTTCTGTGGTGTCAGCTCTGGCGGCGCGGTGGCGGGCGCATTGCGTATCGCCACGGCGCAGCCAGGCAGCGTGGTGGTGGCCATTGTGTGCGATCGCGGCGACCGCTATCTCTCCACCGGCGTTTTCCACTGATCCTACTTTCCCGCCGATGAACTGGCCTGCGCGTACTGTGATGGTGCGTCCAGGCCATTTTTGTCTATAGTCTTCGTAATAATCGTCTGACGTAAGCAACGTAAGGATCGCGTAAAACCGGCTGCGTTCGTTGTGGACTCAGGACAAAATAGCGGCAATTTACACGAGAGATAACGATGAAAATTCTGCTGGTTGATGATGATGTAGAACTTGGCACCATGTTGAGCCAATACCTGATTGCTGAAGGTTTTGAAACACAACTGGTTTTAACCGGTAGCGCCGGTGTGGAAGGTGCGTTATCGGGCAACTATACCGCAATGATTCTCGACATCATGCTGCCTGATATGAGCGGCATCGATGTACTGCGCCAGGTGCGGCAGAACAGCCGGTTACCGGTGATTATGCTGACGGCGAAAGGCGATAACATTGATCGGGTGATTGGCCTGGAAATGGGTGCGGATGATTACATGCCGAAACCGTGCTATCCGCGTGAACTGGTGGCCCGTCTGCGCGCCGTGCTGCGTCGCTTTGAAGATCAGACTCCGCTGCCGGATAAGAAAGAGCTGCTGCGCTGGGGCGATTTGAGCCTCAATCCTGCCACGCGTATCACTGAGTGGCAGGGCAAAGCGTTCGATCTGACGGCTTCAGAGTTTAACTTGCTGGATCTGCTGCTGCGTGCGCCGGATCGCGTGGTGTCGAAAGATGAGCTGTCGGAAAAAGGCCTTGGCCGTCCGCGCGAAGCTTACGATCGCAGCGTTGATGTGCATATCAGCAACATCCGTCAAAAGCTGGCAGCCTTAACCGCCGACAGCGTCAACATTGAAACTGTGCGCAGTATTGGTTATCGCATTCGATGAAACACAGCTATCGCGGCCGCATGTTCTGGAAGATTTTGCTGGGCTTCTGGATTGTGTTTGTCATTATCAGCCAGCTGTTGTGGCTTGGCTTTACGCTCTCCGGTAATCGACATGAGCCGCCAGAGCTGGTGGCGATTCGGCGTATCGTCAATCTTCAGATGGCGTCGGCGGTTTCAGTGCTGGAGCGCGGTGGTCCCAGTTCGCTTGATGACATGATGGCCGACTGGGAACCGAACGATCGGCAATTCTTCTCGGTGATCCAGCACGATAAGCCCGCCGCGACGCCCAACAATGCGCCGCCAGAAAGCATCAACGAACCCTTTCAGGGACCGTTTCCTGATGTGATTGTGCGCTGGGTGAAAGGGCAGGATGGCAAACAGTACGAGCTGCGTTACGACGTTAAAGGCTTGCGCGAAGACAGCTCAATGGGCGGCGGCCGCCCGCGCCGCATCCTGAATATCCCCGAACCGATGTTTACCTTCGCTGGCGCATTGGGGCTACTGTTTAGCCTGCTGCTGGCGTGGAACCTAACGCGACCAATGCGGCAGCTGCGTGAGGGCTTTGCGCGCGTCTCCAGCGGTGATTTGTCGGTGCGGCTCTATCCGGTGATGCGTAAACGCCATGATGAACTCTCGAACGTTGCGCAGGATTTTGATGCGATGGTGGAGCGCCTCGATACGCTGGTAAAAGCGCGAGAAGAGCTGCTGCATGATATTTCCCACGAGCTGCGCTCTCCGCTGGCGCGCTTGCAGCTGGCGACCGGCCTGGCGCGCCAGACGCCGGAATCTGTTGAATCCTCGCTCAATCGCATTGATGAAGAGGCCCGACGCCTCGACAAAATGATTGGCGAGCTGCTGACGCTTTCGCGCGCTGAGCACGAAAGTATGCCGGGCGAACAGTATTTCGATCTCACCGGCTTGCTGCATGCGGTGGTCACCGATGTGCGCTACGAGGCGCAGATTCCCGGCGTGAAAGTCGATTTTCAGGTGGATGATAATGCGGATTACACCGTTCACGGTAATGCGGAGCTGATTCGCCGTGGCGTGGAGAATGTGCTGCGCAATGCGCTGCGTTTCTCACACAAAGGGCAGCACATCAACGTGCGGCTGCAGGCGGAGAATCAGTGGCTGGCAATTAGCGTGCGCGATCAAGGGCCGGGCGTTGATGAAGAGAAGCTTTCGAGCATTTTCGATCCTTTTGTCCGCGTGAATTCTCCGCTGATGGGCAAAGGCTACGGTTTGGGGTTATCGATTGTGCGTAAGGTGATTCTGGCGCATCACGGTGAAGTTCAAGCGGTAAATCGCCCGGAAGGTGGTCTGGAGCTGACGTTAAGGCTGCCGCGCTGGAAACCGGAATAAGGCTTGGTGCACTAGGTCAGGACGACGGGGCAGATCGTAAAGACGGCATAAACCGTCCCTGGGCCTCGTCTCGCGCCTTCCCTGGCGCGAGACCCTTTACTCCTCTGCCCCGTCGTCCCGACCTCTTTCCGCATTGTGCGCGCTGAAAGAGGCAAGGGTAGGGCAGTCTCAAACAAAAACGGCACCCATTGGGTGCCGTTTTACAATTCTCACGAATCAGCCGAAGCTTACTTCTTGATGCGGATAACCGGAGTCTCGCCCACAGTTACCTGACCGGAGAGTTTGATCAGATCTTCAATCTCGTCCATGTTCGAGATTACAACCGGCGTCAGCGTGGATTTAGCTTTCTCTTCCAGCAGTGCCAGATCAAACTCGATCACCACGTCGCCTTTCTTAACCTTCTGGCCTTCTTCAGCGATGCGTTTGAAACCTTCACCTTTGAGCTCAACCGTGTCGATACCGAAGTGAACAAACAGTTCGATGCCGTTATCAGACTCGATTGAAAATGCGTGGTTAGTTTCGAAAATCTTGCCGATAGTACCATCAACCGGTGCAACCATTTTGTTGCCGGTTGGTTTGATTGCGATACCGTCACCAACGATTTTCTCAGCGAATACCACATCAGGTACGTCTTCGATATTTACGATTTCGCCTGACAGAGGCGCAACGATATCAATAGTGCCTGACGCGCTCTCTGATTTTTCGCCAAAAAGTTTAGAAAACAAACCCATGATCTTCTCCTAAGCAGTAATTTGAGGCTAGCGTCCGTGGATCAGCAGAGCGTTTTTTCTTTAATGAACTTGTTGACCAAATTCATCAAATCATCCGCTGTTGGTTGATCCAGAGCCTGCTCCGCCAATGCCTTCGCATCTTCGAAATTAGTATTACGAATGATTTTCTTGATGCTTGGGATTGAAATGGCGCTCATGCTGAATTCGTCCAGCCCCATTCCCAGTAACAGTAGTGTAGCACGTTCATCACCAGCCAGCTCACCACACATGCCGGTCCATTTCCCTTCGGCATGTGATGCGTCGATCACTTGCTTAATGAGGCCAAGAACAGATGGCGTCATTGGGTTATAGAGGTGTGAAATCAAATCATTACCACGATCGACCGCCAGAGTATACTGCGTCAGGTCATTTGTCCCAATACTAAAGAAGTCGACTTCTTTCGCCAGATGGCGAGCAATCACTGCGGATGCTGGCGTTTCAACCATGATGCCCACTTCAATGGTCTCATCAAAGGATTTGCCTTCTTCACGCAGTTGCGCTTTCAGCAGCTCCAGTTCGCCTTTCAGAATGCGAACTTCTTCTACTGAAATGATCATTGGGAACATGATGCGCAGTTTACCGAAAGAGGATGCACGCAGAATCGCGCGCAGCTGCGCATGCAGAATCTCTTTGCGGTCCATGGCGATACGAATCGCGCGCCAGCCGAGGAACGGGTTGTCTTCTTTCGGCAGGTTCATGTAAGGCAGGTCTTTGTCGCCGCCGATGTCCATGGTACGCACGATAACCGCCTGCGAACCCACAGCTTCAGCAACCGCTTTGTAAGCCTGGAACTGCTCTTCTTCGGTTGGCAGTGAATCGCGGTCCATAAACAGGAACTCGGTACGGTACAGGCCAACACCTTCTGCGCCGTTACGTTCTGCACCAGCGACATCGCGCACGGTACCGATGTTAGCGCAGACTTCAACCTGATGGCCGTCCAGCGTAATCGCTGGCAGATCTTTCAGTTTCGCCAGTTCATGCTTCTCAGAAAGATATTGCGTCTGGATCGCTTTCAGCTCTTCCAGTTCCTGCTCTGAAGGGTTGACGTAAATCTTGTTGTTCACGCCATCAATGATCAGGAAATCACCGTTTTTCACGGTGGTGGTCACGTTACCGGTGCCGACAATTGCTGGCAGCTCAAGTGAACGCGCCATGATAGAGGTGTGCGAGGTACGTCCACCAATATCGGTGATAAAGCCCAGCACCTTTTTCAGGTTCAGCTGTGCGGTTTCTGACGGCGTTAAATCTTTCGCCACCAGAATAGATTCTTCAGCAATCGCGCTCAGATCAACAATGTGCAGACCGAGAATGTTCTGCAGCAGACGTTTACCGATATCACGTACGTCAGCCGCACGCTCTTTCAGGTATTCATCATCCAGCTCTTCCAGTGCAACGGCCTGGCCTTCAATCACGGTGTGAGCAGCGGCGTCAGCGGTAGCGTGGTCTTTTTTGATGAGGTCGATGATTTCCTGCTCAAGCTCTTCGTCTTCGAGCAGCATGATGTGACCTTCAAAGATCGCAGCTTTCTCTTCACCGAAGGTTTCACCGGCTTTAATGCGAATGGCTTCGAGCTGTGTAGCAGCTTTGCTGCGTCCATCGAGGAAGCGCTGAACTTCCTGCTCAACCTGATCGTCAGTAATTTTTTTACGGCTGATGACGATCTCATCTTCCTTCAGCAAAAGTGCGTTGCCGAAAGCGATACCCGGTGATGCTAAAATGCCTGAAATCATAACCCTACCTTTTAATCACGATGGCTCATTGACCCGATGCGTCGCCACTGTCGCGGAGCAGTACTCTAAAGATGCAATAACGCGGACAGGTTGTCCGCGATCAAGATATTTGCACTCAATGGGGCAAAGGGGTCGGTTTAGTTGCGAACTGAGCCGGTTACTCCAGCTCAGCCATCAGCTTGACCAGGTGCTCAACCGCTTGCTGCTCGTCTTCACCTTCGGCAGACAGCGTAACAACCGTACCTTGAGTCAGACCCAAAGTCTGCAGTTTGAACAGGCTTTTCGCGCTGGCAGATTTGCCATTGGAGGTCACAGTGATTTCTGACTGGAAAGCCTTTGCTTCTTTCACGAACTGAGCTGCAGGACGAGTATGAAGGCCGTTAGGTGCGGTAATGGTAACTTCTTGCTGGAACATTCTATTTCCCCAACTTTATCAGGTTTGGTGTTATGGATCTAAAGTCTAGCCTGGAGCCGTAACTTTAGCCTGTGTAGGTGCGCTGGTATGGCATTAAGCTCACCACAAAATGCGCTCGAATGAGTACGTCATTAACAGTGACAGATCAAAAACTGCACGAATGCGTCACTCTTCTCATTATGCCGTGATTCGCCGTTTCGCCAAATCAGTAAATCGATTCAGCTTGATCCACTTCAAAGGCAGATTAATTTCAGGCACCGAAATAATTGGAAGCTTAAATACCAGAGCCGCATCACTGAAAGCAATCTGTCTGGTGATAAAAGTGAGATCTGCACCACAAAAAAGCACCCATTCGGGTGCTTTTTTCGTCAGTTTCAGACTTTAAGCATCACTGCTGGAGTTCTTTCTCAGTGAAGAGATCGGCAAACAGTGCGGTACTTAAATAGCGTTCGCCGGAGGAGGGCAGAATCACCACGATGTTCTTGTTGGCGAAGGCTTCGTCTTCCTGCAGCTTCAGCGCGGCAGCAACGGCAGCACCTGAAGAGATACCCGCCAGAATGCCTTCTTCTTCCATCAGCTGACGTGCAGTGCTAATGGCTTCTTCATTGGTGATCGCCACTACGCGGTCGATCAATTTCAGATCAAGGTTGCCAGGAATGAAGCCGGCACCGATGCCCTGAATTTTATGTGGGCCCGGTTTGATCTCTTCACCCGCCAGCGCCTGAGCAATAACCGGTGAATCGGTTGGCTCAACGGCAACGGTAATCAGCTCTTTCTTGCCTTTGGTATTCTTGATGTAGCGACTCACGCCAGTCAGCGTACCGCCGGTGCCCACGCCCGCGATGAACACGTCAACTTCGCCGTCGGTATCTTCCCAGATTTCTGGGCCGGTGGTTTTTTCGTGGATTTCCGGATTGGCTGGGTTGCTGAACTGCTGCAACAGCACATATTTATCCGGATCGCTGGCGACAATCTCTTCCGCCTTCGCGATGGCACCTTTCATGCCTTTTGGACCTTCGGTCAACACCAGGTTAGCACCCAGCGCTTTCAGCAGCTTGCGGCGCTCAATAGACATGGTTTCTGGCATGGTCAGCGTCAGCTTGTAACCGCGCGCTGCAGCGACGTAAGCCAGCGCAATACCGGTGTTACCGCTGGTTGGTTCAACCAGCTCAACGCCCGGCTTCAAAATACCGCGTTTTTCCGCGTCCCAAATCATATTGGCACCGATACGGCATTTGATGCTGAAGCTCGGGTTGCGCGACTCGACCTTAGCCAGAATGCGGCCGTTACCGATGCGGTTCAGTCGAACCAGCGGCGTATGACCAATTGTCAGAGAGTTGTCTTCATAGATCTTACTCATAGCTCGTCCTTAACTGTATGAAATATTGGGAACCCTCAGAGCATACCTTTTCTAATGATGTGCGGAAGGAAAGAAATCGCATATCTATATAGCGCACAACCATAAGCCTTACGCAAAAATGCATAAGGCAAGTTAAAGCTTTAGCGGCGCGCATGTTGTGCGTGATAACGATCCACCCACATGGCCGTTGCACCGCATACCGCAACCGGCAGAATCGCCAGATTGATAATCGGGATCATGGTGAACAAGCTAACCAGCGCACCAAACTGCATATTCGCGCTTTTGTGCTGGCGCAACGCCTGGCGCATCTGCTGGAAACTCACTTTGTGGTTATCAAACGGATAATCGCAATACTGCACGGACAGCATCCACGCACTGAATAAAAACCATAGAACGGGCGCCACCGTTTGTCCAAATCCGGGGATGAAGTGCAGCAATAGCAAACCAAGCGCACGCGGCAAATAGTAGCCGAGCTTCTGAAACTCTCGCTTCATGATGCGCGGTACGTCTTTTATCAGGCCCACCCAACCGCTATCTGGCAATGGCGTTCCGGTCAATCGCCCTTCAAGCTGCTCGGCGAGCAAGCCACAAAAGGGAGCAGCAATCAGGTTCGCCAGAGTCGAAAAGAAGTAGCTGAACACCAACACAATCGAAATCACCGATAACGGCCACAGCAGATAACTCAGCCACTGCAGCCAGTCGGGGATATGTGACATTAACGCCGGGATCCACTGACCCAAACGCTGAAACAGCCAGATAAAAGCACCGCCAAGCAGCACAATGTTGATCAGTAGCGGCATGATGACATAGCGACGAATGCCGGGCAGCCGCACCAGTTTCCATCCTTCAGCGAAGTAGTGAACACCATTAAATGTTGAGACCGAATTTCCTGCGGGCATAGCGAGCCTTTCTCCTAAATATAGCGGCGCGACCATCATAACCTGGCTTTTTGTCGGGTTCAGGCAGTGTTTGCGCGAAAAAACAGCAAAAAAGCGTGGGGCAGCTATCTAATTTGTCAGAAAATACTGCACAGACTTGCACTTGTTTAGCTGGGCAAATACAGTTAGAGGATAAAGTTTGCCGTGGTGGCAAGGTATTGGAACAACAGAGAATACAATGATGCAGGATTTGCGTCTGATATTAATCGTTGTTGGCGCGATCGCCATAATAGCGCTGCTACTTCATGGACTGTGGACCAGCCGTAAAGAGCGCTCCTCCGTGTTTCGTGATCGCCCGCACAAACGTCTGAAACAGCGCGAAGAAGCCGATGAAGATCTGCTGAGCGAAGAAGATGATGGCGTCGGCGAAGTCCGTGTACGTCGTCATCGTGACGCGGATGAAGAACCTGAATTCACTGCACGTCCAGCTAGCGCGCAACGTGCGCCTGAACCTGTGCGTCAACCGGCATCACGTCAGGCTGACCCATTATTAGGCGATCCGCTGCTGGATGATGAGCCGGAAGTGCGTAAGCCGGTAGCGCCGCAAGCGCCAGTGGCGAAGCCAATGCCAGCGCCTGCTCCACAATCGATTCAAGCCGATCCGCTGCTGGATAATGAACCGCTTTCCGCAACGCAGCCTGCGCCTGAATTCCTGGCGGCAGAAGAGCCAGAATTCGAACCTGAAGCGCCAGCTGCGCATCAACCGGAAGCGCCACAGCCAGCGGCTGCTGCGCCAGGCAGTAAAAAAGAAGCGGTATTAGTGTTGCACGTCGCTGCACATGCGGGCGGCGAACTGAACGGTGAAGCGCTGTTGCAGGGCATCCTGCAGGCCGGATTCCAGTTCGGTGAAATGAACATTTTCCATCGCCATCTCAGCCCAGCCGGCAGCGGTCCGGTGCTGTTTAGCCTGGCGAACATGGTGAAACCGGGTTCATTCGATCCGGATCAAATGGGGAATTTCTCTACGCCAGGCATTTCCATCTTTATGATGGTGCCGTCGTACGGCGATGCGAATCAGAACTTCAAGCTGATGCTGCAATCCGCGCAGCGTATCGCCGATGATGTGGGCGGCGTGGTGCTGGATGATGAGCGTCGCATGATGACGCCGCAGAAGCTGGAAACCTACAAAACGCGTATTCGCGAAGTTATCGGTTAATCGCCGCTAGCTGAGTCAAAACAAATACAACCCCCGCATGTCGGGGGTTTTTTATCGGATAAGAGACTATGAAATCGGTTCAGGAGCAGATCACCGCGCTGCGCACCACGTTACGTCACCACGAATATCTCTACCACGTGATGGATACGCCGGAGATTCCGGATGCAGAGTATGACCGATTGATGGTTCAGCTACGCGAGCTGGAAAGCGCACATCCTGATTTGATTACACCTGATTCACCCACCCAACGCGTGGGCGCGGCACCGCTTGCCGCTTTCGAGCAAGTGCGTCATGAAGTGCCGATGTTGTCGCTTGACAACACCTTTGATGAAGCGGGCTTCCTTGCCTTCAACAAACGCGTGCAGGATCGCCTTAAAAGCACTGACGAATTGACTTACTGCTGCGAGCTCAAGCTGGATGGTTTAGCCGTGAGCTTGTTATATGAAGATGGCCTGCTGGTGCGTGCGGCGACGCGCGGAGATGGCACCACCGGCGAGAACATCACGGCAAATGTGCGCACAATTCACGCCATTCCGCTGCGTCTGCATGGCGATAACATTCCCGCACGCGTTGAAGTGCGTGGCGAAGTGTTTATCACCGAAAGCGGTTTTGAAAAGCTGAATGAAGAAGCGCGTCGCACCGGCGCGAAAGTCTTTGCTAACCCACGCAACGCCGCAGCCGGTTCACTGCGCCAGCTCGATCCACGCATCACCGCTAAACGTCCATTGACCTTCTTCTGCTACGGCTTTGGTCTGCTGGAAGGCGGTGAAATGCCTGCCAGCCATTGGCAACGTCTGCAACAGTTTAAGGCGTGGGGATTGCCAGTCACCGATCGTATTCGCCTGGCACACAGCGCCGATGAAGTGCTGGCGTTTTATCGTCAGGTTGAGCAGGAGCGCCCGTCGCTCGGCTTCGATATCGATGGCGTGGTTATCAAGGTCGATTCACAGGCGCAGCAGGAGCAGCTCGGCTTTGTGGCGCGTGCGCCGCGCTGGGCTGTGGCCTTTAAATTCCCGGCGCAGGAACAGATGACGTTTGTGCGCGATGTCGAATTCCAGGTGGGCCGCACCGGCGCGATTACGCCAGTCGCGCGTCTGGAGCCGGTTCAGGTTGCGGGCGTTGTGGTGAGCAACGCTACGCTGCACAACGCCGATGAGATCGCCCGGCTGGGTTTGCGCATCGGTGACAAAGTGGTGATTCGCCGCGCCGGAGACGTGATTCCGCAAGTGGTTAACGTGGTGGAATCAGAGCGCCCGGAAGAAACGCGTGAAATCGTCTTCCCGAGTCATTGCCCAGTATGCGGTTCAGACGTTGAGCGCGTGGAAGGTGAAGTGGTGACGCGCTGCACCGGCGGCCTGATTTGTGGCGCGCAGCGTAAAGAAGCGCTTAAACACTTCGTTTCGCGTCGTGCGATGGATGTCGATGGCATGGGCGATAAAATCATCGATCAACTGGTTGAGAAAGAGTACGTCTTAACGCCAGCCGATCTGTTCCGTCTTACGGCCGGTAAGCTAACCGGGCTTGATCGCATGGGCCCGAAATCGGCACAGAACGTGGTTGATGCGCTGGAAAAGGCCAAATCCACAACGCTGGCGCGTTTCCTCTATGCGCTGGGTATTCGTGAAGTGGGCGAAGCCACCGCCGCCAACCTTGCCAATCACTTTGGCGAGCTGGAAAAGGTGATGAACGCCGATCTCGATGCGCTGATTGAAGTGCAGGATGTCGGCAAAGTGGTGGCGACGCATGTGCGTAACTTTATGGATGAAGAGAGCAACCGCGCCGTTATTCGCGATCTTACCGAAGAGATTGGCGTGCATTGGCCGCAGGTTGAAGTGGTCAATGTCGAAGAGATTGATAGTCCATTTGCCGGTAAAACCGTGGTGCTGACCGGCTCTCTGTCGCAGATGAATCGCGATGATGCCAAAGAGCGTCTGGTGGCGCTGGGCGCTAAAGTGAGCGGCAGCGTGTCGAAGAAAACCGATTTGCTGATTGCGGGTGAAGCGGCCGGTTCCAAGCTGGCGAAAGCGCAGGAGCTCGGCATTCCGGTGATCGACGAAGCGGAAATGATTCGCCTGCTCGGAGCGTAACGTGGATAAACAGCAACTGGTTGAAATCGCCAATACCGTGATGCCGTTCGGCAAGTACAAGGGCAGAGTGCTGATTGATGTGCCGGAGGAGTATTTGCTGTGGTTCGCACGCAAAGATGAATTTCCGGCCGGTAAATTAGGCGAATTGATGCAGCTGACGCTGACCATCAAGATTGAAGGGCTGGAAGGTTTAATCAAACCGCTCAAGCGCCATGAATAACAGAACGGCCCGCATTTGCGGGCCGTTGTATTTAGGACTTCTGCGCTTCTACTTGCTGCTGCGCCAGCCGTTTTTCGTTGCCGGCTTTGTAGCGCTGGGCAATGAAAGAACACACCATTAACTGCACCTGATGGAAGATCATCAGCGGCAGCACGATAATCCCCACGGAACTGGCCGGGAACAGGATATTGGCCATCGGCACACCGTTCGCCAGACTCTTTTTCGAGCCACAGAACAGCACCACAATCTCGTCCGCACGGCTGAAACCAAACAGGCGCGATGCTGCCAGGTTAATCGCCAGTGCGATAAACAGCACCAGCACGCTGCCGACCAGAATCCACAGCAAGGTATCCACGCCCACGCGATGCCAGATGCCGTTCACCACCGCTTCGCTGAACGCGGAGTAAACCACCAGCAGAATCGAAGTTTGGTCGGTTTTACCAATCAGGCTGCGATGTTTCTCGACCCACGCGCCAATCCAGCGACGCGAAAGATGTCCTAAAACAAACGGCACCAGCAGTTGCAGCATGATTTTGCCAATCTGCTCCAGACCGTTGCCCGGCATTTCGCTGTGAACATTCATCACCAGATTCACCAGCAGCGGCGAGACAAATACGCCGAGCAGGCTGGATGCTGAAGCCGCACATACCGCAGCGGCGACGTTGCCGCCCGCCATTGAGGTGAAGGCGATTGAGGATTGCACGGTCGCCGGCAGAATACATAAATAGATAAAGCCGGTGTAAATCTCCGGGCTAACGTTAACCGGATGCCACCAGACAATCAGCAAACCGATAATCGGGAAAATCACAAAGGTGCTGCACATAATCCACAAGTGCAAACGCCAGTGGCTGCTGCCGGCGATGATCTTCTCGCGCGACAGTTTGGCACCATGCATAAAGAACAGCAGGGCGATGGCGGCAGTGGTCAGATACTCGAAGATGTCGACAAAGACGCCTTTGGCAGGAATAAAGCTGGCCAGCAGCACGGTAATGATGAGTTTAATCATCATCGGATCGAGGCGTAAAAATCCCATTGTTAAAATCCGGTTAAATTTAAAAAAATGATGGTGCTGATTGTGCGCTCGCTGGGTTTAGAAATAAAATTGATTTATTGCATCAATCTATGAGCGATATCGATGAATTACACCTTACGTCAGTTGCGCACCTTTGTGGCGGTGGCGCATCACGGCAGCTTCAGTCTGGCCGGACAAGCGATTGGTTTAAGTCAGTCGGCGGTCAGCCACAGCATTAAAGAGCTGGAAGCGGAAATGAGCGTGCGCTTGCTCGATCGCACCACGCGGGAAGTGATGCTGACCGAAGCGGGACAGCAATTGGCCACGCGGCTTAATCGTCTGCTGGACGATCTCAATACCACCGTGTTGGATGTGCGCAGCTATGGCGAACAGCGCAGCGGCACGGTGCGTGTCGCCGCCAGCCAAACGCCTTCTGCCCATCTGATGCCGCAGTGTCTGGCCAGCAGCCAGCAGCGCTATCCGGATATCCGCGTCATCCTGCATGACCGCGTGCAGCAATGGGTGCTGCAAAGCGTACGCAATGCGGAGGTTGATTTTGGCATTGTGATTGGCCCTCTTAACGACACTGATTTCGACAGCGAAGAGATTCTGCAGGAGCCTTTTTTATTGCTGTGTCATGAGGATGACGAGCTGGCGCAAACTGAACAGGCGCAATGGTCGATGCTGGCGGGACGCAATATGGTGCTGCAGGATTATGCTTCTGGCAGTCGCGTGTTGGTCGACGCCGCGCTGCAACAGCTGGCGTTGAGTGTGAATGTGGTGCAGGAAATCGGTCATCCCGCCACGCTTTATCCGATGGTGGAAGCGGGGATTGGCATCAGTATTCTGCCTGCGTTGGCTTTGCCATTGCCGTCAGGGCGCAAACTCACGGTGCGGCGTCTTTACCCGGAAATTAACCGCAGCCTGATGCTGATAAAGCGCAAAAACCGCTCGCTGACACCCGCTGCAGAAGCGATCTGGCAGGAAGTGCGTCAGCAGGCAGCCCTGCTGACGCAACAACGCATGCTAAAGCCGGCGTTTTAAACGTACACGTTGATTTGATTGGTATCGGTTGGACGGTTAATACCATCCGCTTTGGTCGCCGCAGGTTGCTGTGCTTCCTGTTTCTGCTGCGCTTTCTCGGCTTGCTGCTGCTCAATCTGCGCGATTTGTGCCTCAATCATTTGAATCTGTGATTGCAGCATCTGCTCTTGTTCAGATTTTTGTTCATCTGTAAGCGTATCGTCGCTCGAAAGATCTTTCAGTTGTTTGGTGATGGTTTGAATCTGTTTGTTAAGGCTGGCGATTTCTGAGGTCGATCCGCCGCCGCTACTCGCCGTGCTGATACTGCTAACGCTTGAGATGGTAGACATGGTTTTCTCCTTGCAATAGACCATTATCGTTATCGGTCAAAGCATAAGGAGGCTTGAGGGCAGGGAGTGTTAAGCTTGCGAAAAGGTTTTGTTGGGATTTGGCGCGTTAATCACAGATTTAATGCATAGCAAAAAGGCGCCTTTAGGGCGCCTTTCTACATTGGTGGGTCGTGCAGGATTCGAACCTGCGACCAATTGATTAAAAGTCAACTGCTCTACCAACTGAGCTAACGACCCGAAGTGGTGGGTGATGACGGGCTCGAACCGCCGACCCCCTCCTTGTAAGGGAGATGCTCTACCAACTGAGCTAATCACCCACTTCGGTACTGCTTAACAAGAGTGTCATCTGACTAAGATATGGTGGGTGATGACGGGCTCGAACCGCCGACCCCCTCCTTGTAAGGGAGATGCTCTACCAACTGAGCTAATCACCCATATCTTATCTCTTGTTCACTGCGGGCCATCTTTAAACCTTCTAAAGAGTGGTGGGTGATGACGGGCTCGAACCGCCGACCCCCTCCTTGTAAGGGAGATGCTCTACCAACTGAGCTAATCACCCCCGCTGTGTGGAGTCGCATTATAGGGATCCTTCAAAGTGAGTCAACGGTTTTTAAAACTTAAATGTGCGTTCGCTTTAAAAATAATCATCGTGGGGCGCTTTTAGCCAATGTGCTGGTTTTATTAGCAGAAAAGCGCACAGCAAACCGGGATGCCACCGCGACAATCATTGAGGAATCAGCCTCACCTGCTAGAATGTGCGCACTGTTTTTTCGCGTTAACCCGTTTTTTTGTCATCCAGACAATGAAACCTGCGCATTTAAGGCAATGCTGAATGAAAATCAAAACTCGCTTCGCACCCAGCCCAACGGGCTATCTGCACGTAGGCGGTGCTCGTACTGCTCTTTACTCCTGGCTTTATGCTCGCCATAACAAGGGCGAATTTGTTCTGCGTATCGAAGATACCGATCTGGAGCGTTCCACACCGGAAGCCATTGAAGCCATCATGGATGGTATGAACTGGCTGAGCCTTAACTGGGATGAAGGTCCGTATTATCAGACCAAGCGTTTTGATCGCTACAACGCGGTGATCGACGACATGCTGGAAGCAGGCACGGCCTATAAATGCTACTGCAGTAAAGAACGTCTCGATGCGCTGCGTGAAGAGCAGATGGAAAAAGGCGAAAAGCCGCGTTACGACGGCCGCTGCCGCGACAGCCATGAACATCACGCCGCTGATGAGCCGTGCGTGGTGCGCTTCCGCAACCCGCAGGACGGTTCTGTCATCTTTGACGATCAGATTCGTGGTCCGATTGAATTCAGCAATCAGGAACTGGATGACCTGATCATTCGTCGTACCGACGGTTCGCCAACCTACAACTTCTGTGTGGTAGTGGATGACTGGGATATGGGCATCACTCACGTGATTCGTGGTGAAGACCATATCAACAACACGCCACGCCAGATCAACATCCTGAAAGCGATCGGTGCAGAAGTGCCAACCTACGCGCACGTCTCGATGATTTTGGGCGATGACAGTAAGAAGCTGTCTAAGCGTCATGGCGCTGTCGGCGTGATGCAGTATCGTGATGACGGTTATCTGCCGGAAGCGCTGCTCAACTATCTGGTGCGTCTCGGCTGGTCACATGGCGATCAGGAGATTTTCAGCGTGCCGGAAATGGCAGAGCTGTTTACCCTTGATGCTGTGAGCAAATCGGCCAGTGCTTTCAATACTGAAAAACTGCAGTGGCTGAACCATCACTACATTAATACGCTGCCGCCGGAGTACGTTGCTACGCAGCTGCAATGGCACATTGAGCAGCAGAAGATTGATACCCGCACCGGTCCGGAACTGGCCAAGCTGGTTACTTTACTGGGCGAGCGTTGCAAAACCTTGGTAGAGATCGCGGCATCTTGCCGCTACTTCTATGAAGAGTTCGAAGCCTTTGATGCTGACGCGGCGAAGAAGCATCTGCGTCCGGTCGCGCGTCAGCCGCTGGAAGTGGTGCGCGACAAACTGGCCGCGATCAGCGACAGCAACTGGAACGCAGAGAATGTGCATCATGCAATTCAGTCTGCGGCAGATGAACTGGAGCTGGGGATGGGGAAAGTCGGTATGCCGTTGCGTGTGGCGGTGACCGGTTCTGGTCAGTCGCCAGCGCTGGATGTAACGGTGGAAGCGATTGGTCGCAGCCGCAGCGTTGCGCGTATTGAAAAAGCGCTGGCATTCATCGCTGAGCGCGAAGCAAACGCATAATATGAAAAAGCCGGAAGCATCTGCTTCCGGCTTATTTATTCTTCCTGAATCCCCAGACGTTCCAGTACGCCCCGAATTCCCTCCCGCAACAACAACGCCGCAAATTGCTCTTGCTCCGCTGCCGTCATTTGCTGGACAGAATTTATTAATAACGCAGGTAACGTATTTTGTTGTGCACCGTAATTAGCCGCCGGTTCGTTCGCGTGGCGGGTGGATTGAACAAAGCTCTTTACACGCTCATCAATATGGATCAATCGCGCTTTACCGCCCTGAACACCGGGCTTTGGCGTGGTTGTCCAGTTTTCACGCTTGATCCATTTATTCACCGTTTGCCGACTGTAGCCCGTTTCCAGCGCGAGCTCCTCGGGGGTAAGCCATTCCTTTTTCACGATGCTGTCCCTGTTAAATACATTAGTTCTACATATTACAACAAAACGTAACGGGGAAAAGTAACCTGAACAGAAAATGCCTTCTGCTCTCCAACAAAAGGCAAAATTCGGTTAATGCGCTTCGCTCACTGCGGGTTGTTCCGGACGGAAAGCGATGAAATAGGTGAGGCCAACAAAAATTGCACCGCCCACGCCGTTACCGAGGAACACCGCGATCACGTTTGGCGCAAATTCCGCCCAGCTCATCTGGCCGGCAAAAATCGCTGCCGGAACAATAAACATGTTAGCGACAACGTGCTGGAAGCCAATCGCCACGAACGCCATCACCGGGAACCACATACCGAAGATTTTACCCACCACATCTTTGCTGGCGAAGGCGAGCCACACCGCCAGACACACCAGCCAGTTGCAGCCCACGCCGGAAATAAAGGCGTGCAGGAAATCGGCATTCACTTTAGCGTGCGCAATCGCTACGGTTTTCTTCAGGTAATCGCCTTCGGTCATGCCCAGCATGTGACCAAAAAACCATGCTACGGCAACGCTACCAATGAAATTGGCGACGGTAACCCAAAACCAGTTACGCAGAACGCTGAAGCCACTGATACGACGTGCGAACCAGGCGATGGGCATCGTCATCATATTGCCGGTCAGCAGCTCGCCGCCCGCCAGCACTGTCATGATCAACCCGACCGGGAACACCGCGGCACCCAGCAGCACGCCGAATGAACCCCATTCAGCAGGCAGTTGGTTAATGACATGCAGATCGAGCAGGAAGCCGGTGGCGATAAACGCACCAGCCATAAAGCCAAGAATCAACAAGGTGGAGATAGGCAGGCGGCTTTTAGCCACGCCAGCTTGAATCGCCAGTTGGGCGATCTCTTTAGGTGTATGCAGCGACATAGTTCACTTTTCTTTTATGGATTAATGGGGACGTTGCTGGCCGGTCATTGAGAGAACACCCTGGCAGGATGACCGGTTAATTAGCGCGCTAAGTTTTACACGCACTTTTAACGAAAACAAGACTGTTCCTAACATCTTTAACCTTAAGTTAACGCTGGGTTGAGGTTGGGTTAGGGAAGCATTGCCGGATGACGCATATAAATAGTCGCGAACCGGGATGGAGTGTTGAAAAAAAAGCCATGCTGACGCGGGGTTGACGCCTTTTTCAGCGATCAAACACAGAACGAGAATTTGACGTTGACACTCAAGGGGCGGTTTCATATTATCCCGTCCGTCGAGTTTACTCGGCAGTTTTTCGGTTCGGGGGTATAGCTCAGCTGGGAGAGCGCTTGCATGGCATGCAAGAGGTCAGCGGTTCGATCCCGCTTATCTCCACCAAACCGCTCCCAACGGTTTGACCGAAAAATGATTTCCAGATGTGGGGGTATAGCTCAGCTGGGAGAGCGCTTGCATGGCATGCAAGAGGTCAGCGGTTCGATCCCGCTTATCTCCACCAAATCTCTGTTCGTTCTGAACACATTCAAAAAAATCACCTTATAAACGCAACGCAATCAATTGCGATTTTTGTCGTTGTAGGGTCGCCATTTATGGCGACCACATTACTGTACAACGCGCAATGATTGTCAGGCCGTAACAGCCTGCGGCTGCAACTGCAGCACCCGGAAACCGTGTGTGCCATCGCGATCCAGCTGCGCCACCAAACCGTATTCCCAGTCCAGATACGCCTGCATCACGCCCGCTTCAATATCGGTGCCTTCATACGGGCGACGATAGCGATCGATGGCCGGTGACAGCAGTTGCTGCTCTCCTTGCTCCGTCGGCAAACCCGCACTGCGCCAGGTAGCGTTACCGCCTTCCAGCACAAACACCGGTTTGCCGGTCAGCTCAGCCACTTGTTCCACTGCATAACCCGCCAGCAGGCTACTGCCGCAGGTCAGAACATAGCGCCGTGCCTCCGGCAACAATGCTTTGCCTTGCTGCTGCAGGGTAGAGCGCAGCAACCAGGCCGCGCCCGGAATATGACTATTGAGATGGTTCGCGCGCGTGGTGAAATCCAGCACTTGCGTTTGCCCTTCCTGCAGCCATTCCGCTAACTGCTGCGGTGAGATGAATTCGGGTTGAGCGACGGGCGGCACCTGCGCTTTCCAGTTACCGGTTTCACTGAAATCACTGGCCTGCAGCTCCTCCAGTACCGAAACCTGCCAGCCAAGCTGCGCCAGCCAGGATGCGGTCATATTGGCGCGCACGCCGTCATCATCAATCAGCACGATGCGCGCACCGCGCACGCTGGCGTAATGATCGGTCTCCTGCACCAGTTGACCTCCCGGCACGTGGCGGCTGCCAGGCAGATGCCCGGCAGCGTATTCGTCGGCATCACGCACATCAAACAGATAAGTGGTGCGCGTCTCCTGCTGCCAGCGCTTCAGCGTGGCGAGCGGGATACGTTCCACACCGGCGCGATCGGCGATGCTGCGCGCATGGTTCGCCGCCTGACGCTGAGCGGTTTCGCTGGCCTCGCCGTAGCGGCGCGACTGGCCTTTATCCAGCGCATGCCCGGCCAGCGTCCAGCCGATGGTGCCATTGCGCAGCGCGAACACCGGATTGCGAATCCCGGCATTCACCAGCGATTGCGTGCCAATGATGCTGCGCGTGCGACCGGCGCAGTTCACAATCACTGTGGTCTCCGGCGATGGCGCGATATCACGCACGCGCAGCACCAGTTCACCGCCCGGCACGCTGGTGGCACCTGGAATACTCATGGTTTGATATTCATCGAAACGGCGCGCATCGAGCACCACCACATTGGCATCGCTGTTAATCAGCTGATGTACCTCGTCCGCAGACAAGGAAGGCGTGTGATTGTGATGCTCAACCAGCTCGCCAAAGGCTTTGCTGGGTGAATTCACGTCGATAAACAGTTCGCCGCCCGCCGCTTGCCAGCCGGCCAAATCCTCTGCCAGCAGCGCGACATTGCTGTAACCCAGCGCGGCAATGCGCTCGGCAGCGGTTTGCGCCAGGCCTTCGTTACCGTCATACAGCGTGATTGCGGTGGTGCGCTGCGGAATGCGGTCCAGCAGCTCAAGCTCCAGTTTTGACAGCGGAATATTCACCGCAAACAGCGGATGCGCGGTGGCAAACAGCGCTTCATCGCGCACATCGACAATCGCCACTTCCTGCTGCTGACGCAGGGCCTCAATAATTTCCGCCGCCTGGCGTAAAGGGAAAACCGGTTTAGTCATGTGAAAGGTCCCAAATGTTCGGTAAGTAACGGTTGCTGTAACCGGAGATAAATGCTTTTTCACTGCCGTCTTCGCGGTAGACCGCGCGTTTGACCGCGCCAATGTTGGCGCCGTAAACGTGAATGCTGATGGAGACGCGATCGTCATAGGCGTTGCTGACGCGATGAATATCGCCCACCGTCGGCGACACCGCTTCAACGCTGCCGGGATCGAGTCGGACTGGCGCGCCTTCCGGCTGCAATCCGTTCGGCCCCGGCTGCCAGGATTGTGATATTTCCGCGCCGCGCAGCATGCCAATCAATCCCCAAACGCGATGGTCGTGAATCGGCGTTTGCTGGCCCGGTCCCCAGACGAAACTCACTACCGAAAAACGCTGCTGCGCATCGGCATACAACAAATATTGTTGATAGTGTTCGGGATGAGGTTGGGTAAAGGCGTCGTCCAGCCAGTCGTCGTGGCGAATCAACTCGCCAAGCCACGCGCTGCCATGCTGTAACAGCGTGGCTTCCTCCGGCTGCGTATCCAGCAGGTTGGCAAGATTGGCGACAAAATCACGCAGGCGCTGGTGCTGATACTGGCTCATAAGCTTCAGGCGCTCCTTTTGTCGGCCGCTGAGAGCGCATCGACTTTCTCGCGCGTCAGCGGGATCAGCTCGCGGCCATATTCCACCGCATCGTTAAGCGGATCGAAGCCGCGAATCAGCACGCTATGAATGCCAAGGCGATAATATTCCAGCAGCGCATCAGAGACTTGCTCCGGCGTTCCCACCAGCGCGGTAGAGTTGTAGCCGCCCTGAACCAGTTTTGCGACGCCGGTCCACAGCACTTTATCCAGACGATCGCCTTCATTGGCGGCGGCAAGTAAACGCTGGGCGCCAACGCTTTGCGGCTTCGCCTTACCAAAGGCAAAGCCACTTTCGTTGAGCTGTTTCTCGGCCGTGGCGCGGATGTGCTCCGCACGTTCCCATGCTTCTTTTTCAGTTTTGCCAAGAATCGGCCGGAACGAGATGTTGAAGTTGATGGCGCGGCCCTGTCTGGCGGCAGCGGCACGCACATTGCGTACCGTCTCTTCCGCGCCTTTCAGCGGTTCGCCCCACAGCGCAAATACATCGGCATGGCGTGCTGCAACATCAATCGCCTCCTGCGACGATCCGCCAAAATAGATCGGCAGTTTTTTCTGCAGCGGTTTGATGGCTGAGAACGCCTGCTCGGCCTGATAAAACTGGCCTTGATGATCGTACGGCTGCGTGGATTCAAGGCTCTGCTTCAACACGGTGAGGAACTCATCGCTACGCGCATAGCGCTCGGCTTTATTGAGGAAATCACCGTCGCGGCGCTGCTCGGCATCGCTGCCGCCGCTAATGATGTGCACCGCTAAGCGGCCGTCGGTGAGGTGATCAAGCGAAGCCAGTTTGCGCGCCGCTAATGTCGGCGACACAAAACCGGGACGATGCGCCAGCAAAAATTTCAGCGTCGAAGTGTGTGCCGCCGCGTGCGCGGTGACCAGAAAGCCATCCGGCTGATCCGACCAATAGCCCACCAGAATGCGATCAAAACCGGCGTCTTCGTGCGCCCGCGCAAAACGCGCAATGTAATCTTTATCGAACAGCGGGCCGCTAGCCGGAATGATTTCGGAGGCGAGGCGGTGGCCAATCATGCCAAGGAATTGAATGCTCATGCGGTTCTCCTGAAGTGACGTCATGGAGAAAAACTACGGGCGCAGGCGGTGTGAACGGAAATTCAATATTGTGCAAAGGTTTTGCGTTTAACAGTAAAGCGGGTGATAGCGGGGGAAAAGCGCAGGCGACGCGGGATAGAACCGATTGAAATAATTAAGAAGAGAAGGGCGAGCCGCAGCTCGCCCCTTATATCAGAAGGCCAACACCAGACCAGCGATAGCGGCTGACAGCACGCTCACCAGCGTTGAACCGTACAGCAGTTTCAGGCCGAAGCGTGAAACCACGTTACCTTGCTCTTCGTGCAGACCTTTAATCGCACCCGCCACAATCCCGATAGAGGAGAAGTTAGCGAAGGAGACGAGGAACACCGAGAGAATACCTTCCGAATGTGGCGACAGCTGACCGGCGATTTTCTGCAGATCCATCATTGCCACGAATTCGTTGGAAACCAGTTTGGTCGCCATGATGCTGCCCACTTGCAGCGCTTCGTGTGAAGGAACGCCCATCACCCACGCAAATGGATAGAACACATAACCCAGCACGCCCTGGAAGCTGATGCCGAAAATCAGATCGAACAGCGCGTTCAGACCGGTAATCAAGGCGATAAAACCAATCAGCATTGCGGCAACAATCATCGCAACTTTAAAACCGGCGAGAATGTATTCGCCCAGCATTTCGAAGAAGCTCTGGCCTTTATGCAGATCCTGAAGTTGCAGATCTTCTTCGCTATCCACGCGGTACGGGTTAATCAGCGACAGCACGATAAAGGTGCTGAACATGTTCAGTACCAGCGCGGCCACCACATATTTTGGCTGCAGCATGGTCATGTAAGCGCCGACAATCGACATGGAAACCGTCGACATTGCAGTCGCTGCCATGGTGTACATGCGGCGCTGTGACATTTTGCCAAGGATATCTTTATAGGCGATGAAGTTTTCTGACTGTCCCAAAATCAGAGAGCTTACAGCGTTAAAGGATTCCAGTTTGCCCATACCGTTTACTTTTGACAGCACGGTACCAATGCCGCGAATCACCCACGGCAAGATGCGGAAGTGCTGCAAAATACCGATTAACGCAGAGATGAAAATGATGGGGCAAAGCACGTTGAGGAAGAAGAAAGCGAGACCTTTTTCGCTCATATTGCCAAACACGAAGTTGGTGCCTTCGGCGGCATATTTGAGCAGATGATCAAAGAAACCGGCGAAGCCCTGCACAAAGCCGAGACCGATGGATGAGTTCAGGAAGAACCAGGCCAGCAGAACTTCGATTACCAGAAGTTGAACGATATAACGAAGACGGATGCTTTTACGATCGTGGCTGACCAGCAAGGCCAGCACCGCTACCACCACTAGTGCTAAAAGAAAATGCAAAACATGGGACATGTCGGCTCCAAATTTGAGGAGGGTTGTATTTTGTTGCGTATTCTATGTAACGCGTTACTTAAAAACGAGATCAAAACCACATTATAAGTATTCGCTATCGCGTTTTTTCTCAGATAAGTCTGACCGCTCACAACCCTATTACAAATTCATCACAAGAAATATCCACAAAAACATTGTCTATAAAATGACCCAAGAGTAGAGTCATTTGCGTTGCACTTATTTTTAGCAAGAACTGCCTTTACCGCAATGTATAGCAATGGCTATACTTTATAGCACCATCTATTAATACAATAACTATAACCAAATTTCATCTGCCTTGAATGACCCTTAATCTGGACAGGTCAACAAGCGTTAGGACAGGGTAAAACTATGCTAGAAAGCCGCACCGCCGAGCGCGCCGCTCGCGGAGCCAGAAAGATCAAACTCGCGCTGCTGGGCCCCGCCTTTATTGCGGCGATTGGCTACATCGATCCCGGCAACTTCGCGACCAACATTCAGGCCGGCGCCGCCTACGGCTACAAGCTGTTGTGGGTGGTGGTGTGGGCCAACGTCATGGCGATGCTGATCCAGCTGATGTCCGCCAAGCTGGGCATTGCTACCGGCAAAAATCTTGCAGAACACATCCGCGATCGCTTCCCGCGTCCGGCGGTGTGGTTCTATTGGGTGCAGGCGGAAATTATCGCCATGGCCACCGATCTTGCTGAATTTATCGGCGCGGCGCTCGGCTTCAAGCTATTACTCGGCATCTCGCTGCTGCAGGGCGCGGTGTTAACCGGTATCGCGACCTACCTGATTCTGATGCTGCAAAGTCGCGGACAGAAGCCGCTGGAACTGGTGATTGGCGGTCTGCTGCTGTTTGTGGCGGCGGCTTATATTGTGGAGCTGTTTTTCTCCCAGCCCAAAGTCAGTGAGCTTGTGGTTGGCATGGCGCTGCCATCGCTACCAACATCGGATGCGGTATTCCTTGCTGCTGGCGTGTTAGGCGCTACCATTATGCCGCACGTAATTTATCTGCACTCGGCGCTAACGCAGCACGGCAACAAAGGCAGCAAGGCGCAACGCTACAGCTCAACCAAGCTGGATGTGGCTATCGCCATGACCATCGCTGGCTTTGTGAATCTGGCGATGATGGCAACCGCCGCCGCCGCGTTTCACTTCAGCGGTCACTCCAGCATCGTCGATCTCGATCAGGCTTACTTAACGCTGCAACCGCTGTTGGGTGAAGCCGCGGCGATTGTGTTTGGTTTGAGTCTGGTGGCTGCCGGCCTCTCCTCTACCGTGGTCGGCACGCTGGCGGGACAAGTGGTGATGCAGGGCTTTATCCGCTTCCACATTCCGCTGTGGTTCCGCCGCACCATCACCATGTTGCCCTCCTTTATAGTGATTTGGGCGGGCTGGGATCCGACGCGCATTCTGGTGATGAGTCAGGTGCTGTTGAGTTTTGGTATCGCGCTGGCGCTGATTCCGCTGTTGTCCTTTACCGGCAACCGCGAATTGATGGGCGATGAGATGGTGAACTCGCGCCTGATGCAAAATGCCGGGCGGCTGATTGTGGTGCTGGTGATCGCCCTCAATCTCTATTTGCTGGTCGGCGAAGCGCTCGGTTGGTAACGGCGTTAGAAAAGAAAAATCCCGCCATTGAGCGGGATTTTTTGTTTAGTGATGATGGTGATCGCGATGACCACGACGATCATCATGTCGATGGTCGTGGCGGTGATGTTCACGACGTTCACGCTCATGCCAGCGGCGTTCGCGCTCACGTTCATAGGCGCGATGACGTTTCCACTCTTCGTGACGCCACCAGCGATGATCGTTGTACTGATAACGATCGTTCCACCAGCGCGGCTCGCGCCAGCGACCGCCGTCCCAGTAATTACCGTGACGATCGCGATCGCCGAGATGCAGCGTAACGCCCGGACCCAAATTGATGGTGGCGCTGTCGGCTTGTGCTGTGCTGATAGCCAACGGGGATAAGGTTGCCAGCAAGGCGGCAAACAAAATGGCACGTTTCATAACTTCTCCTTTTCAGTAGCTTATAACTGCCACCGTTGCGCTAGTTTGCCACATCGGACCAGGTAAGCCCTTGAGAATCAGTCTGAAAACGCTGAGGGAAATCTGAAATGAGAATTTTCTGCTGCGGAAAACGCCCGACAAATGCCGGGCGGGTAAACGGTTACACTAAGATATTGTGGATGGCGTCGATCTCGTCCTGGCTCAGCACCGGCTGGCTCAACATCTCAACCGCATTATCAATTTGCGCGGTTTTGCTGGCACCAATCAGCACCGAGGTGACACGCGCATCGCGCAGCACCCAGCTCAGCGCCATCTGCGCCAGCTTCTGGCCGCGCTGCTGGGCGATCGCCTGCAGCTGACGCACTTTTTCCATCTTCTCTTGAGTCAACTGGTTTTCATTCAGGAATTTACTGCCGCTGGCGATGCGCGAATCTTGCGGAATGCCCTGCAAATAGCGGTCGGTTAACACGCCACCCGCCAGCGGCGAGAAGGCGATACAACCAACGCCGTTGTCGCCCAGCACATCCAGTAAACCCTGCTCAGGCGTACGCTCAAACATCGAATAACGCGGCTGGTGGATCAGGCAAGGCGTGCCGAGGTCGCGCAGAATCGCAATCGCTTCGGCGGCTTTGTCTGCTGGATAGTTGGAGATGGCGGCATACAGCGCCTTGCCCTGACGCACCACCTGATCCAGCGCACGCATGGTCTCTTCCAGCGGCGTTTCGGGATCGGGACGGTGATGATAGAAGATATCAACGTACTCCAATCCCATGCGCTTCAGGCTTTGATCGAGACTGGAAATCAGATACTTGCGTGAACCCCAATCGCCGTACGGGCCGTCCCACATGGTGTAACCGGCTTTGGTTGAGATCACCAGCTCGTCGCGCAGCCCCTGAAAATCCTCGCGCAGAATGCGACCAAAGTTGGACTCGGCCGATCCCGGTGGCGGGCCGTAATTATTGGCGAGATCGAAATGGGTAATGCCGCGATCAAAGGCATGGCGCAGCAGTTCGCGGCTGTTATCGACACGCGTACTGTCGCCAAAGTTATGCCACAAACCCAGCGAAATCGCCGGTAACTTCAGGCCGCTACGGCCACTGCGACGGTATTGCATCTGTTGATAACGTTCGGGATGGGGAAAAGCACTCATGCAGCGTTCCTGTCTCAATAGGGGAGAAAGTGACATCAGCATAGCAGTGTATGCGTTTACACTAAGGCGAAACGCGCCGAAGATCGCAACTTACAGAATTATCTGTCGTCGTAACGAATGCTTGCCACAAATCACCGCGCCACGATGGTGAATATCTCGCCAATTCAGCCACATCGCTAATACTCCTGATTATCCCCTTAACAAGGAGCTGTCGATGAAAACCCCCAACGTTGGCGATTATTTACTGCACCGATTACAGCAAAGCGGCATCCGACATCTGTTCGGCGTGCCGGGCGATTACAACCTGCAATTCCTCGACAGCGTGATTGCGCATCCCGACATTGCCTGGGTTGGCTGCGCCAATGAACTGAATGCGGCGTATGCGGCAGATGGGTACGGGCGCTGCAACGGCGCGGCGGCACTGCTGACCACGTTTGGCGTCGGCGAGCTCAGCGCGATTAACGGTATCGCTGGCAGCTATGCCGAATATGTGCCGGTGATTCATATCGTTGGCGCGCCCGCCAGTCAGGCACAGCAGCAGGGTGATTGCGTGCACCATTCGCTGGGCGACGGCGATTTTGGTCATTTCCTGCGTATGGCGCAGGAAGTCAGTGTGGCATCTGCGGTGCTGACGGCGAAAAACGCGGTGGCGGAGATCGATCGCGTTATCAGCGAGGCGCTAACGCAACATCGTCCCGGCTATTTATTGCTGGCGGTGGATGTGGCGGCGGCTGAAATTACGTTCCCTGGCGAGAAAGTCACAGCTGCAGAAAACCCTCAGCAGGTTGCTGCGGCCTTTGCCGATGCGGCAGAACGTTTGCTGGCACCGGCGCAACGCGTGGCGCTGTTGGCGGATTTCCTTGCCTCGCGCTGGCAGTTGCAGCCGCAGCTTGAGGCGTTGCGCCAGCTGCGTGCGATTCCTGCTGCCACCTTATTGATGGGCAAAGGCGTGCTGAACGAGCAGCTGCCGGGTTACGTCGGTACGTACGCCGCGCAAGGCAGCAGCGATGCGGTGCGTCAGGCGATCGAAGATACCGACGTTACGCTGTGCGTCGGCGTGCGATTTACCGACACCTTAACCGCCGGCTTCACGCAAAATCTGCCTGCCGAGCGCGTGATCGATCTGCAGCCGTTTCAGGCTACGGTCGCGGGCGAGGTGTTTGCGCCGTTAAGCATGCAGCAGGCGCTGGCGGCGCTGACGCCGATTTATCAGCGCCACTGCGCGCACTGGCGGCTGGCAGATGCGCCTGAGTGCGAGGAAAGTGAGCAAATTGCTGCGGCGGTAATCAGTCAGCAGGCATTCTGGCACGCGATGCAGCGCTTCCTACAGCCCGGTGATATTATCCTCGCCGATCAAGGCACTGCGGCCTTTGGCGCGGCGGCGCTGCGTTTACCGCAGGATGCGCAACTGCTGGTGCAACCGCTGTGGGGATCGATTGGCTATACTTTACCCGCCACTTTTGGTGCGCAAACCGCGCAGCCGGATCGTCGGGTCATCCTGATTATTGGCGATGGCTCTGCGCAGCTGACGATTCAGGAGTTGGGTTCGATGCTACGCGACGGTCAGCAGCCAATTATCTTCTTGATTAATAATGAGGGTTATACGGTTGAGCGCGCGATTCACGGTGCTGAGCAACGTTACAACGATATCGCGCAGTGGAACTGGACCGCGTTGCCGCAGGCGCTGAGCCAGCAGTGTGCGGCGCAGAGCTGGCGCGTCAGCGAAACGGTGCAACTCGACGCGGTGATGGAGCAATTAATGCGGAATCGGCGTCTGTCGCTGGTGGAAGTGGTGATGGACAAACAGGACTTGCCGCCGCTGCTGCGTAAGGTCACCGCCGCACTGCATCAGCGCAATAGTGGCTAAATTTCGGAAAGTTGCCGCTGGGAAGTCGGGCAGGTGATCGGTAGGCTGTGCAGCATCTTTGAATGGATTACGCCCATCGTGCAGGTGGGCGTTGTTGTTTTATTGGCAGGCTTTTATAGTGTCCTGCAATTGTTTATGACCCAAGCGGAGCAGCAGAAGAATGACAACATACGCCCTGGTCGGCGATGTGGGCGGTACCAATGCCCGTCTCGCATTGTGTGAGGTAGAAAACGGCGCTATCTCGCAAGCCCAAACCTTCTCAACATCAGACTACGACAATCTCGAAGCGGTGATTCGTCACTATCTTGACGAGCAAAAACAGGACATTAAGCACGCCTGTATCGCCATTGCCTGTCCGATTACCGGCGATTGGGTGGAGATGACCAACCACGATTGGGCGTTCTCGACCAAAGTGATGAAAGAGCATCTGGCGCTGGAAAGCCTGGAAATCATCAATGACTTCACCGCCGTTTCCATGGCGATTCCGATGCTGAGCGAAAAGGAAGTGATTCAGTTCGGCGGCAAAGCGCCCGTTGAAGGTAAGCCGATTGCCATTTACGGTGCGGGCACCGGCCTCGGCGTCAGCCATTTGGTGCACGTGGATAAGCGCTGGATCAGCTTGCCGGGCGAGGGCGGTCACGTTGACTTCGCACCGAACAGCGAAGAAGAGGGTGAAATTCTCGAAGTGCTGCGCGCGGAGATTGGCCACGTTTCGGCTGAACGCGTGCTGTCGGGTGCCGGTTTGGTCAATCTGTATCGCGCCATCGTGAAGTCTGATGAGCGTGAGCCAGAAAACCTCAAGCCAAAAGATGTCACCGAACGCGCGTTGCAAGACAGCTGCATCGATTGCCGTCGCGCGCTATCGCTGTTCTGCGTGATTATGGGCCGTTTTGGCGGCAACCTGGCGCTGAATCTGGGCACCTTCGGCGGCGTCTATATCGCGGGCGGCATCGTGCCGCGCTTCCTCGACTTCTTTAAAGCGTCCGGTTTCCGCGCGGCGTTTGAAGATAAAGGTCGCTTCCGTGATTACCTGGTCGATATTCCGGTGTATATGATCACCCACGATCAGCCGGGCTTACTTGGCGCCGGTGCGCACCTGCGTCAGGTGCTGGGCCGCGAGCTGTAAGCACGCAGGCGAGCGGCGGCATCCGCCGTTCGCCTTATAACCTCATCAACTGCCGAAAGGCTTTCACCTTGCTGCGACTCACCGGCACCTGCGCATCCAAATCACGCAACTTCACCAAATAGGTATTGTTAAACCACGGCTCGATTTCACGAATCTTGCTCAGGTTGACGCAGTAAGAGCGATGGCAGCGGAAGAACTGCTGTTCCGGCAAACGGCTGCAGAACTCACTGATCACCATCGACATCACATAGGCTTCGCGCCGCGTATACACAAACGTCAACTTCTCGTGCGCCTCAACGTAATAGATCTCGTTGATATCGGTGACGATAATGCGTTCATCTTTCACCAGATTGACGGTTTGTGGTGAGCTGGTTGCCGCATTTTTCGGTTGCGACTGCTGCTGGGCGCTGGCTTCCAGTTTCTGCAGCATCGTCATGATGCGCGACTCGTGATACGGCTTGAGAATGTAGTCAAACGCGTCCAGTTCAAACGCTTCCACCGCATGCTCTTTCCACGCGGTGATAAACACAATCAACGGCTTATGGGCAAACTGATTGATGTTTTGCGCCAGCAGCATGCCATCCAGCGAAGGAATGTTGATGTCGAGGAAAATCACATCCACCCGATGGTTCTGCAGATATTTCAGCACCTCCAGCCCGTCATCAAAGCAGGCCTCAACGCTGATTTGGCTGTGTTGCTGAATCATCCAGCTTAACTCTTGCTGGGCGAGAAACTCGTCTTCAACGATGATGGCTTTCACGTGGCGGTTTCCGTGGTGGGGCGCAGCGGCGCAGGTAGCCGCTGACCATTCTTGCTAAGCGTAAAGGCGATTTCAGTGCCGGGATGATGGCGGGTGATGACCAAGCCCTGGCCGGAGAGCAGCTTCACGCGATGATGTACATTCAGCAGACCAATCTTGTTGCCCGGCATCTCATTTCGCGCCACGCGGCTCATCACATCATCGCTGATGCCGTCGCCGGTATCGCGCACCGCGACGCGCACCCGATCGCCTAAATCCTTCACGCTCAGCGTTACTACGCCTTTGCCGCGACAAGGCTGAATGCCGTGCACAATGGCGTTCTCCACCAGCGGCTGAATCAGCAGGCTGGGCAGTGTGAAGTGCAGATCTTCATCCACGTCATAAATCATCGACAGCTTATCGCCGAAACGCGCCTGCTCAATCGCGATGTAATCCTTCACCTGCCACAACTCTTTCTTGATATCGATAAGCTCGTCATCGTTGAGTTCGAGGTTGTAACGCAGATAACGCGACAGATTGATCACCAACTGACGCGCGGTGTCCGGGTTAAGACGGATCGAAGAGGAAATAGCATTCAGGGCGTTAAACAGGAAATGCGGGTTAATTTTGCTCTGCAGCGCGCGCAATTCAGCCTTGTTCGCCATCTCGCGCAGCTGCTCAGCCCGCGACACTTCCAGCTGCGTTGAGATAATTTGCGACAGCCCAATCGCCATCTCTTTCAGCGAACCGGTGATGCGATGCGCACGGCGATAATAGATTTTTAGCGTGCCGGTCACTTCCCCTTTTTCCCAAAGGGGAATAACCAGCATCGAGTGAATATCTTTGGTGCGATGCGCCTCATCATTGTTTTTAATAATGATTTTTCCGCTGGCGATTGCCTGTGCGGTGGTCGGGCTAATGGCATCATCGCCGTTGTGGTAATTCTGCTCGCCGTAACCGACGTAAGCGAGAATCTGCTTGTTATTGGTGATGGCGACCGCATCGGCGTGAATGTCGGTGCGGATGATATCGCACACTTTATGCAGCGACTGGCTATCAACCTGACGAAACAGCGGCAACGTTTTGTTGGCGATCTCCAGCGCCAGCTTGGCCTGACGCGCCGCAATCGCCTCTTTTTCACCCTCGACGCTCTGCACCAGCAGCACGATTAAACCGATGCTTGAGGCGCCCAGAATCATCGGCAGCGCAATCTCGGACACAATCGCCAGGCCCAGCGTCATCGGCTTGGCCCACAACACAATCAGCAGCATGGTCAGGCTTTCGCACAGCATGCCGCCGAGAATACCGGCGCGCCAGCGCTGCTCTTTACTCACCCGCCGGTTAATCACGCCCGAAACGATGCCGGCAATAATGCTGGTGATCAGGCAAGGCACCGCCGTGACGCCATCCATATCAATCAGATAGCGATGTAAACCAGCAATCACGCCGGTGGCGATGCCCACCCACGGACCAAACAGAATGCCGCCGGACATCACCGCAATCACGCGCACATTGAGCAGTGAACCGTCGACGTTAATGCCGGACCAGGTGCTGAACAGCGCAAACAGCGAGAATATTGCCGTGACCACCACTTTTTCGCGCACCGAATGCTCATCTTTTTGCAGCAGCTGACGAAACACCCGTGTACGAGTGAGGAAGAACAGGCAAATCAGCATCAGCGCCGCGCGGTCAAAAACCGCCAGCAGCATGTCGAAGTGGGAAGGCAAGGGCATCTCTCAGGCAAGAAACGGGAGGCTATGATAAAAAATGTGATCACGATCCGCCAGCGCCACAGCATTCTGCAGACCTTTCTCGTAGTCGAGATCAATTTTTAACATGCAGGTCGCCATAAATGGCAATCGAACTTTGCCTTTGTAGGGTCGCCATTCATGGCGACCTCCCCAAAAAGAGGAAAACTTGACCAACAAAAAGAGGATTAGCGAAAGCGTGCGCCGACCGCTGGTTGTAAATACGCCGGTTTGCTATGTTGCCGTATAAAAAAAGGGGAGCTCAGCCATGCAATTACTCACTCCACGTTTGTCCCTCAGTCGGCTTCAACCTGAAGACTGGCAGATTTTTAAAGCGGTACATCAGGACCGCGCGACCATGACGTGGGTCAGTGAAATCCCGGATGAAAACGATATCCGTCAACGCTTTACCGAGCGCCTGGCACCGTGGCAGGCGAGCAGTTTTCATATGCTGTGTCTGGTGGCGCGCATCCGGGAAACCGGCGAGCCGATTGGCCTGTTTGGCTGCAGCGCCGAGTGGCATCCCTATCGTCAGGCCGAAGTGGGTTACATGCTGCGCGCGGCGTTTACCGGCATGGGTTATGGCAGTGAAGCGCTTGACGCGCTGTGCCAATTTTTGCTGCAGGCAGAATTTCATAAGCTGAAAGCGATGGTGATTGAGGGGAATTGGCCGTCGCGCCGCATTCTGGAGAAGAATGGTTTCGCCCTTGAGGGCACGCTGCGGGATAATTATCTGCTAAATGGCCAATGGGTAAGCGATTGGGTGTTTGGCCGCCTGAATCCGCAACATTAAAAAAATTTCCGTCTGCTCTCGACAATCTTGTTATCAGCGCGTTATGTTCTTGGTGCGGTCACCACAGTGACCCACGTCGCTCGGACGGTCCGGGCGCTTACGTAAACCAGAGGACATCATGGCTGATAACAGCACACCCCGTCGTTTCTCGCGTATTGAACGCCTTCCCCCGTATGTTTTTAACATTACCGCTGAATTGAAGATGGCTGCGCGTCGGCGCGGCGAAGACATCATCGATTTTTCGATGGGCAATCCGGATGGCCCGACGCCGCCGCACATCGTCGAAAAACTCTGCCAGGTGGCGCAGCGCGAAGACACGCACGGTTACTCAACCTCGAAAGGTATTCCCCGTTTGCGTCGCGCGATTTCGCGCTGGTACGCAGATCGTTATCAGGTGGAGATCGATCCGGAATCGGAAGCGATTGTCACCATCGGCTCCAAAGAGGGTTTGGCGCACTTGATGCTGGCCACGCTCGACCACGGCGACACCGTGCTGGTGCCAAACCCCAGCTATCCAATTCACATTTACGGCGCGGTGATTGCCGGGGCGCAGGTGCGTTCTGTCCCGCTGGTGGCGGGCGTTGATTTCTTCAACGAGCTGGAGCGGGCGATTCGCGAAAGTTATCCCAAACCAAAGATGATGATTCTCGGCTTCCCGTCAAACCCTACGGCGCAATGCGTTGAGCTCGACTTCTTCGAGCGCGTCATCGCGCTGGCGAAGCAGTACAACGTGCTGGTCATCCACGATCTCGCCTACGCTGACATCACCTACGATGGCTGGAAAGCGCCGTCGATTATGCAGGTGCCGGGCGCGCGTGATGTGGCGGTAGAATTCTTTACCCTGTCGAAAAGCTACAACATGGCGGGCTGGCGCATCGGCTTTATGGTCGGTAACAAAGAGCTGGTCTCGGCGCTGGCGCGTATCAAGAGTTATCACGATTACGGCACCTTCACGCCACTGCAGGTCGCAGCGATTGCGGCGCTGGAAGGCGATCAACAGTGCGTGCGTGATATCGCTGAACAGTACAAACGCCGCCGCGATGTGCTGGTGAAAGGCCTGCACGAAGCGGGCTGGATGGTCGATCTGCCGAAGGCGTCGATGTACGTCTGGGCGAAAATTCCCGATCACTACGCGCATCTCGGCTCGCTGGAGTTTGCCAAATTACTGATGCAGGAAGCCAAAGTGTGCGTCTCGCCGGGCATCGGTTTTGGTGATTACGGTGATACCCATGTGCGTTTCGCGTTGATTGAAAACAGCGATCGTATTCGTCAGGCGGTGCGGGGGATTAAATCGATGTTCCGTGCCGATGGCATTTTGCCGGGAACGGTGAAAGCACTGGAAGAAGAAGAGGAATAACCATTAAGTGGGGCGACTCAGCGTCGCCCCGCCTGGCGGCTCTACAGCATCAGTACAAAAGTACCGACCCAAAGCAACAGGAAGAAAGAAATTCCCATCAAAGCGTATCTCACAAAACAACTCCTCTGAGCGGCTACCCGGCGGGCGATCCCAAACCCGCGTAACCCGAACAGAATAAGAGAAAGGTGGAGTTCATCATCGCTACACGCTTTCTTCTCAGGTCGCTCCAGGCAAGCCCGGAACAGGATCGAGCGCTAATTTACGCGGATTTGTCCCAAAAATAAATAGGTCGCTTCTGAGATATCGCTCACATTTTCAGCGGGTCTCAATCTCCGGTATCGCCGACATCCCCACGCGCAGTTTTGCCAGATCCGGCTGGTTCTCATCAAGCACAATTTTCACCGGCAAACGCTGTACCACTTTGGTGTAATTGCCGGTGGCATTGTCCGGTGAAATGGCGGAAAAGGTCGCGCCCGTCGCCGGAGCAATGCTGTCGACGCGACCGCTAAATACCTTGCCCGGCAAGGCATCCACCTTCACGCTCACTTTCTGCCCTTGCTGCACATCCGCCAGCTGCGTTTCCAGATAATTAGCGGTGATATAGGTTTGCTGCAGCGGCACCACCGCCAGCAAACGCGTGCCTGCGCTGACGTAGGCGCCGAGTCGTACCGAACGCTGACCGACCATGCCATCCACCGGCGCCACAATGCGCGTATAGGAAAGATTGAGCTGCGCCTGATCGACGCTGGCCTGGGCGGCAGTGACATCGGCAGCGGCCTGACGCACCGCAGCTTGCAATACACCCACCTGCTTGACGGCGGAAGCCAGCGCCGCTTCGCTCTGGCGGACGGTGGCCGAGGCGGAACGCTGCGTTGAGTTGGCTTTTTGCTGATCGTCTGCGGCGATGGTGCCACTTTTATACAGCTGGTTGTAACGCGCGGCGCTCTGTCCGGCGTACTGCGCGGAAGCCTGGCTCGCCGCTAACGTGGCTTTCGCCTGGTCGATAGTGGATTGCTGCTGTTCCAGCTGCGCCTGGCTACTCAAACGCTTCGCCTCGCTGACCTGCAAATTGGCCTGCGCGGTCTCTAACGCCACGCGATAATCGCGATCGTCGAGTGTCGCCAGCAGTTCGCCGGCCTTCACGCGCTGGTTGTCCTGCACGTTGACGCTGGCGATGTAGCCGGAAACTTTCGGCGCAACCAACGTGTAATCAGCATTCACGTAGGCATCGGTGGTGCGGTGATCGTTGCCGGTCATTGATGACCAGACAAAAAAGGCCATCGCTAATAACACCAGTAATAAGGCGCTCAACAGCACCGTTCTTTTCAGAGCAAAAGCTTGCATATCAATTATCTCGACGTCGTCGTAACAGGTTGAATCAGAGTTTGTGGTGGCCAGACGCGTTTCGGCAGCCAGGCGGTTAACAGTACAAGCAGGGCAGCGAAGGCAATCAGCATCTGGTAGCAATCACTCAGGCTCAGCACCATCGCCTGCTGTTTTAGCAAGGTGGCGAAGCCGCTGAGGTTCTCCGCGCTGCTGGCGCTGCCGTCCGGCAGCAACGGCAAACTGCTGCTGGATTGTGCGCTGTTCGGCGCCGTCATCAGCCATGAACGGCTGGCGGCGCTATCGACCAGCACGTTGGAGTGGAATTTTTCACGGTGGCTGATAAACCATTCCACCAGCGTGCTGGCGGCGATGCTGGAGAAACCGCGCACCGTGTTGAACATCGCCGAGGCAAAGGGGCCTTCCGGCGGCGCGACCACGCTGGTGGCGCTCATCAGCACCGGCAAAATCACCATCGGCTGGCCGAACGCCTGCAAAATCTGAATCAGCCAGAAATTCTGCCGCGCCCAATCGGTGGTGATGTGCATGCCCATCAGGCAGGACGTCACCAACAGCGCTACGCCCGCCGTCAACATCCAGCGACAATCCACCCAGCGAATATTCAGCAGCGCGGCAACAAAAGGCGCGATCAGTAATTGCGGCAACCCGATGGTCAACGCCAGCGGGGCGAACTGCAGCGTGCGGAAGCCTTGTACCTGCGCCAGATAGGCCGACGGCAGCGCCGATCCTGACAGCGACAGAATCAGCACGCCCGCCAGCACCAGCAAGCCGTGCGCGAGATTGCGCCGTCCCAGCATCTGCAATTTGAACAGCGGCAGCGGGTGAAACCATTCATTAATAAAGAACACAGTCAGCAACGCCAGCGCGCTGAATAATAGGCCGCTGAATAACGGCGATTCGAGCCAGTCGAGTCGCTCGCCCTGCGTCAGTGCCAGAATCAACAGCGCCATACCGGAGCAGCCGGTTAGCATGCCGAACAGGTCGATCTGTTTAAAACGCTCAAGGCGCAGCGGATCCTGCGGCAAACCCCAGCTAATCAGCAGCATGGCAATCAGCATGGCTGGCACCACTTGCCAGAACACAAACAGCCAGCTGACGTCATCGGTCCAGAACGCCGCCAGCGAAGCGGCCATATTCGGGCCGAAGGTGGCGGTCAGCGCATAACCGGCTAAACCGTATAATTTGATCGGCGGCGGCAGAAAGCGCAGTGCAACGGTCATCAGCATCGGCGGCAGCGCGCCGCCAAATAATCCCTGTACCACGCGCAAGGCGATAAACAGCGTGGCGTTGGGCATCAGCGGCAGCAGCAGGCCGCTCAGCATAAAACCGGCGGAGACGGTGAGCGCAAAGCGGCGCAGCGAAAAGGTGACGGCGAACCAGGGCGCAATCATCATTGCCGCCACTTCAGCGGCCTGATACGCGGAGATGATCCAGCTGCCTTGATCGTAACTGATGCCGATGGCTGCGCGGATATCGGCTAACGCGATATCGGTGACGCGATCGTTTAATCCCGATGTGAGCGCGGCAATCAGCACGCCAACCAATCCCAGCGCGAGGCGCAGAGTAAACGGATGGGGTGCCGGAGCCGCAATGGGCTGGGCGTTCATAGCAGGCTTCTCGTTATAGTGTTGATGCAGTGTATTGCGATGTGATACAGATGGCATCTTACATATCGATATGCTGTATTGCAATGTGATACAGGGTGTAAAAGTGCGATCATTCGCGTTAAAGTAGGGCAGGCCAAAAAGGAACGCATCATGGTTGAACTTCCCTCAAGCCGTGAGGATGAAAAAGCGGGTGGCATTCAGGTCATCGCGCGTGCGGCAAAAATTCTGAATGCGCTGGGTGAGCATCCCGGCGGCATGAGTTTGGGTGAAATTGCGCAGGTGGTTGATCTGCCGCGCTCGACGGTGCAGCGCATTATTGGTGCGCTGGACAACGCGCAGCTGGTGCGCAGCAGCGGTGCTGGCGGGTTACGTCTCGGTCCGGCGCTGCTCAAGCTGATCTCTAGCGTGCACAGCGACGTGGTGGAAATCGTGCGTCCATTCCTTGAACAACTCTCTGCCGATATTAATGAAACGGTATCGCTAGCGCGGGCCAGCGGCACGCAGTTGGCGATCGTGCATTATGTGGTGGCCTCGCGCGAACTGCGCGTGGTGCCGCGCATCGGACTGAATCTGCCGCTTTACAGCACATCGGGCGGCCGCGCGTTGCTGGCGTTGGAGAGTGATGAAGATGTACGCGTGATGGTGGGCGAAGCCTATAAAGAGTTAACCGAGATGACGGTGAAAACCCTGCCGCAACTGCTGGAGCTGATTGCCGAGGTGCGCGCCAGCGGATTAGCGATCGATCGCGGTGAGACGCTGGAGGGCATTTCAACCATGGCGGTCGCCATTGATACGCTGTTTGGCCGCTTCTCCATCTCATTACTGGTGCCGACCGCGCGTTTTCATAAGCAGGAAGCGCACTATCGTGAGCAAATCATCAAGTGCAAAGACGCCTTGATTCGTGAAATTGGCAAAATGACCGCTGTGGAAGGATAACCAACTGATGAAAACCTTGCTGATGGCCATCGATAACTCTCCGGTGGCGGAAAAAGTGATTGCGTTGACCATTGAACAAGCGCTGGCGCATCAGGCGCAGGTCACAGTGCTATGCTGCGTTGATCCCGCTTACTCCTCCTGCAATCAACCGATTGAGATTGATGCCGGTGAAGATCCGGATGATTTTGTTGCGGCGAAAGATGAGCAGAACACCGCCGAAATGGTGGTGCGTCATGCGCTGGCGCCGCTGCTGCGCGCGGGCGTGGCGGCCAAGGGATTGATTCTGGCGGGTGAAGCGGCGGAAACCATTGTGGCGCAATCCACACTTTTGCATGCCAGCATGATCATCATGGGACGCCGTCATCTGTCGCCGTTTAATCGTCTGCTGAAAGGTTCGGTTAGCGCTACAGTGATTGAGCGCGCCAATTGCCCCGTATTAATTGATGTGCGTAAGGATTAACCCCGCTCGATGCTCTCGCTTTTTCCGATTACGCTAGCGGCGTTCGCGCTGCTGGCGATCATTATTATTCTGCTGGTGCGCACCACCTCGCTGCGATTGTGGCAAGGCGTGCTGTTGTTTATCTTGCCGCTGATACTGGCGAATTTGCTGTGGTTCAGCTGGCTGCATCCACGTCAGGAGCGGCAGGCGCTGGTAGAAGAGGTGGCAACACAACTTAGCCTCGCGCCCGGTTATCGTCTGCTAAAAATTCAGGAGCCCGCATTGTGGCAGTTGCTTAATCGCGAACTGCTGCATAAACGGCTGGAAGGTGTTCCTGCCGATCAGGCGCTGGGTGATATGCGCGGCTGGTTGATGGATCTGGTTAATCAGCGTCTGACGCGTGCCAGCGATGCGGCGATCATTGATTACATCCGCGTCTCGGTCGAGGAGATGCAGGCGTTGCAGCAGCAGGAACCGCAGCGCTGCTTCCGTTTCCTCTATCCGCAGGTGAATGGCGGCGTCAATTTGCAGCAGGTGCTGTCACCGGAACTGAATCAGCGCGATGCGCAAGCACTGGAAACGCTGCTGCAGCAAAGCACCGGCAATGAACAGCCGCTGGATCAGGCTGCGGCGCAGCGCGATTTACAGAGCGTGGTGGAAAAACTGTATGGCAAGTGGGGCGATCGGCTGCAACAGCTGAATATGCCGGCTGATACCGCGGTCGATCGCGGCGCAATGTGCGCGATGTCGATTGATCTCTACAGCGGCATTCTCGCATTGCCTGACAAACAAGCGGCCAATCTTTTACGTAAGATGGTCAGCCTTACCGGTTAGCGGGCAAAAAAAAGCCCGCTCAGCGCGGGCATGAAGGTCACTATCAGTATATTTCTTATTAACTCACCTGGTGTGGTGCAGACTTCGTTTTGTCTGGGTACATAATCGCACCGCTGAGTTGATAAGAGAAACCGTTTGGTTTTATCGATTTGATTGGCAAAAGCTTTGCATTATGCAGACATTTCGCGCTTCATTCCTATAGATAAGCGCGGCGTTGCATTTTAGACTGCGACGCTTAAGAGGAAACCCTAATGAAAAAAATGCTTATTAGCGCATTGGCGCTTTTTATGTTGGCGGGTTGTAGCGTCAGCAAACCAGGAGGATTTGAGCGTGTCGATGAAGATACCAGCTCAAATACCGTGCAGTATCGTTACGATCCGCACACGCTGAATAAAGACGCAATGGAGATCGACCTTGCGAATTATTGCAGTCAGCGTGGATTTGATAAGGTGGAATCACTGCCGTCGCAAAATAGCCATTTGCCCGGATTAAAGAAAGCCTGGTATCAATGTAATTACGCGGTAAAAAGCTAAAAAAATAGGGCGGGATAATTTCCCGCCCTTTTTATTTTCTTATTATTTGCTGTGTGTGCTTTGCCCAACTATCTGCGGTGTCCATAACCGCCGTGCCCATGATGCCAGCCTCCGCCACCATGATGGCCCCAACCTGGGCCGCCGCCTCCACGATGATGATCGATAATACAGCCACTCAACATCGTCATAATGGCTACAACCGATGCAAGCTTAATAACTTTCTTCATGGAGAGTCCTCCTCTGTTCCAATGACGCCAGATTACAGGGGAATAGTGGAGTGAAGATGCAGGAAATGTAGAGTTATTGCGGAATGTATTACGGACTGTGTCAATTAAATGCTAAAAAAGTCGCGGGGTAAAATAAACCAATCGGAATAAGCTGAATGCCTGATAATAATAACGAGATTACTCCGAAAGGCAAGGCTTAATAATAGTGGTTCTCAATTAACGCGTTATTGTGGATCAATTGTGGAGAAGTGGGATGCCGCGAATTCATGCGGCATCCCAGCGAACTTAATTATGCAGTAAAGGTTCTGCCACGTTTTGGCGATTTGGCAGACGGATGCTCAGCGACAACACCAGCGAAATCACCAGCAAGGTCATAATCAGGCTGAAGGTGACGGTGAAGCCACCAAAGGCGGAAGCCACCAGCGAACCCAGCACGCTGCCGATACCGAAGCCAAGGTAAATCAATCCATAGTTTTTGGTCAGGTTGTTCAGGCCAAAGAAATCGCTGACCAGCGACGGGAACACGGTAATGGTGCCGCCGAAGCTGAAGGCCACGCAGGCTAAGGAGAGGAAGAAGGTCGATTCACTCATATGGGTGAACAGCAGAATGCTCATGCCCAGCAGCGAGACGATTTGCGCCAGCGTAATCACGCGGATGCGCGCCATTTTATCCGACAGCACACCAAGAATCAGACGGCCGCTGAGGTTGGCAATCGCAATCACCGTGACCGCATTGGCGGCGGTTTGCGCGCTCAGATGCACCATGCCTTCACCAATATCTTTCGCCACGCCAATCACGTACAGGCCGCTCATGCAGGCAGTCAGGAACATCAGCGCCAGCATCCAGTACTGCGGTAAACGCACCGATTGTGCCAGCGTATAATCTTTGGCTTCCAGCTGCGTATTGCCGCCGCTCTTCTGCATCGGTGCATCACGCATCAACAACGCGCCGACAATAATCATGCTCATCGCCAGCACGCCCCAGATCATGAAGGTATTCTCCAGACCTTGTGCACTCAGCAGTGCGCCGCAGATGAATTTGAAGCCGAGGCTGCCCAAACCATACGCACCAATCGAACAGGCCGAAATGAGCCCTTTGCGCTCCGGGAACCACTTCACGCAGTTAGAGAGCGTCATCAGATAACCGGCGCCATCGGCCAATCCCACCAGAATCCCGGCGCTGAGGTAAAGCATCATCAGATTATCGGCATGCGCGGTCAGCCAGAAACCGACCGCCATCAGCATGCCCGCGCCGATGGTGACGTTGCGCACGCCAAAGCGCTCCTGCAATTTCCCGGCAAGCGATGAAGCGATCGCAAGGCCAAGACTAAGCAAACCGAACGAGAAAGCCACTTCACTGATGGGCGCATCCAGCTTATTTGCCAGCGGGCCGTTAAACAGGCTCCAGGTATAAACCGAGCCCAAAGCGAACTGGGTGATAATGGTGCCAATAAGGGTGAGCATGCGGGTACGTTGGTAATTCGCGGGGGTTGCTGTTGTCATTTTTATCTCTCACTCGAGAAAGCGGAATCTGTTGAGATAATAAGTTGCTCTCGCGCGTGCGGGGGAAACAGAGGCGTGAATGAACCGGACGGTGGAATGAAATGCAGCTATACGGGTATGAATGACATTGTGATGACAGCGAGTGATGTCATTTAAACCGCAGCGGTTGCTGTGGGTAACCATGTGTAAGCATTTGTATCGATCGCGCCATATCGCCTGCAAAGTTGTGGATGTTTGCCAGGCTTAGAATTCATTCAAGAGGAGGAAATATGAAAGACCGAACATATGAATCCGCGTCAAATGAGGATGAGGTTTGCTGCATTATCGGTCAGGCGGTGATCGAGTTAAGCGATGAGCATCAACCAGTGAATAAATCCACGTTGTCGCTGAAATTACTGGCAATGGCCGACCGCGACAAAGATGATGAACGCGTCCTGCTTTACTGGATTGCCAGAAAAGCCATAACTAAACCTCACCAGCTCAATATCGGCGTTCAGGGCTGGCGCTAGAGGAACAAAAGAGCGGGCGCAATGCCCGCTCTCGTTATTTATGCGGTACGTAATCGCCCCATCGTCGGCCAGCGCACAAACATCACCATATTCCCCGCCAGAATCATCACCAATCCGACAATCGCATTACTGTGCCAGTGATAACCTTCGTAAAGCGTGGAGAGCGTTAGTGCCACCAGCGGGAACAGCAAAGTACTGTAAGCGGCCTGACTGGCACCAATACGGCCCACCAGCGTGAAATAGGCACCAAATCCTACCACCGAACCAAATATCGCCAGGTAGCTCATCGCGCCTAACCACTGCATATTCAGCGCTGGCGCCAGCGAATCGCCGTTGATGAATGCCAGTGCGGCCATCACCAATGCGCCATATAGCATCGCGTAGCTATTGGTGGTCAACACATCACGCTGACGGCGTTGATGGCGCAGCGAAATCATATTGCCGAAAGAGAATCCCAGCGTGCCAAGCGCGCTGAGGCCCACGCCCCACAGCAACTGCGGAGCCGGATGCGCCGCCTGAATATCATTCCAGAACAGCGCGACAATACCGCCCAGGCCAAGCACCGCCGCTGGCAACAGGCGAAACGTCGGGCGCTGACGGAAGAAGATCCAGCTGTTAAGCGCGTTATACAGCACGGCCATCGAGAAAATCACCGACTCCAGACCGCTGCTGATCCACGCGGCAGCATGATAGAAGCAGACAAAATTGAAGCCGAACACGCAGCAACCCTGCAGCAAACAAAACAGATGATCGCGTTTATCCAGCGTTCGCAGCCGACGCAGCAGTTTGAGGATCACCAGCATCACCAGCGACGCCAGTAAGAAACGCCAAAATACCGCCACCAAAACAGGCGTATCGCCCGCTTCCTGCTGCAGGAAAATGGCGATCCAGGTGGTTCCCCAAATCAGCACCACGGCAAGGTATAACATCACATTCATAACGCACTCTCCGACACAATCTGGCTCGCAGTGTGGCGTGAAAAGCAACCTGCCGCTTGCACGTTTTTGCGCGGCAATTGCAAAATCTTGCGCTTATTACTTCTGCGTCCGGCTGTGACCTGTTTTCTGTCTGCGAAGATCCGTACACTGGGCGCTCATGAACTGCGAGTGGTATGAACCATGGCCGATTACCAGACCTTCAACATGCTACAGCGCCACAAAGCGCAGTTGCGCGACAGCGTGCAGTTGTCGAGCGGCATTAAGCTGGCGGCCTGGTTTAATAGCGGCGATCGCGTTACCAATCTTAGCGATCATCACACGCTGAGCCTGTATACCGCCGACGGCTATGAAACCTGGCATAAAACCCAGCACGGCTGGCGCAACGGCGGCGGCCCGGATCGCTTTTGCCTGATGCCCAGCGGGGTGGAATCGGTGTGGGATATCCGCGCCGATTTGTCGTTTGTGCATCTCTATTGCACCGATGAGCATCTGCGGCATTTGGGCGAGCAGATCTGGGATCGCAGTCCGTCGCAGCTCAATCTGCATGAAAAGATCTTCGCGGCGGACGATCGCATCACCCAGCTTTATCGTCACTTCTTGCTGAGCACCGACTGGCAACAGCCGGCGAATCAATTGATGCTCAGCAGCGCATCAACGTTGCTGATGACGCATCTGCTGCAACGCTACAGTGATGTGCAATGGCAAGCGCCGCAGGTACGTGGCGGACTGGCACCCGCCGTGTTGCGGCGAGTTATGGCGTATATCGATGCGCAGCTCGACCAGCCATTAACGCTGGCGCAACTGGCAGCCGAAGCGGCGCTGAGCGAATACCATTTTGCACGCATGTTCCGCAGCAGCGTTGGCGAGGCCCCGCATCAATATGTGATGCGCCGCCGCATGGATGCTGCGCTGCAGCTGCTTAAATTCAGCCGTTTACCGCTGACAGAAATCGCACTGCGCTGCGGTTTTCACTCCTCAAGTCACTTCAGTAACCGCTTCCGTCAACTGCATGGCGTGACGCCATCGGCATGGCGACACGATCAAGTCTGATTACGGTCTCACTCTTGAAACGTTGTAATCGGCTGCAAGAACCCCTGTTTTTTTCTGAACACATCTCTCAGTTGAGCATTTTCAAACTCGGTGAGGCATTTTTTTCAAGGATTTTGGCGTAGGATGCTTTACAGGAAAGTTAAGCTATCGCATTGATTACAATGACAAGTTACGAGAGGCCGTAATTATGGAAAAGCGCGTGTCAAAGCTGGAAGCGGATATCGACGATATCAAAACCAATATGGCGCTGATGAAAACGGACATTGCGGCGATCAAATCGAACTACGCCACTAAAAGCGATCTTCATCAGGCGATAAACCAACAAACGAAATGGATTGTGGCGGGAATAATGAGTACCGCTGGACTGACACTTGCTCTGGCGAGATGGCTGTTTTAAGCGGGAGAACGATGAGAATCTGGTGTCCCCTGCAGGAATCGAACCTGCAACTAGCCCTTAGGAGGGGCTCGTTATATCCATTTAACTAAGGAGACGCCGGGCGCGCAGTATAGCGCACCGCGAACCTGATTTTAACTATGCAGCGGTTGTTTGCTCAATCTATCAGCAATTTAAGACCAGGCTTACGCCTGTTTTTGCTTCTCTTTCCGCTTCTGTTCCGCACGCGCTTTGGCTTTCGCCGCTTCACTCATATCGTTACGAATCTGCGCATGGCTGATCAAAGCAAATATCAGCGTACCGCCCGTGATGTTGCCAAGCAGCGTAGGCAAGGCAAATGGCCAGAAGAATTCGTACCACGGCAGCGTGCCCGCAAACACCAGATACAGCACCTCGACCGAACCGACCACGATATGCGCTAAATCACCTAACGCCACTAGCCACGTCATCATCACGATCACCACAATTTTTGCTGCGCCCGCATACGGGAACATCCACACCATGGTGGCGATAATCCAGCCGGAGATCACCGCATTAGCGAACATTTCACTGGGTGGATTGACCATCACTTTTTCACTGATGGCGGTAAACGCCTGACGCGTCGCATCGTCGAATATCGGCATATGATTAAAGGCCAGCGCGCCCAATGCGGTGCCAATCAGATTGCCGAGCAGCACCACGCACCAGAGACGCAACAGCAGCGCAAAGTTGCTGCCGGTCGGTTTGTGCATCACTGGCAAAACCGCGGTAACAGTGTTCTCGGTAAACAGTTGCTGGCGCGCCATAATCACAATCACAAAGCCAAAGGTATAACCCAAATTCTCCAGTAAAAATGCGCCCGGCACGCCTTTGAGATGGACCTGAAAAATGCCTTTCGCCATCAGCGAAGCGCTCATCGACAATCCCGCCGCAACCGCCGACCAAAGCAGCGCCATGCCGTCGCGCTCGAGCTCTTTTTCGCCATCCTGGCGGATCTCTTCATGAATCGCCGCAGCCTGCGAGGGCAGGGCATCTTCATCGACTTCAATCTCCTTACCTTGGTCCTTCTCATCACTCTCTACATCGTTGTCACTATTTGAAATCGATGGTGATTGTTTCATGTTTCCCTCGTGTGATAATGCCATTGCGTAATAAGCGTAGCTGGTTTTAGCAAGGTCAATTTGTTACGAAGATTCAAATTAAGAGTAACGAAATTTTAACCGAGTTGGTTTTTTGAGCAATTCCTTGATCTGATGCGCACGAATACCCCATTTGGGGTAAGTGGGAGCCAGCTCACAGACTTCGGCCCACAGATTCAATGTGGTATTATCCCCGCCTCATTCATTGCCGTGATTCTCCCTTCTATGCTCGAAGTCATTAATCTCTCATGCGTTCGTGATGAGCGAACCTTGTTTCATGGGTTGAGCTTCCGTGTGCAACCGGGTGACATTGTGCAAATTGAAGGGCCAAACGGTGCCGGGAAAACTTCGCTGCTGCGCCTGCTGGCCGGATTAAGCCGGGCGGAAGAGGGCGACGTCATGTGGCAGTCACAGCCCATTCGTCAACAGCGCGAAGTATGGCAACAAAATCTGCTCTATCTTGGCCATCATCCTGGCGTGAAATCGGTACTCTCACCGCTTGAGAACCTGCATTTCTGGCACGGCAGCAGCAATGAAAACGCGATTTTTGATGCGCTTGAGCAGGTCGATCTGCTGGGTTTTGAAGAGGTGCCGGTAGCGCAACTCTCCGCCGGACAGCAGCGGCGCGTGGCATTAGCACGCTTGTGGCTCAGCCCGGCGTCGGTGTGGATCCTCGATGAACCCTTAACCGCCATCGATAAAGGCGGTGTGGAAAAATTAATGGCGCGATTTGCCAGCCATGCCGATAACGGCGGAGCGGTGATTTTGACCACGCATCAGGATCTGCCCGATAACAGCGCGCGCGTGCGTAAAATTCGTCTTACTTCGGAGTGGGCTTGATGTTAGGCCGGGTCATTCAGCGCGAACTAAAAATCGCCTTTCGCAGCGGCGCGGAAGTGATCAATCCGCTGTGGTTTTTCCTGATTGTTATCACGCTGTTTCCGTTAGGTATCGGACCGGAGCCGCAGCAGCTGGCGCGCATTGCGCCGGGCGTGGCGTGGGTTGCCGCGTTACTGGCCTCATTGCTGGCGCTGGAAAGGCTGTTTCGTGACGATTTTCTTGATGGTTCGCTTGAGCAACTACTTCTGTTGCCAACGCCGCTGCCGGTTACGGTGTTGGGCAAAGTGATTGCTCACTGGCTGATTACCGGGCTGCCGCTGATTTTATTGTCGCCGCTGGCAGCATTGTTGCTGTCGCTCGATTTTGCCGGCTGGCGCGCGATGGCATTGACGTTATTACTTGGCACGCCAACGCTGAGTTTTCTCGGCGCGATTGGGACCGGATTAACCGTTGGGCTGCGGCGCGGCGGCGTGTTACTGAGTTTGCTGGTATTGCCGTTGTCGATACCGGTTTTGATATTTGCCAGCGCGGCGATTGATGCCGCCGGAATGGGATTGCCGATCGGGGGTTATCTGGCAATTCTTGGCGCGATGCTGGCGGTAAGCGCAACCCTGTCGCCGTTTGCGACGGCTGCGGCCTTGCGTATCAGTCTGCATTAATTCGTGCCGCCCCAGAGCGGTCGAAACCTGAATTCTCTTTATTGTGAGCTATGCAAAATGTGGAAATGGTTACACCAGTGGGCAAAGCCTGAGCGGCTTTACCAGCTATGCGGTCGCTTGATTCCGTGGTTCGCGGTGCTGGGTGTTGGCACGCTGTTACTCGGTTGGGTCTGGGGCTTCGGCTTTGCACCGGCGGATTATCAGCAGGGCAACAGCTTCCGGATTATGTACATTCACGTGCCTGCGGCGATGTGGTCGATGGGCGTGTACGCGTCAATGGCAATCGCGGCGTTTATCGGCCTGGTGTGGCAGATGAAGATGGCCGATCTGGTCTCGGCGGCGATGGCGCCGATTGGCGCGGTGTTCACCTTAATAGCGCTGATTACCGGTTCCGCCTGGGGTAAACCAATGTGGGGAACCTGGTGGATCTGGGATGCACGACTGACATCCGAGCTGGTGCTGCTGTTCCTCTATATGGGCGTTATCGCGCTCTATCACTCCTTTGAAGACCGCCGCACCGCCGGGCGCGCCGCCGGTATTTTGATTCTGGTTGGCGTAGTTAATCTGCCGATCATTCACTTCTCGGTACAGTGGTGGAACACGCTGCATCAGGGCTCATCAGGCATACTGCAACAGGCCATCGATCCGAGCATGCGCACACCGCTGCGCTGGTCCATTCTCGGCTACCTGTTGGTGTTTGGTGCGCTGACTTTAATGCGCCTGCGCAACCTGATTCTGTTTACCGAGCGCCATCGTCCGTGGGCGATTGATGTGGCGCAGGGAGGAAGCAAATCATGACGCCAGCCTTTGCATCGTGGAGCGATTTCTTTGCCATGGGCGGCTATGCCTTTTACGTCTGGCTCGCCGTTATCCTCACGTTGATCCCGTTATTCGGTCTGGTGCTGCACACCGTGCTGTTCCGCCGCCGTTTGCTGGCGGAAATTCGCCAGCGTCAGTCCAGGGAGCGCCGCATTCGCGCGGCTAAATCGAAAAAAGCTGCCAGTGGAGCAGCGGGAGAAACCGTGTGAATATCCGTCGTCGTAATCGCCTGTATGTGGCGATCGCCGTGTTGATCGGGCTTGGCCTGGCGACTGCGCTGGTGATGTACGCGCTGCGTTCCAACATCGACCTGTTTTATACCCCGAGTGAAATTATCAACGGCAAAGGTGAAGATCATCAGAAGCCTGAGCCGGGCCAGCGCTTGCGCATTGGCGGCATGGTAATGCCGGGCAGCGTAAAGCGCGATCCGAAAACGCTCGCCGTCTCTTTCAAACTGTATGACGCCAACGGCGTGGTTAGTGTTACCTACGAAGGCATTCTGCCGGACCTGTTCCGTGAAGGGCAGGGCGTGGTAGCGCAAGGCGTGCTGGAAGAGGGCAATCTGGTGAACGCCAAAGAAGTGCTGGCGAAACACGATGAAAAATATACGCCTCCTGAAATTGAAGATGCCATGAAGAAGAATCACACAGGACCTGCAGCAGCCTATCAGCAGTCGGGTGCGCAATCATGATGCCGGAAATTGGTAGCTTCCTGCTGTGTCTGGCGCTGGCTTTAGCGCTACTGTTGAGCGTCTATCCGCTGTGGGGCGCGGCGCGTCAGGATGCGCGTTTGATGGCGATGGCGCGCCCGTTAACCTGGGGCATGTTTATCTGTGTCGCCGCCTCTTTTATGGTGTTGGTGCACGCCTTTGTGGTGAATGATTTCACCGTCGGCTATGTCGCCACCAACTCCAACACCTTGCTGCCGGTCTATTATCGCATCGCGGCAACCTGGGGCGCGCATGAAGGTTCACTGCTGTTGTGGGTGCTGCTGCTCAGCACCTGGACGCTGGCGGTGGCGATTTTCAGCCGTGGAATGCCGCAGGATGCGCTGGCGCGCGTGCTGGCGGTGATGGGCATGATTAACCTCGGCTTCCTGCTGTTTATTATTCTCACCTCGAATCCGTTTACCCGCACTTTGCCAAACTTCCCGATTGATGGACGCGATCTCAACCCGATGCTGCAGGATATCGGGCTGATCTTCCATCCGCCGCTGCTGTACATGGGTTACGTCGGCTTCTCGGTGGCCTTTGCGTTTGCCATTGCCTCGCTGATGGCCGGACGTCTGGATACCGCATGGGCGCGCTGGTCACGTCCGTGGACCACCGCCGCGTGGGTGTTCCTGACTATCGGCATCGTGCTCGGTTCGGCGTGGGCTTATTACGAACTTGGCTGGGGCGGCTGGTGGTTCTGGGATCCGGTCGAAAACGCCTCCTTTATGCCATGGCTGGCCGGCACGGCGCTGATGCACTCGCTGGCGGTGACGGAAAAACGCGGCAGCTTCAAATCGTGGACGGTATTGCTGGCGATTACCGCGTTCTCGTTAAGCCTGCTCGGCACTTTCCTCGTGCGCTCCGGCGTGCTGGTTTCCGTGCACTCGTTCGCCTCCGATCCGGCGCGCGGCATGTTTATCCTCGCCTTCCTGGTGATTGTGATTGGCAGCTCGCTGCTGCTGTACGCGCTGAAAGGCGGTCAGGTGCGCAGCCGCGTGCAGAGCGAAGCCTGGTCACGCGAATCCTTCCTGCTGGGTAACAACGTGCTGCTGATCGCCGCGATGCTGGTGGTGTTACTTGGTACGCTGCTGCCGCTGGTGCATAAACAGCTCGGTCTCGGCAGCATTTCGGTGGGCGAGCCGTTCTTCAACACCATGTTTACCTGGCTGATGGCACCGTTCGCGCTGATGCTCGGTATCGGTCCGCTGGTGCGCTGGCGTCGTGACCAGCCACAGAAGCTGTGGAAACGCCTTGGCGTGGGCCTGTTGGTGACGCTGATTCTGTCGATCGCGCTGCCGTGGCTGCTGCAGGATCGCATTGAGGCGATGACGGTTATCGGCCTGCTGATGTCGATCTGGGTAATCATGCTGACGTTGATGGAGCTGCACGAGCGCGCCACCCATCGTCACTCCTTCTTCAAAGGTTTACGTCATCTGTCGCGCAGCCATTGGGGCATGGTGCTGGGGCATCTTGGCGTGGCGGTGACCGTGGTCGGTATCGCCTTTAGCACCCAATACAGCGTTGAGCGTGATGTGCGCATGAAGGCGGGCGATACCGTCGATATCCACAATTATCACTTTACCTTCCACGGCGTGCGCAATCTGCAAGGGCCTAACTACAGCGGTGGCGTGGCGGTGATTGAAGTGACGCGCAACGGCAAGCTGGAAGCGGTGATGCAGGCGGAAAAACGCTTCTATGCAGCCGCGCGCACCATGATGACCGAAGCGGCGATCAGCGGCGGTTTTACCCGCGATCTCTATGCGGCGCTGGGCGAAGAGCTGGATGACGGTTCGTGGGCGGTGCGGATTTACTACAAACCGTTTGTGCGCTGGATCTGGTACGGCGGCGTGTTTATGGCGGTGGGCGGCTTGTTCTGCCTGTTCGATCCGCGCTATCGCTCACGCAAAAAAGAGCAGCGCGAGGAGCTGGCATGAACAAAAAAATCCTGTTTATCCCGTTAGTTCTGTTTCTGCTGCTGGCCGCGGCGCTGCTGTGGCAGCTGTCGCGCAACGCCAACGGCGATGATCCAACGCGTCTCGAATCAGCGTTGATCGGCAAGCCCGTTCCGGTATTCAAACTGGAAGCGCTGGATCAGCCCGGCAAAATCTACGATCAGCAGGTGCTGACCGATGGCAAACCGATTCTGCTCAACGTCTGGGCAACCTGGTGCCCAACCTGCCGCGCGGAACATCAATACCTCAACACGCTGGCGGAAAAAGGCATTCGCGTGGTTGGCCTCAATTATAAAGACGATCGCACCAAAGCGGTGACCTGGCTGAACACGCTGGGGAATCCTTATGCGCTCAGCCTGTATGACGGCAACGGGATGCTCGGTCTCGATCTCGGCGTTTACGGCGCACCGGAAACCTTCCTGATCGACGGCAAAGGGATCATTCGTTATCGCCACGCAGGCGACATGAACGATCGCGTCTGGCTCGAAGAAGTGAAACCGCTGTGGGACAAATACACCAAGGAGGCGGGCGTATGAAACGGCTGCTTCTACTGTTAGCGGGCATTCTGCTCAGCACCAGCCTGTGGGCGGCGATTGATACGTATCAGTTCGATTCGGTGCAGCAGGAAGAGCAATACCGCGAACTCACCGCATCGCTGCGTTGCCCGAAATGCCAGAACAACAGCATTGCCGATTCCAACGCGATGATCGCGGCGGATATGCGTCTCAAAGTCTACGAGCTGATGAAGCAGGGCGAAAACCGCCAGCAGATCATTGATTACATGGTGGCGCGTTACGGTAATTTCGTGACGTATGAGCCACCGGTAACCCCTTCCACGCTGATTTTGTGGGTGGGACCAGCGCTGTTTGTGGTGCTGGGCGCGCTGATCATTATTCTGCGCAATCGTCGCGGCAAAGCGCGTAGCGAACTCGACGACAGTGAACAACAGCGCCTTGCGGCGTTACTTAAGCGTGACGGGAAGCCGTAATGACTGGATTCTGGATTACCCTGATTATTTTACTGCTGGCGGCTATCGCGCTGTTTCTGCGGGCCGGCTGGCGTCAGCGCGAGGCCAGCAGTGGCGATCGCGATCGTCTCAACACCGATTTCTATCAGCAACGCTTGCGTGAGCTGGAGCGTGATGAAGAAGAGGGCGTGGTGGCTGAGCGCCCGGAAATGGTGCGCGAACTGCAACAAACGCTGTTAACTGATGTGCCGCAGCAGGACGCGGCAGCTATTCATCGCAGCAGTCGCTGGGTATTGCTGCCGGGCGTGATTGCGCTGTTGGTGGTGTCGATTGGCATGTATCTGAAAACCGGTGGACTCGCGCAGCAAACCGCGTTTGTCAGCGTACAGCAGGAGTATCCTGCTTTAAGAGCGCGCGTGATGGATCCCAAAGCGCAGCCGCTGACCATGGAAGAGCTGGCGCGTCTGCAACTGGGTCTACGCAGCTCGCTGCAGAACGACTCAACTAACCTCAATGATTGGGCGATGCTGGGACGTTTAGGCATGGTGCTGAATAACGCCACCGATGCCAGCCAGGCATTTGAACACGCGCTACAGCTGGCGCCAGACAATATCGAACTGCAGCAGGATTACGCCGAAGTGCTAACGCGCTCCAGCGATCCGCAGGATAACCGTCAGGCCAACGTATTGCTGAAAGAGCTGCTCAAACGCGATCACAGCGATGTGCGCACGCTGAGTCTGCTGGCGTTTAACGCCTTTGAGCAGCAGCAGTACAACGAGGCGATTGGTGCATGGCAGGTGATGCTGAAACTGTTACCGGCGGGCGATCGTCGCATCACCATGATCGAGCGCAGCATTGAACAAGCGAAAACCGACGCGGGACAGCAAAATAGCAGCCTGGCATTGACGGTGAGTTTGACGCCGCAGGCAGAAAAAATGTTACCGCAAGGCGGAGTGTTGTATATTTCTGTGTCTGACGGTGTTTCACCGGTGCCTGTGGCTGTGAAGCGTTTACCGCTGAGCCACTTCCCGTTATCGCTCACGCTTGATGACAGCAATGCCATGATGCCCGATCGTCTGCTTTCGGCGCAGCATCAGGTGCAAGTCAGGGTGCGCATTTCGCGCGATGGCAGTGCCAATCCGCAGTCTGGCGACTGGTTGGGTTTAAGCGCGGTCACACCCTGGGATGGTCATCAGCAACTGGCTGTGGAAATTAATCAACAGCAGCCCTGAAGCGATACCTTACTGATCCGCACAGGGAGAGAAGAATGAATAACCGCCTGACCGGTTTGGCGTTAGCCAGCTTACTGCTGGTGGGTTGTGCCAGCTCAAAACCGGCTGAAAATACGGAACCTGCGCAGCGCAGCGATCCGCTGGAAGGCTTTAACCGCACGATGTTTAACTTCAACTACAACGTGCTGGATCCGTATGTTCTGCGCCCGGTGGCGGTAGCCTGGCGCGATTATGTGCCGGTGCCGGCTCGTAGCGGCATAAGTAATGTGTTGGGCAATATCGAAGAGCCCGCCAGCATGGTCAACGCCATTCTGGTTGGCGAACCGCGCCAGGCAGGCATCCACTTCACCCGCTTCTTCCTGAACACCGTGTTAGGGCTGGGTGGCTTTATTGACGTGGCGGGCAAAGCCAATCCGGAGCTGGCGCGTGAAGTGCCGCATCGCTTTGGTAGCACGCTGGGACGTTATGGCGTCGGTTACGGCCCGTATGTTGAATTGCCAGCCTACGGCAGCTTCACCATCCGTGAAGATGGCGGTGATTTCGTTGATACGCTTTATCCGGTCTTAAGCTGGTTAAGCTGGCCGATCTCGGTAGGTAAATGGACACTGGAAGGGATTGAAACCCGTGCGCAGTTGCTGGATTCGGACGCCATTTTGCGTCAGCAGCAAGATCCGTACGCCTTCATTCGCAATGCCTACTTCCAGCGACATGACTTCATCGCCAACGGCGGTAAGCTGAAGCCGGAAGATAATCCGAACGCCAGTGCGATTCAGGATGATCTGAAAGATATCGACTCACAATAAAAGAAGATGGCGGCTCAATTGAGTCGCCATTTTTTTATCTCGGTATCGTTGGGCGTGTCAGTAAAAATCCAATCATCCCTGTACACAGCAGCGTGATCGCCGCTAATCCGTACAACAAAATCTGATAAGCCTGTTGAACATTGTGCACCAGTGCGCGGACCGTCAATTGCGGCAGTAACTTGCTGGCTTCTGCGATATGACTGCCGGAAAGCCAGCCAGCAACCGCCTCGCGCGTGCTGACGTCCAGCGCAGGTAATGTCTGGTGGAGTTGCCACTGATTGAACAGCGTCAGCAGCGCCATCACCACCGCCAGCGCGATACCTTCACCGGCCACACGCACCGTATTAAACAAGCCGGCCGCCATGCCTGCACGTTCTACCGATACGGCAGACACCGCCAATCCATCCATCAAACCCCAGGGCAACGCCGCACCCGCGCCGGTAATGAACATCGCGATACTCAACCCGGTGATATCGAAGGTTGCGATGGCGTGCGCCATGCCCAGCAATCCCAATGTCGCCAGCAGCAAGCCCAATACCGCTACATTGCCAGCACGGAACCAGCGCGTTAGCCAGGCCGCGATACCGGGAAAAATCAGCATCGGCGCGGTCAGTGACAGCAACGTGACGGCGCTTTGCGTTTCACTCAGTCCCTGTGCGCCCATCAAAAATAGCGGGATAACAATCAGCAGCACCACATAGCAGTAACAAGTGGCGACGGGCAGCAATAGCACGCCAGCAAAGTGCGGCTGGCGCAGCAGCGTCAGACTAAACACCGGCGCTTCAACCCGCTTGGTGTGACGATAAAATTCTCCGCCCGCCAGCAGCGTTAATACCGTGCACAGCAGCAGCGGCCATGAAATCGCGCCATATTGCGGCAGCAGAATTAGCGCGGTGGTGAAGGACAGCAGCGCCATGCTGAATAGCGCGGTGCCGCGTATATCCACAGGTCCGGATGCGCGCACCTGCGGTGCGGCGAGAGAAAGCTGGCTGGCTAACGCGATGAGCGTGGCTATCAACGCCAGCACCAGATAAACCCAGCGCCAGCCCAATCCAGCGGTAATCAATCCCATCAGCAACGGGCCAAACGCCAATCCGACACCAAACAGCGTGCCGAGCAAACTGAACACCCGCGTACGCGTATTACCGCTGTGCAGATGCGCCAGCGCGGTGGCGCCTCCAGCTAAGGTCATGGCGGCGGCAATGCCTTGCAGCGCGCGGTAGATGCCGAGGGCAAACGCGCTTTGGGTGAGAAAAATCAAAAGAGAACTAAGCGCGAACAGCGCCAGACCGGCGATGAAAATGCGTTTGTAGCTGAGCTTATCGGCGGCGACGCCCGCAGCAAGCAGACCGCTGCCGAAGGTCAGCATAAAGCCATTGGTTAGCCAGGCCAGTGAAAGCGGCCCGCCCTGCAGTTCGTGGCTGATCGCCGGTGTTGTCACAACGCCGCCGGTAAAACTTAACGGCAACAATAACGCTGCCAGCAGAATCGCCAGCGTTGCGCTGTGTTTAGCGCTGATAGTCAATGCCGTGCTGATTTCCGTCATCGAAAGGTCTCGCAAAATAGTGAAGGGATGACGAAGGATGCTATTGCGGATATAAAGATGAATAAATGGGGTGGATATCCGTTCTTTGCGGACAAAAGGTTTATTAGCATGGACAGTTTGACGTCGTTAACTTCCTTTGTGCGTACAGCCGAGACGCTGAGCTTTGTGCAGGCGGCGCACCTGCTTGGCATTTCCGCGTCTGCGGTGGGGAAGAATGTGGCACGTTTAGAGCAGCAGCTCGGCGTGCGCTTGTTTCATCGCAGTACGCGCAGCGTCAGCCTGACGGCGGAGGGCGCATTGTTGCTGGAGCGATCGCGGCCTATCCTCGAACAAATTCGCGATGTCGAAGCGGAGATCACTCAGGCGGTGAGTCATCCCAGCGGCAAACTGCGCATTTCGCTGCCGGTGGTCGGATATCGGCTACTCACGCCGCTGCTGCCGCACTTCAGCCAGCTTTATCCGGATATTGAACTGGAACTGGATTTTAGCGATCGGCTGGTGAACGTCATTGATGAAGGATTTGATGTGGCGATTCGCAGCGGTGAAATGCAGGATTCACGCCTGCAGGCGCGCACGCTGGGCGCATTTCGCTTTGTGTTGTGCGCCAGTCCCGGCTATTTGCAAAGCCATCAGCCACCAAAACACAGCGACGAGTTAATCCGCCATCACTGCATTCTGTTTCGCTTCCCGGCAACCGGCTTGATCCAAAGCTGGGAGCTGGCAGATTTGCGTGTGACTGGCGAATTCCAGCCGCTAAAACTGTTAACCGTCAACAACATCGAAGCGATGGTGCACAGCACGCTGGCTGGAATGGGCATCAGCTATGTGCCGGATTTTGTCGTGAGTGAACTACTGAAAAGAGGCGAGTTACAGGAAGTGTTGCCGGGCAGCTGCGTGCGGGAGAGTCGTTTTTCTGCCATCTGGCCCGCCAGCCGTTATCTGTCGCCGCGCGTGCGCTGCTTTGTGGATTTTCTCGCGGCTCACTGGCCGGTGGTACATCGCGTGCAGGATTAAGAATAAAAACGGCGACATCGCTGTCGCCGTTATTCACATCACTTCAGGCATCAGAACTTGTAGTTAAAGTTCGCGCCATACAGCCAGGCTTTACCTTCAGAGTTAAAGGTATACGGGCCTTCTTTAACGGTGACTTTCTGACCGTGCATGTAAGAAATACCCAGGTCGACGGAAGCATCTTCATTGAACGCATAAGACGCACCGGCGCTCAGCCACAGACGATCCTGATCCGGGATGGAGATTGAACGTTTATCGGCCGGAACCGGGCTGTCATCAAAGGCGATACCGGTACGGAAGGTCCAGTTATCGTCGTAGAAGTAAGTGGTACCCAACGCGATACGGTAGGCATCGTGGAAGCCTTCATCCTTATAGAACAGCGTCTGGCCATTGCTGCCGGTGGCTTTCAGCTCCTGGAACTGGCTCCAGCTGGTATACGTCAGGCTGTAGTGAACCGCCCATTGCGGCGCCACTTTATGCCATCCTGAAACTTCCCACATCTCTGGCAGGTTTAAGGTCAGAGAGCCCGGAATGGTTGAGCCGCCGGTGCCGTAAGGCAGGCCTAACAGCTGCGCTTGCGGCAGAGAATTTACGTAACCCGGCAGGCTGCTTTTGTAATCGCCATCAAAGTCGATTTTAACTTCTGAGCGATAGGTGAAACCGAAGCGGTTGTTCTTATCCACTTCATACAAAATGCCGGCGTTCCAGCCGTAACCCCATTCATCACCCTTTAAATGGGCAATTTGGGTATTGGCAGGAATGCCCAGCGCTGCACCAGATTCACCGGCATAACGCTCAATTTTCGCTTTTGCGTAGACCGCATCAAAGCCGATACCAAAACTGAAATTCTCATTCAGTCGATAAGCGGTGCTGATATTAAAATTACCGGTCATCAGGTCGGTTTTGCCGCCATAACCACCTGCGGTATAGCCGTCATTAAATTCGGTTGCCAGACCATAGTTGGAGGTCGCAGATGCACCAATCCACCACTGATCGTTAATCGGATGCACGTAGTGAAGATTAGGGATCCACTGATTCGGCGCAATATTTTTGGCATCGAGGCTGCGACCAGACGGGCTCTGACCACTAATATCCACTTCAGGATCAATATAAACCGCGCCGATAGAGAAAGAAGGGCGATCCATTAACGCCATGGTTGCCGGGTTACGGCTGGCAGAGGCGGCGGTATCACCCATCGCACCTTCGCCGGAATATGCACGACCTAAACCAATTGCTGAGAATTCATTCAGTTGAAAGCCCGCGGCGTAAACATGAGAACAGACGAGCGTTACTGCAGCTGCCACAGCTGACTTTGCAAACAGGTTTTTATGGTTCATGACCACAACCTCATCTAGATTTATTATTTAACGTTGTTACGTCGCGTAACAAAGAGCGGCGAATTGTAGGGACTGATGGCAAAACCACATATCAGACCAGTGCGACGAGTATAGGTCCGACCTGTGTATTTGTTGCAATAATGTTTTTTAAATATTTCTAATTTGATCGATAAAATCAGATCTGCTTAACAAAATCTTAGCGGTTCGCCCTCAACATAGCTTTCAATTTTGTTCTGGATCAATTTTTAGTGTGATATTCGTCACTTAGCGGCTTGATCGTGGATGTGAAAACGCAGCAGGCGTACACTTTGCGGCAGAAAATAATCCGATTATGTTGAATTTATCGTCAGGAGAGAACCATGACTGATGCCATTAAAAAGTGTAGTGCGAACGAAACAGCGGCCTGCTGCTGTGTCGATGTGGGAACCGTGATGGATAACACCGATTGCACCGCAAGCTGGTCTGGCGTGTTTGCCGATCGCCATGCGGCGGAAGCGATGCTGGCGCATTTGACTGAACGCGCGCGTCAGGTCGAATCCGATCCTTGCGATATTCGCGCGGATTTTGCCAATGAAGGCGACGCGGTGCGCCTCTCTATCGACTTCACCTTTGCCTGCCAGGCCGAAACCCTGATTTTCCAGCTCGGCCTACGCTAATCACGCCGCTGCCGAAACCCCTTCGGCAGCCTTAACTCATTTTCGTGTATTCCCTCGCACTTTTTTCCTCTGCTTATTGGCTACTTAGCAACACTTAGTTAACACTGATGATCAGGTCAGACCTGTTTGGCAATGATGCCCCGGTCGAAAATTACAGGTGATTGCAATGAGCAAAGCGCAGCCGCTGCTGACGCGTCAGGGCGAACGTATCGCCATAACCCACGGATTACGCACCCCTTTTGCCCGTCAGGCGACCGATTTCCACGGCATTCCCGCGCTGGAGCTGGGACGCATGGTGATCAGCGAACTGATGGCGCGCAGCGAATTACCGGTCGACGTTATCGATCAACTGGTGTTTGGTCAGGTGGTGCAGATGCCTGAAGCGCCCAACATTGCGCGTGAAATTGTTCTGAGCAGCGGATTGAGCGTACATACCGATGCGTATAGCGTTAGTCGCGCCTGCGCCACCAGTTTTCAGGCGGTGGCAAACGTGGCGGAAAGTTTAATGGCGGGCACCATCGATGCCGGCATTGCCGGTGGTGCGGATTCATCCTCGGTGCTGCCGATTGGCGTCAGTAAAACTCTGGCGCGTGCGCTGGTGGATCTCAACAAAGCGCGCAGCTTCAGTCAAAAACTCAGCATCCTGCGCCGTTTGCGCCCGCGCGATCTGTTGCCGGTGCCGCCGGCGGTGGCGGAGTATTCCACCGGGTTGCGCATGGGAGATACCGCCGAGCAGATGGCGAAAAGTCACGGCATCACGCGTGAACAGCAGGACGCGTTGGCACTGCGTTCGCACCAGCATGCGGCGCGCGCCTGGCAATCGGGCGTGTTAAGCCAGGAAGTGATGCCCGCGTTTGTGCCACCGTGGAAAGCGCCCATCGAGCAGGACAACAATATTCGCTTCAACGCCAGCGCCGCCGATTACGCCAAACTGCGCCCGGCGTTTGATCGTCGCCACGGTTCGGTGACCGCCGCCAACAGCACGCCGCTGACCGATGGCGCCGCAGCGGTGATCCTGATGCGTGAAGGGCGCGCGCGCGAACTTGGCATTCAGCCGCTCGGCTATCTGCGCAGCTACGCTTTTACGGCGATTGATGTCTGGCAGGACATGCTGCTTGGACCGGCCTACGCCTCGCCGCTGGCGCTGGACCGCGCCGGCATCACGCTCAACGATCTGACGCTGATTGATATGCATGAAGCCTTTGCCGCACAAACTTTAGCCAACCTGAAAATGTTCCGTGACGAACGCTTTGCGCGCGAGGTGTTGAATCGTCCGCATGCGCTGGGCGAAGTGAATGAAGAGCGCTTTAACGTGCTCGGCGGATCGATTGCTTATGGTCATCCGTTTGCCGCTACCGGCGCACGCATGATCACGCAGACGCTGCAGGAACTGCGGCGGCGCGGTGGCGGATTAGGATTGGTCACCGCCTGCGCGGCGGGCGGTTTGGGTACGGCAATGGTTTTGGAGGCCGAATAATGAGCGAATCCGCCTTTCATTTACACATGCGCCTCGACCACGTTGGTGTGATCACCATCGATGTGCCGGGCGAGAAGATGAACACGCTGAAGGCCGAGTTTGTGCCGCAAATCAAAGCGATACTGGATGAAGCGCGCAGCCATCGGGAGTTGGCCGGATTAGTGTTGATCTCCGGCAAGCCAGACAACTTTGTTGCCGGTGCGGATATCAGCATGATCGCCAGCTGCAAAACGGCGCAGGAAGCTGAGGCGCTGGCAAAGCAGGGACAAGATGTGATGGCGATGATTGCCGCGCTGCCGTTTCCGGTGGTGGCGGCGATTCACGGTGCCTGCCTTGGCGGCGGTCTGGAACTGGCGCTGGCCTGCGATGCGCGCATCTGTTCGCTGGATGACAAAACGCGCCTCGGTTTGCCGGAAGTGCAGCTCGGTCTGCTGCCGGGTTCTGGTGGTACGCAACGTTTGCCGCGCCTGATTGGCGTACAGCAGGCGCTGCCGCTGATCCTTACCGGCAAACAGCTGCGCGCTAAACAGGCGCTTAAGCTCGGGATTGTCGATGACGCGGTGCCGCAATCGATTCTGCTGGAAACGGCGATTGCGCGCGTACATAAAGGAAAAGGCGCGCGCCGGGAGCTTTCGCGCCGCGATCGTTTGCTGCAGGGACCGATTGCGCGTCAGGTGCTGTTCTCGCTGGCGCAGCGGCAAACCCACAGCAAAACCCAGGGCAACTATCCAGCGGCTGACCGTATTCTTGACGTGGTGCGCATCGGTCTGGAGCAGGGCAGCAGCGCCGGGCATGAAGCCGAAGCGCGTGCCTTTGGCCAACTGGCGATGACGCCAGAATCGGCCGCGCTGCGCAGTTTGTTCTTCGCCTCAACGGCCTTAAAGAAAGAGTCGATGGCCAGTGTCGAGCCGCAAGTGCTGAAGCAGATTGGCGTGCTCGGCGGCGGTTTGATGGGCGGCGGCATCGCCAGCGTTACGGCGCTGAAAGCCGGTTTGCCAGTGCGCATTAAAGACATCAATCTCAATGGCGTGAATCATGCGCTGCAATACAGCTGGGATCTGCTGAGCAATAAGGTGAAGCGGCGTCAGCTAAAAGCCGCCGAACGTCAGCAGCAGATGGCGCGCATCAGCGGCGGCACCGATTATCAGGGATTCAGCCAGCGCGATCTGGTGATTGAAGCGGTATTTGAGGATCTGGCGCTCAAGCAGCAGATGGTCAGCGAAATCGAAAGCCATTGCCAGCCGCATACCATATTCGCCTCCAATACCTCGTCGCTGCCGATTGCCGACATTGCCACCCATGCGCAGCGACCAGAAAATATTATCGGCCTGCACTACTTCAGCCCGGTGGACAAAATGCCGCTGGTGGAGGTGATTCCTCACGCCAACACCTCGGCGCAAACGCTGGCGAACACCGTGCAGCTGGCGCGACAGCAGGGCAAAACGGCGGTGGTGGTGGCGGATCGTCCCGGCTTTTACGTTAACCGCATTCTCGCGCCCTATATAAATGAAGCGATGCACTGTTTGCAGGAAGGTGAGCCGATTGAGCATATCGATCGCGCGTTAGTGAAATTTGGTTTCCCGGTTGGGCCGCTGCAGCTGCTGGATGAAGTGGGCATTGATGTCGGCAGCAAAATCAGCCCGATTCTCGAGCAGGCTTACGGTTCACGTTTCAGCGCGCCCAACGCCGCGAACGCCATTCTGGCCGACGGCAGAAAAGGGCGTAAAAACCACAAAGGGTTTTACCTCTATCAACGTTCGCGCTGGCCGGGAAAACGCAAAGTCGATGCTTCCCTTTATTCACTACTGAATATCAAACCGCAGGCGAAGCAGAGCGAAGCGCAGATCGCTGAGCGCTGTGTATTGATGATGCTGAACGAAGCGGCACGCTGTCTGGATGAAGCGGTAATCCGCAACGCGCGTGATGGCGATATTGCGGCGGTATTTGGCATCGGTTTTCCGCCGTTCCTTGGCGGTCCGTTCCGCTATATGGATCAGCGCGGCATTGGCGATATCGTCAAAGCATTAAGGTCATTAATGCAGCAGCACGGCGAGCGTTTTGCGCCGAGTGAGGCGCTGATCGCAATGTCAGAACAGCAAACGAATTTTTACACTTCTGCACAATCGTGAATAGGCGCACAGATTCAGCGGGTTAGTCAGAGGGCCGCGCAGCGGCAAGCGCGGCACCATTCTGAGATATGCTTATTTAATAAACAACCGGTTGACTATACTGAAGCCATTGGGGTAAAACACACCGTTCATTCGCAGAATGAAGCGTCTGGTGCTGTGGTACCGGGCGATATCGACAAACAACAGCGGTGCTTTATGCAAGTTTTTATCATGCGTCATGGCGATGCAGCTCTGGAAGCAGCGAGTGATTCTGTTCGACCTCTCACACTCTGTGGCTGTGATGAATCGAGAGCGATGGCGAGCTGGCTCAACGGCAAAACGCCAGAAATTGATCGGGTATTAGTCAGTCCTTACCTGCGTGCCGAGCAAACGCTCGCCACGGTGCGCGAAACCCTGAAATTGCCAGAAGGGCAGGATGTCTTGCCGGAACTGACGCCGGGCGGCGATCCAGGCATGGTGGCCTGCTATCTGCAGGCGCTGGCACAAAAAGGGGTTAAATCGGCGCTGGTGATTTCGCATCTGCCGCTGGTGGGTTATCTGGTGTCTGAACTCTGCCCGCAGGAAGCGCCGCCGATGTTCGCGACCTCGGCAATAGCCTGTGTGAACTTTGATGCAGCTGCCTGCGAAGGCAAGCTGGAGTGGCAGGTCAGCCCGTCAAAATTGGCTAAAGCGATGTAATTCCGCTCTATGGGCCGCTTACAAATGCGGCCCTATCCTTTTTTACCGCAGCCTTTACGGCAGTTCAGGCGGTTGCCACTCTTCTACCTCTATCAGCACCAGCAATGCGGCGTCGCCGCCAAACACTTTCGGTGCCTGATGAAATGCCATCACATGCGGATGTTGTGCCAGCCACAGCGGTGTTTGCTGCTTGAGGATGTGTTTACCGTGTCCGGTCATGACGCTGGCACAAAACAGATGCTCACGGCGACAGGCGGCGATCAGCGCGCCCAGCTCCTGTTTGGCCTGCATCTGCGTTAAGCCGTGCAGATCGAGAAAAATTTCCGGCGTGTAATCGCCACGACGCAATTTCTTCTGCTCGTAATGGCTGACATCGGCGCGCACGTAGCGCACCGGACCTTCACTGGAAAGCAGCGGTTGAAACTCGTCAGAAAAGTAATGACTGTTATCGGCTTGTTCCGAAATCAAGCGTTTCAACGGCAGTTGGCGCGTTTTCACCACCGGTTTATGCACGATGGTGTCCTGTTTCAGCTTGCGCGTTCCGGTCATTAATTGGCGGAACATCTGCTGATCGTCCTGGCTTAGCGGCGTTTTTTTACTCATGGCTCTGTGCTGGGGTCAGAAAAGGCTGATAAACATCAAGTCGCATACCTTAACCGTTAGCGTTAACAAATGTCAGCTTTTTCGCCTCGCTGCGCTGAATTCTGCCCGGCTTCGTGGCACACTATCGGCCGATTGATTTTATGGCCTGCGGAGGGCTACGTGGACAAGATATTCGTCGATGAGGCAGTGAATGAACTGCACACCATTCAGGACATGCTGCGCTGGGCTGTCAGCCGTTTTTCGGCGGCAGGCATTTGGTACGGCCACGGCACGGATAATCCCTGGGACGAAGCAGTCCAACTGGTTCTGCCAACGCTGTGGCTGCCGCTGGATATTCCAGAAGATATGCGCAATGCGCGCCTGACCGCCAGCGAGCGTCATCGCATTGTTGAGCGCGTGATTCGCCGCGTCAACGAGCGCATTCCGGTGGCGTATCTCACCAACAAAGCCTGGTTCTGCGGTCACGAATTTTACGTTGATGAGCGCGTATTAGTGCCGCGTTCACCGATTGGTGAACTGATTGAGAACCGTTTTGCCGGTTTGATCAGCGATTCGCCTAATCACATTCTCGATATGTGTACCGGCAGCGGCTGCATCGCCATTGCCTGCGCTTACGCCTTCCCGGAAGCGGAAGTGGATGCAGTCGATATCTCCACCGATGCGCTGGCTGTTGCCGAGCAGAACATCGAAGAGCACGGCCTGCTGAACCACGTCACGCCAATCCGTGCCGATCTGTTCCGCAACTTGCCGCCGGTGAAATACGATCTGATCGTCACCAATCCGCCGTACGTGGATGCGGAAGATATGGACGATCTGCCGAACGAATATCGCCACGAGCCGGAACTCGGTCTGGCGGCGGGCAGCGACGGCCTGAAACTGGTGCGTCGCATTCTGGCCTGTGCGCCGGATTACCTCACCGAGCAAGGCGTGCTGATTTGCGAAGTGGGTAACAGCATGGTGCACATGATCGATCAGTATCCAGACGTGCCGTTTACCTGGCTGGAGTTTGATAACGGCGGTGACGGCGTGTTTATGCTGACGCGCGAGCAAATCGTGGCGGCACAGCATCACTTCTCATTCTACAAAGACTAAATAAGAGGGCGAGCGCTCGCCCGCAACATCGCAACAAGGAACCAGCATGGCCGGAAACAGCATCGGACAAGTTTTTCGCGTAACCACTTTTGGCGAGTCGCATGGTATTGCGCTGGGCTGCATCGTTGATGGTGTGCCGCCCGGCATTCCGCTGACGGAAGCCGACATCCAGCACGATCTCGATCGTCGTCGTCCTGGCACTTCGCGCTACACCACGCAGCGCCGCGAGCCGGATCAGGTGAAAATTTTGTCCGGCGTGTTTGAGGGCGTGACGACGGGGACTTCAATCGGTCTGTTGATTGAGAACACCGACCAGCGTTCACAGGATTACGGCACGATCAAAGATCTGTTCCGTCCTGGCCATGCCGATTATACCTACGAGCAAAAATACGGCCTGCGCGACTATCGTGGCGGCGGACGCTCTTCCGCGCGTGAAACCGCGATGCGCGTGGCGGCAGGTGCGATTGCCAAGAAGTATTTGCAGATGAAGCACGGCATCGTGGTGCGCGGCTATCTGGCGCAGATTGGCGATGTGGCCTGCGAGCTGAAAGACTGGAGCATCGTAGAAGAGAACCCGTTCTTCTGCCCGGATGCCTCCAAACTGGAAGCGCTGGATGAACTGATGCGCGGCCTGAAAAAAGAGGGCGATTCTATCGGCGCCAAAGTCACCGTGCTGGCGGAGAACGTGCCGCCGGGCCTGGGCGAGCCGGTATTTGATCGTCTGGATGCAGATTTAGCGCATGCGCTGATGAGCATCAACGCGGTGAAAGGCGTGGAGATCGGCGACGGTTTCGCGGTGATCAACCAGCGCGGCAGTCAGCATCGCGATGAGATTCGTGCCAACGGTTTCCAGAGCAACCACGCGGGCGGCATTTTGGGCGGCATCAGCAGCGGCCAAACCATCAGCGCCAATCTGGCGATGAAACCGACCTCCAGCATCACCGTGCCAGGCAACACCATCACGCGCGATGGTGAAGAAGTCGAGATGATCACCAAAGGTCGTCACGATCCGTGCGTCGGCATTCGCGCCGTGCCGATTGCCGAAGCGATGATGGCGATTGTGTTGATGGATCACCTGCTGCGCCAGCGTGCGCAAAACGGTGACGTCAACAGCAGCGTTCCGCGCTGGTAAGCCCGATGATGCGTCGTCTGCTCATCACCTGTGCCGCGCTGTTATGCAGTGCGGCCGCCGTTGCCGCCACGCCGTGGCAGCAAATTCATCAGCCGATTGCCGGCAGCCCGCAGTCGATTGGCGGTTTCGCCAACGGCTGTATTGTCGGTGCGCAGCAGTTGCCGCTCAACTCACCTAATTATCAGGTGATGCGCCAGGATCAACGCCGTTATTACGGCCATCCCGATCTGATCGCCTTTATTCAGCGTCTCAGCACTCAGGTTCATCAGCTTCAGCTGGGGCAAGTGCTGATTGGCGATATGGGCATGGCGGCGGGTGGCCGTTTTAGCAGCGGCCACGCCAGCCATCAAACCGGTCTGGATGTTGATATCTGGCTGCAGCTGCCGAAAACCCGCTGGACGGCGCAGCAATTACTCAAGCCGCAGCCGCTCGATCTGGTTTCTGCCGATGATAAACAGGTGATTGCGCGTCACTGGCAGCCGCAAATTGACAGCCTGATTAAACTGGCAGCGAAAGATGATGAAGTCACACGTATCTTCGTCAATCCAGCGATTAAAAGGCAGCTTTGTGCCGATGCCGGTAGCGATCGCGCGTGGCTGAATAAAGTGCGTCCGTGGTTCGCCCATCGTGCGCACATGCACGTGCGTCTGCGTTGCCCGGCGGGCAGTCTGGAGTGTGAAGACCAGGCACCTCAACCGGCGGGCGATGGCTGTGGCGCTGAGCTGGACAGCTGGTTCCTGCCGAAAAAACCAGGTAGTACGCCGCCGGTGAAGAAAACGCCGCCGCCACTTCCGCCGTCTTGCCAGGCGTTATTAGATAAGCATCTTCTGTAGGTACTGCAATGGATTGGTTTGTTGTCAGCCCGCTGGTGCTCGGCGTGCTGTTTTTCGTGGCGGTGCTGGCGGCGTTTATCGACTCCATTGCCGGTGGCGGTGGTTTGCTCACCGTGCCTTCGTTGCTGGCGGCCGGGCTTTCTCCGGCACAGGCGTTAGCCACCAATAAGCTGCAATCGGTCGGCGGATCGTTCTCCGCCAGCCTCTATTTCATCCGACGTGGTGCGGTGAATCTGAGCGAGCAGTGGCTGAATATCGCCATGACCTTTCTCGGCGCGATTGCCGGCACCATTCTGATTCAGCACTTACAAGCGGATGTGCTGCGCCAAATCTTACCGCTGCTGCTGATCTGCATCGGTTTGTGGTTCCTGCTGATGCCGCGTTTGGGCGAAGCCGATCGCGAACGTCGTCTGCACGGTTTGCCCTATGCGCTGGTGGGCGGCGGCTGCGTCGGCTTCTACGACGGCTTCTTTGGTCCCGGCGCCGGCTCGTTCTATGCGCTGGCCTTCGTTACGCTGTGCGGCTTCAATCTGGCGAAAGCCACCGCCCACGCCAAAATCCTAAATTTCACCTCGAATTTTGGCAGTTTGCTGTTCTTTATGTTCGGCGGAAAAGTGGTGTGGGGCACCGGCGCGATTATGCTGCTCGGCGCCTTTATCGGCGCGCGCCTCGGTGCCAAGCTGGTGTTGAGCCGCGGTCAGAAACTGATTCGCCCCATGGTGGTGACGGTTTCTGCGGTGATGAGCGCCAAATTGTTATGGGACAGTCACGGCGCAGAATTGATGGCCTGGCTGGCCACGCTGTAATCCAACACTCGTCAAGACCGGCTGCCAATGCGACAATGGCGCCGGTTTTTTTAAAGATTAAAAATTATGAGTACAACACACCATTACGATCAGCTGATTGCCATCTTTGATGGCTGCTTCGTTGACGATTTTCAGACCCGTCTAATTAAAGGCGACGACGAACCTATTTATCTTCCAGCGGATGAAACCTCACTGTGGAATCGCGTGGTGTTCGCACACGGCTACTACGCCAGCGGACTGCATGAAATTTCCCACTGGTGCATTGCCGGTGAAGCGCGCCGCAAGCTGGTGGATTTTGGTTATTGGTATTGCCCGGACGGACGCGATGCGCAAACGCAGAGCCAGTTCGAATCGGTTGAGGTAAAACCGCAGGCGCTGGAGTGGTTGTTCTGCGTGGCGGCGGGCTTTCCCTTCAACGTAAGTTGTGACAATCTCGAAGGCGATTGTGAGCCAGATCGCATAGCGTTTCAGCGCAAGGTTCATGCACAGGTGATGACGTATCTGCAGCAGGGCATTCCGGCTCGACCGGCCCGTTTCATCGATGCACTGACGAATTATTACGGCACGCCGCCACTGACGGCGGCACAATTCCCTTGGCCGGAAGATCTGTAATCCGCGAAGGTTATAAGAAGAGAGGAAGAGATGATCGTAGAATTTGAAACCCGCATTCTGGCCCTGATTGATGACATGGTCGATCACGCCAGCGATGACGAGCTGTTTGCAGGCGGCTATCTGCGTGGTCATCTGACCCTGGCAGTGGCGGAAATTGAGCTGAGCGGTGAACACACGCCGGAAGCGCTGCAAACTCACGTCACCAACAGCCTGCAAAAAGCCATTGCTGCTGGCGAACTGTCGCCACGCGATCAGGCGCTGGTCACCGGCATGTGGGACAATCTGTTCCTGCAGGCACGTCAAACCGCTTAACCTCTCGGGGCGATCGCTCGCCCCGCAGATTATCGACCCGCTTTTTTACCCTTCAGCAGTTTTCGCACCCAATAGCGATTCGGACTCATCGCCGCCAGCGTAGCTGCATCCAGCGGCTGCGGTTCGCCGCTCATCTGCGCCGCCAGCACTTCGGCCGCCAGCGGTGCGCTGCACAAGCCACGCGAGCCTAATGCGCCCAACACAAACAAACCGTTATGCACCGGCGCATCGGCCACGCTTGCACCGCGCGCGCGCTGTTCCGGCAGATCGGCGTATTGCGCCAACGTGGCGTCATAATCCGGCGCGCTGCCGCTCATCGGCAGGTGATCGCGCGTGGCACAGCGCACGCCGTTGCGCGCCTGGTTATCTGACACATCAACCTGTTGCGGCCATTGGCTCTGCGGCAGACAGTTAATCAGCCGCTGGCGATTCTCCTGCTGATCGTCGGCGCGGAAATCCGTTGCGGTATCGCCGCGATGATAGCTGGCGCCGATGCAATGGGTGGCGAAGTTCGGGCTGACCGGCGTGAGATAGCCGTCGTAGCACAGCACGGTGCGCAGCGCGCCCAACGACGGATTGGTCGGCGCGTGGCTCACTTGTCCCGCCACCGCGTACACCGGCAGCATGTTGCTTTGCTCAAGTTCCAGCAACGCATGGCCATTCGCCAGCACCACTTGAGAATGCTGCACCGGCGGCTGCTCATTGAAGTGCAGCGTCCAGCGATCTTCATCGCGCGTTAGCTGCGTGACGCGATGCAGCCAGTGAAGGCGTAATCCCCGCGATTGCGCATATTCCAGCAGATTGCTGGTCAGCTGCGCAGGCGATAGCCAGCCACCTTGCGGATAAAAAATCCCGCCGACATCAATTTCGACGCCCGCCAGCTGTTGCGCTTCTTCTTTATTAACGCCGTACGCGATGTCATGCGGCAGTGCCATGTTGAGCATCTGCGCGATTTTCTCCGCGCTTTTGCTATCCCAGCCCAGCTGCAACACGCCGCTCCAATCATGCTCAAATTCCACGGGCAGCCGATCGTACAGACGTCGGGCAAAACTAAAAGCCGCCGGGAAAAAGGTAGCCAGCGCGGGATCGTGCTGATTGAGCAGCGGATAGAGCGCGCCCTGACGATTGCCGGATGCGCCCAGCGCGGGCGCCTCATCAGCGCAATAGAGCGTCACGCGCCAACCGCGTCGCAACAGCGCCAGCGCCAATACTGCGCTGGCGACACCGCCGCCAATCAGCGCCACTTCATTGCTGCCTGCCTGCGGGCGCGCATACCACGGCTGGCTGTGCGGCAATGCAGCGGCCTGTTCCAGCACGCCGACCAGCATTTCACGCTTGTGACCAAAGCCTTTGCGTTTCTGCATGCTGAAACCGGCGTCCTGCAACCCGCGCCGCACAAATCCCGATGCGGTAAAAGTCGCCAGCGTGCCGCCCGGCCGGGCGAGGCGCGCCATCGCGGCGAACAGCTCTGGCGTCCACATCTCTGGATTTTTCGCCGGCGCGAAGCCATCAAGGAACCACGCATCCACCTGACGATTGAGGCTGTCATCAAAGGTGTGAATTAGCGCGTTAATATCACCAAGCCAGAGATCCAGCGTGACTTCGCCGCCGTTAAACAGCAAGCGCTGACAACCCGGTAACGCCTGCGGCCACTGCTGTTGCAGCTGTTCGGCCCACGGCTGCAGCTCCGGCCAATGGGCATGCGCGGCAACCAGATCGGCGTGCGTCAGCGGGAATTTCTCGCAGCTGATGAAGTGCAGGCGTTGCAAAGTGGCGTTGGGCTGCTCATTTCGGAAGCGATCGAAGGCTTGCCACAGGGTGAGAAAGTTCAGACCAGTCCCAAAACCGCTCTCGGCGACAATAAATAAATCGCGCGAATGTTCAGCAAAACGGTGCGGAATATGGTTGCCATCGAGGAAGACATAGCGCGTTTCCTCCAGTCCATTATCGTTGGAGAAATAGACGTCGCCGAACGCTCGGGACACAGGTGTACCCTGTTCATTCCAGTTTATTTGGGCGTGTTCAACCGGGGTTAATTTCACGGGAAAGGCTCATATTTCAGGCAGTGGCGCGAGTTTAGCGATAGACGTCACATGACGCAAATTTACAAAGGGAAATGGCTGATCGGACTTGTTCGGCTTACAACTGTACGCTAGAGTGCACGTCATCCAAATATGTGGAACGAGGATTATTGAATGAAACGTGCAGTGATTACTGGCCTGGGTATTGTTTCCAGCATTGGTAATAACCAGCAAGAAGTGCTGGCTTCTCTGCGTGAAGGCCGTTCCGGTATTACTTTCTCTGAAGAGATGAGAGATGCCGGTATGCGCAGCCACGTATGGGGCAACGTCAAACTGGATACCAACGGGCTCATCGATCGCAAAATCGTGCGTTTTATGAGTGATGCCTCTATTTATGCTTATCTTTCAATGGCCGAAGCGATCAAAGATTCTGGCCTGACTGACGAACAGTATCAGCAAAATCCACGTGTGGGTTTGATTGCCGGTTCTGGCGGCGGTTCTCCGCGTTATCAGGTATTTGGTGCTGACGCCATGCGTAGCCCACGCGGCCTGAAAGCGGTCGGTCCTTATGTGGTGACCAAGGCGATGGGTTCAGGCGTTTCTGCTTGCCTGGCAACCCCGTTCAAAATTCACGGCGTGAACTACTCCATCAGTTCAGCCTGTGCCACTTCTGCACACTGCATCGGTAACGCCGTTGAGCAGATTCAGCTGGGCAAACAGGACATCGTGTTTGCTGGCGGCGGCGAAGAGCTGAGCTGGGAAATGGCCTGTGAGTTCGATGCGATGGGCGCACTGTCGACCAAATACAACGAAACCCCAGAAAAAGCTTCACGTACTTACGATGCCAACCGTGACGGTTTCGTCATCGCCGGCGGCGGCGGTATGGTGGTGGTTGAAGAGCTGGAGCACGCTCTGGCTCGCGGCGCACACATCTACGCTGAGATCGTGGGCTACGGCGCAACCTCAGATGGCGCAGACATGGTAGCTCCTTCAGGCGAAGGCGCAGTGCGCTGCATGAAGATGGCGATGCAAGGTCTGGATACCCCAATCGATTACCTCAACACCCACGGCACTTCTACGCCGGTTGGTGATGTGAAAGAGCTGGGTGCGATTCGCGAAGTGTTCGGCGACAACTCGCCGTCTATCTCTGCTACCAAAGCCATGACCGGTCACTCACTGGGTGCGGCGGGCGTGCAGGAAGCGATCTACACCTTGCTGATGCTGGAGCACGGTTTCATCGCGCCAAGCATCAACGTGGAAGAGCTGGATGAAGCGGGCAAAGGTCTGAACATCGTGACCAAGCCAACTGAAAAAGCGCTGACCACCGTGATGTCAAACAGCTTCGGTTTCGGCGGTACCAACGCCACCCTCACAATGCGTAAGTTGCCAGCATAATCCCGTAGGGTCGCCATTTATGGCGACCAAATTATGCCAGCACTATCTCAAGGGCCAGTTAATCTGGCCCTTGTTGTTTTTGACATTCCACCTCCTGCTTGCCTACACTCTCACTCCATCCGAAACAAAATTATCACTTCACACTAACGTGAACCAAATATCCCGTTTCTGTTTTGGCAGTAAGCGCGTGTCTGGTTATTACAAGGAGTTCGACCCATCATGACCACGACTGCTGACGCGCAGACGCAATCCGTTATGCCGCTGGCTTGCACCTCCTTTGCGGTGTTCCTCACCTATCTGACCGCCGGCCTCGCGCTGCCGGTGATCCCGCTGTATGTCCATCATGAACTCGGCATGAGCAACCTGATGGTTGGCGTGGCGGTGGGGATTCAGTTCTTCGCCACGCTGTTAACGCGCAGCTTTGCCGGGCGTCGAGCCGATCAGCACGGTGCGAAACTCACCACGCAGCACGGCATGCTGGCCATCGCGCTGGTGGGCGTGGCGTATCTGGCGGCGGCGTTGTTACCGGTTTCTCCGTGGGCGAAGTTCGGTTTGCTGGCGCTAGGGCGCTTGTTGTTAGGATTCGGCGAAAGTCTGCTGCTGACCGGCAATCTGACCTGGGGCATGGGATTGGTGGGCAGCAAACGTTCCGGATTAGTGATGTCGTGGAACGGCATGGCGATTTATGGATCGCTGGCGGCCGGTGCGCCACTCGGCTTGCTGATCAATCAGTACGGCGGCTTTGCTGCTCTCGGCGCGGTTGCGCTGCTGTTGCCGCTGCTGTCGCTGGCGATTAATAGCTGGATCCGCAACGTGCCGGTGGTGGGCGGCGAGCGGCCATCGCTGCTTAGCGTGGTGAAAACCATCTTTCAGCCGGGACTGGCGCTGGCGCTGCAGGGCACCGGTTTTGCGGTGATCGGCACCTTTACGTCACTCTATTTTGCAGCGGAGAACTGGGGCAATGCCGGTTTCGCGCTGACCGCTTTTGGCTGTGCGTTTGTGCTGGTGCGCGTGTTCTTTGGCGGCTTGCCGGATCGACACGGTGGCGTAAAAGTGGCGATGGTTTCCTTGCTGGTGGAAACCGCCGGTCTGATGCTGCTGGCGTTCGCCACTTCCGGCTGGATGGCACTGATTGGTGCGGCTCTGACCGGCTGCGGCTGCTCGCTGATCTTCCCGGCGCTGGGCGTTGAAGTGATCAAGCGCGTATCGCCGCAGATTCGCGGCACTGCGCTTGGCGGTTTCTCTGCGTTTCAGGATATCGCGTACGGTGCCAGCGGCCCGTTGACCGGCTTACTGGCGACGGCGCTGGGTTACGGCTCGGTCTATGTCGCGGGTGCCTGTTGTGCGGCGCTGGGCATTCTGGTTACCTGGACGTTTGCGCGGGCTGCGACAACAGCGTAACCAGCTTATCGCAGGCGCTGACAATCTCACCGGGCGTCAGCGCCGCAAAGCCCAGCAGCCAGCCCGCTTGCTGCACGTCACCGGCATAAAGCGGCGACAGGCGCGGCAGCAATAATCCGTTCTCTTTCGCCTGGGCGGTTAAGCGCGCTTCATCCCCTTGCAACAGCCGCACCGCTAACTGTAAGCCGCCAGCCGCCGGCAGCGGCTCAAGCCAGGGTGTTAAGCGCGTTTCGATCTGCTGTAGCAAGCAGTCACGTCGGCTGCGATAGAGTTGGCGCATCAGGCGCAAATGGCTGGCGAAATGGCCTTGCTGCAAAAACTCCGCGCTGATCGCCTGCGGCAGCAATGCGCTATGACCATCCATCACGCTGCGCGCGCGGCCCAACGGCTCTACCAGTTGTGGCGGCACCACTATCCACGCCAGCCGCAGCGACGGGAACAGCGTTTTGGAGAAAGTGCCGAGGCAAATCACCCGACCCTCCGCGGCTAATCCTTGCAGCGCCGGAGCCGGGCGATCCTCGTAGTGAAATTCGCTGTCGTAATCGTCCTCAATCAGCCAGCTATCCTGCTGCCGCGCCCACGCCAGCCACTGCAAGCGCCGCGCCAGGCTCATGGCTGTGCCGGTGGGATAGTGATGCGCCGGCGTCAGATAGACCAGTTTCGCGCTGCCGTTGAGCGGCACTGCGCCTTCTGCATCCAGCGGCATGGCGCGACAGCGCGCCCCGGCGGCAAGAAACGCATTGCGCGCGCCGGGATAACCCGGCTCTTCCAGCCACACTTCGTCACCCGCATCAAGGAACATCAACGCCAGCAACTGCAGCGCCTGCTGTGAACTGGTGAGGATCACCACTTGCTCCGCCGTGCATCGCACGCCGCGTGACAGCGCCAGATAATCCGCCACTGCCTGCCGCAGCGATGGCAATCCAAGCGGATCGCCGTAACCCATCACTTTGCTGCCCAGCGAGCGCTGCACCTGATTGCTGATGCGACGCCACTGCGCATGCGGGAAGGCGCGTAACTCGGGTGAACCGGCGGCAAAGGCGAGCGGAAAGGGCGGATCCTGACAGCCGCCCGTTGCCAAAACCTGCTGGCCGCGCTGAGAAAAGTGCGGCGAACGGTCGCTGCGGGTTTTGTTGGTGGGCGACGCCATGCGAATCGAAACAAAGGTCCCGCGCCCGCCGTAACGCTGCAGATAACCTTCGCTCTCTAATTGTGCATATGCCGCCTCCACCGTGACGCGCGACAGCGATAGGTCGGTAGCTAACTGGCGGCTGGACGGCAATTTCTGCTCATGCCGCAGATGCCCATTGGCGATAGCCTGACGCAAGGTGTTGCACAGTCGCTCACGTAAACCGCCCTGAGTTTGATGGCTAAACAGCGCGAGAAATGATGTGGTCACAGTGGTCTTATCGCTATGTCAGAAGTGGTATCAATATGCAGACCACTTTGCCGTAAACTCAGGGGAAATCACAACAGGAGAATGCGATGTCAGCGGTCTTAAAAATTGTCCCAGCCAGCGCCAGCGCAAGCGTGGCGTATCTGCAACATAAACTGGCGTACTACACCGATGCGTGGGATTTAGCGGAGGATTTGGCGCAGGGCATCACGGCAATCGTGGTGATTGATGCGCGCTCTGACGAGGTTTATCAGGCTGGACACATTTGCGGTGCACTTTCGTTTCCGCATCGCACCATGAATGCGGAATCCACGGCGCATCTCGATCGCAGCAAGGTTTACATCACCTATTGCGACGGCATCGGCTGTAACGGCTCAACCAAAGCCGCGCTCGAGCTGGCGTCGCTGGGTTTTCAGGTCAAGGAGTTAATTGGCGGGCTGGATTTTTGGAAACGCGATGGCCATCCGATGGCGTGGGGCGCGGCAGCGGGTGAGTGGCCACTCGCCACGCCCGCTGCACACTGCGGCTGCTAGATAAACAGCCACAGCAGGAAGATAAACAGGAAGATGCCAACAATCAGCGTTAACGCCGGGCGCTGGGCCAGCGGCTGCGGCAACATCTGGATAAACGGCGACCAGATTGGCTGCGGCCTAATTTCGCTATCGGCCAGTGGCTGTTCGTGCAGTTTTTCGGCGCGGCGGCTAAACAGCAGATTCAGCAGATCCTGTGTCTGCGCTGGCGTCAGCACGGTGGTCGGCAGCGCCTGGAAACGTTGCTGGCTGTAATCTTCCAGCAGTCGCTGCTCATCATGGGTTAATGGCTGGCGCAGCGAGGTTTCCAGCATCTGCAAGGTTGGCGCACTGTGCTGAGCCAGCGTCTGGCGCACCTGCAAATATTGCGTCAGCAGCGGGAAGTGGCGCGATGGGATCGGATCGCCACTTTTCAGATTCACCAGCTTCAGCGTATCGGCCAGCAGTTTCACCGGCGATTCACCGGTTTTCGCTGCAAGGCGCGTAACCTGCTGATTGAGCGACTGCTGTTCTGCTGGCAACAAGCTGCGATCGGAGACGCGCGTTTGCTGCGGCTGCGGGATCGCCATCTGGCCGTTTTGCAACATGGTCAGCACCTGACGCAGCTGATCCTGCGACAACGCGCTCAACACCGTTTGGTTAAACTGCTGACGAATAAAATCGCTCACCGCCTGACGATTATTGCCCTGCGGCAATTTTTCCAGCAGCTGTTGCAGCAGCTGGCGCGTAGCGAGGCTGTTTTGCACCTGGGTTAAGCGACCATTGAGATGCTGCTCCGCCGCCGGGAAGTGGCGCGATTGCAGCTCCGCCTCACTCTTCACCCCGACTTCATGTCGCACGCCAGCCCAGAGTTCGGGTGCTTTCAGCGTACTCAAAGACATAATGCGAACAATCAGACGTTCCAGCGTAGTGCGCTGCGCAGGAGAGAGCGGCTGCTCACCGGCTGGACCGCCAGGACGCGTTGGGCCAGTGGCCTGAGATAAAGGGGAACGATCGCCCGCGGGCACACCGGGACCGCTGAGAGGTTGCATGGCGGAATCCTTGAAAACGGGTCAGATCCGGGTGCGCCGGAAAAAAGAGGCCACATGATAGCAAAAGCCCCCAGGAAATCCACGGGGGCTGCGGCCTTTCCGGATAATAAAATCAGGCGGCGGGATCGGGAAGGGTCGCGCTGCGCGGCTTACGCAGCGGGGTTTTCAGACGTTGCGCCAGAATAACGCCGACTAACGTCATGCCACCGCCAATCCAGTGATAGCCATGCAGCTGCTCATGCAGGAACATCACGGCAATAATGGCAGTAAACGCCGGTACGAAATTCATAAAAATGCTGGTGGTGCTGGCGCCCAGACGCTGCACGCCAAGGATCCACAGGAACGGCGCGATGATCGATGCAAACAGCCCGGCATACAGCACCAGCGGCAGATTGTGCATGTTGAGCGTGACATCCGGCGCGCGCAGGAAGCCAGGCAGCAACAGCAGCACGCCAAAGAAAATCTGCACATACAGGCTTTGCCAGGTCGGCAGCGGAATCGCCCACCGCTTGGTCAGCACGCCGTACAAGGCGTAAGAAGTCGATGCTGCCAGCATCATCAATTCGCCATTGCCGAGCCGTTGATTCAGCAGCTGCGCCGGATTGCCTTCGCTCACCAGCCATACCAAACCGGCGAACGACAGCACGCCGCCGATCAGAATGCCGCGTGTCGGCGCGAGGCGCAGCACAAACAGGCTGAGCAGAATGGTCAGCAGCGGAATGGTCGCGCCGAGAATCCCCATCATCACCGCAGAAACGCTGTGCGCCGCGTAATAGGCGAGACTTTGATACAGCACCATGCCGAGCAGGCCGAGGATCAGCAATCGCCAGCCGTTGGCTTTAATGGTGTGACGATGACGCCACACACCCGGCAGGCAAAACGGTGCCAGCACCACCAGCGCCAGCAGCCAGCGATAAAAGGAGATCGCCGCAGGATCGATACTTCCCGCCGAGAGTTTGCTGACGATAGTGTTGATCGACCAGATCAGCACCGCGATCAGCGGAAACAGTAAATTCATGATACAGCTCCTCAGATAATCGCGAATAGTTTACGTTTGACCGGTTTAAAGCAGATAGTTAAAATCGGACAATATTCGTTAGTGACCGGACAGAATGAATCTACAAGTCGAATACCAGCCGCCGATTGATGCGCCCTTGCTGCGCTTCTTCATGCGTTACGACGAGGTCAACGCCAAAACCGAATACCTCACCCATGCGCATGATTGGGGTCAGGTGATTTTCGTCACCCGCCACGTGCTGGAGATGGAAGTGGAGGGCGAACGTCTGCTGACGCCCGCCGATATTCCGATCTGGATCCCGGCCGGGCATCGTCACAGCAGCTACAACCATAACGAAGCGCGTTTTCGCACCTTTAATCTCGCCGCCGATCTCTGCGCGGGCCTGCCGGATAAAGCCTGTTTATTGCATGTCGATGCCATCGGGCACGCCATCATGAATGATTTTGCCCGCCGTGAACTGGAGCAGCCGCAGACGCAAGCCGACTGGCGCATGTGTGAAGTATTGATCGATCGCCTGCGTCTGGCGCCGGTGCATAACAGCTATTTGCCGATGTCAGATGACAAATTCCTCGCGCCGATTCTGCGCGCGCTCGAAGCGCATCCCGGCGATAACACCACGCTGGCACAATGGGCGAAGCGCGTGTTCACCACCGAGCGTACGCTAGCGCGACGCTGTCAGCAGCAGTTGAATATGTCATTCAGCGAATGGCGGCAGCGTTTACGCTTTCTGCGCGCCATCGCGCTGCTGGAGCAGGGCTACAGCGTGCAGGGCATCGCTCACGAGTTGGGTTACAGCTCGGCGTCGGCGCTGATAGTGATGTTCCAGCAGCAGGCCGGTACCACGCCCGATCGCTATCGTAGTCGGTTAGGTTAATCCCCGGCTTTATGGCAAAATACGCGCCTTAAATTTTTGCAGACAGGACCGCCGCAGTGAAAATTCTCGTCGATGAAAATATGCCTTATGCCCGTGAACTGTTCAGCCGCACCGGCGATGTGCTCGCGGTGCCGGGCCGTCCGTTGCCGGAAGCTGAGCTGCAGGACGCCAGCGGATTGATGGTGCGTTCCGTCACCAAAGTGAATGCGGCGCTACTGGCCGGTACGCCGGTCAAGTTTGTCGGCACCGCGACCGCCGGCACCGATCATATTGATGATGCATCGCTGGCGGCGGCGGGCATCAGCTTCTCTGCGGCGCCTGGCTGTAACGCCATTGCGGTGGTGGAGTATGTGTTCTCCTCGCTGCTGCTGCTGGCGGAGCGCGATGGTTTTGCATTGCGCGATCGCACCGTGGGCATTGTTGGCGTGGGTAATGTTGGCGGCCGCCTGCAGAAGCGTCTGCAAGCCTGGGGCGTGAAAACGCTGCTGTGCGATCCACCGCGCGCCGATCGTGGCGATCAGGAAACCTTCCATTCGCTGGATGATCTGGTGGCGCAGGCCGATATCCTGACCTTCCACACGCCGCTGTTTAAAGATGGCCCGTATAAAAGCTGGCATCTGGCCGATGCGGCGCTGCTGATGGCGCTTAAACCCAATACCATTCTGATCAACGCCTGCCGCGGTGCGGTGGTGGATAACGCGGCGCTGCTGGAAGTGCTGAAGATGCGCCACGATCTCAGCGTGGTATTGGATGTGTGGGAGCCGGAGCCGGATTTGTCGCTCGATCTGCTGGATAAAGTGGATATCGCCACCGCGCATATCGCTGGCTACACGCTGGAAGGTAAAGCGCGCGGTACCACGCAAGTGTTTGAAGCCTGGTGCGACTTTATCGGCCAGCCGCAGCAGGTGGCGTTGGAAAGCCTGCTGCCGGCACCTGAATTCGGTTCTATCACCCTGCGCGGTAAGCTCGATCAGCCAACGCTAAAACGCTTAGTGCATCTGGTGTATGATGTGCGCCGCGACGATGCGCCACTGCGTAAAGTGGCGGCAAAGCCAGGCGAGTTTGATCGCCTGCGCAAGCAATATGAAGAGCGTCGTGAATGGTCATCGCTGCAGGTGCATTGCGATGATGCGGAGACGGCGGCGATGCTGAATCAACTTGGCTTCCGCGCCAGTTTGTAAAGAAATTTCAATCACCTGCAATATTGCGGGGGATAATTCCTAAATCTCGGGCGATGTTTTCATCGCCTTCTGTTTTTGTGTCAATCTCTGGAGTAACCAACATGTCTGACGGCTGGAATATCGCGCTTTTGGGCGCAACAGGCGCAGTAGGGAACGCTGTACTGGAACTGCTGGCTGAACGCCAGTTCCCGGTTGGTGAGTTGTATTTGCTGGCGAGTGAAAACGGTGCCGGTGAGAACAAACGTTTTGAGGGACGTACCGTGCTGGTGCAGGACGTGGCCGAATTTGACTGGACGCAAGTGCAGCTGGCGTTCTTCACTGCGGGTCGTGAAGCTTCGGCGCGCTATGCCGAAGAAGCCGCCAGCCAGGGTTGTCTGGTGATCGATAGCAGCGATCTGTTCGCGCTCGAACCGGACGTGCCGCTGGTGGTGCCGGATGTGAATCCACAGGTGCTGGCGGATTACCGCAATCGCAACATCATTACCGTTGCCGACAGCCTGGTGAGCCAGCTGCTGTGCTCAATCAAACCGCTGGTGGATCTGGCCGGTCTGAGCCGTTTGCAGGTCACCAACCTGATTGCGGCATCAAGCCATGGTAAAGCGGCGGTGGATGGTTTGGCCGGTGAAAGTGCGCGTTTGCTGAACGGCGTGCCGGCGGAAACGCACTATTTTGGCCGCCAGTTGGCGTTCAACATTTTGCCGCTGCTGGCTGACAGCAATGGCAGCGTCGAGAGCGAACGTCGCGTGGTTGAGCAGGTGCGTAAAGTGCTGCAGGACGAAGGTTTACCGATCGCGGTAAGCAGCGTGCAGGCGCCGGTGTTCTACGGCAATGCGCAGATCGTGCACGTGGAGAATCTGCGTCCGCTTTCCGCTGAAGAAGCGCGCGATGAACTGGGCCGCTCCGGTGATATCAACCTGACTGAAGAGAGCGATTACCCCACGCAGGTGGGCGATGCTTCCGGCAGCGACGTGCTGAGCATTGGCTGCGTGCGCAATGATTACGGCATTCCAGAGCTGCTGCAGTTCTGGTCTGTGGCAGACAACATCCGCTTCGGCGGTGCACTGATGGCGGTAAAAACTGCTGAGAAACTGGTGCAGGAGTATTTCTATTAATGTTGCCTGAAGGGAAGACGCTTAAGCTGGCGTTGGGTATTGAATACGATGGCAGCCGTTATTACGGCTGGCAGCGGCAAAATGAAGTGCGCAGCGTGCAGGAAAAGCTGGAAAAGGCGCTGTCGAAGGTGGCGGATCATCCGGTGGTGGTGTTCTGCGCGGGCCGCACTGATGCTGGCGTGCACGGCACCGGACAAGTGGTGCATTTCGAAACCACCTCGCCGCGTGCTGACGCGGCCTGGACGTTAGGCGTGAACGCCAATCTGCCGGATGACATCGCGGTGCGTTGGGTGAAAGCGGTGCCGGACGAGTTCCATGCGCGTTTTAGCGCCACGGCGCGCCGCTATCGCTACGTGATTTACAACCATCGGCTGCGTCCGGCGATTCTGGGCAATGGCATCACCCATTATTACCATCCGCTGGATGCGGAGAAGATGCAGCGCGCCGGTCAGGCGCTGATTGGTGAGAATGACTTCACCTCGTTCCGCGCGGTGCAGTGCCAGTCACGCACGCCGTGGCGCAACGTGATGCACCTCAATGTCACGCGTCATGGGCCGTATGTGGTGGTGGATATCAAAGCCAATGCTTTTGTGCATCACATGGTGCGTAACATTGTCGGCAGCCTGATGGAAATCGGCACCGGCAATCAGCCGGAAGAGTGGATGGCGACGCTGCTCGCGGCCAAAGATCGTAAGCTGGCGGCGGCGACCGCCAAAGCCGAGGGGCTTTATCTGGTGGCGGTGGATTATCCATCCCACTTTGCATTACCTCAGCCTGCGTTGGGACCGTTGTTCCTCGCGGATTAACCGTTAATTGTTGGGTGTTAGGGGAGTTGTGGTTATATGGATTTCATCCACTTTTTAGTCGATTTTATTCTGCATATTGATGTGCATTTGGCCGAGCTGGTGGCGCAGTACGGCATCTGGATTTACGCCATTCTGTTCCTGATTCTGTTCTGTGAAACGGGTTTGGTGGTCACGCCGTTCCTGCCAGGCGATTCCCTGCTGTTTGTTGCCGGTGCGCTGGCGGCGTTGCCGGGTAACGATCTCAACGTGCACCTGATGGTAACGCTGTTGGTGATCGCCGCCATCCTTGGTGATGCGGTGAACTACACTATTGGGCGTCTGTTCGGTGAGAAGTTGTTCAGTAACCCGAACTCGAAAATTTTCCGTCGCAGTTACCTGGATAAAACCCACGCGTTCTACGATCGCCACGGCGGCAAAACCATTATACTTGCGCGCTTTGTACCAATCGTGCGAACCTTTGCCCCCTTTGTGGCGGGGATGGGACACATGTCTTATCGCCACTTCGCGCTCTACAATGTGACGGGCGCACTGCTGTGGGTGCTGCTGTTCTCTTACGCCGGTTACCTGTTTGGCGACCTGCCGATTGTGCAGGAGAACCTGAAGCTGCTGATCGTCGGCATCATCGTGGTTTCGATACTGCCAGGCGTAATTGAAGTGTGGCGTCATCGCCGCCAGCAGAAGTCACAGTAAGCTCGTTACCAGATTTTTATCCACAGCGTGAACGGGTTGTGGTTTAATGAGCGACATTTACGGCCTGCTGAAGGTGATTTCAGCAGCAATGAGAAGACTGGACCAGGTCAGCATTAAATAGAAAGGTCATCAATGAGCTGGATTGAACGCATACTGAATAAAAGCACTGCCACGCCAACGCGCAAAGCCAGCATCCCGGAAGGGGTGTGGACCAAGTGCGATAGCTGTGGACAGGTGCTGTACCGCGCCGAGCTGGAGCGTAACCTCGAGGTCTGCCCGAAGTGCGACCATCACATGCGCATGCACGCCCGTGAGCGTCTGCATAGCATGCTGGATGAAGGTTCGCTGGTTGAGCTGGGCAGCGAGCTGGAACCGAAGGATTTGCTGAAGTTCCGCGACTCGAAGAAGTATAAAGACCGTTTGGTCGCCGCACAGAAAGACACCGGTGAGAAAGATGCGCTGGTGGCGATGAAAGGCACGCTGCACGGCATGCCAATTGTTGCTGTGGCCTTTGAGTTCTCCTTTATGGGCGGCTCAATGGGTTCAGTGGTTGGCGCGCGCTTTGTGCGTGGCGTTGAGCAGGCGTTGGAAGACAACTGCCCACTGATCTGCTTCTCCGCGTCAGGCGGTGCACGTATGCAGGAAGCGCTGCAGTCGCTGATGCAGATGGCCAAAACCAGTGCGGCACTGGCGAAAATGCAGGAGCGCGGCTTGCCGTACATCTCCGTGCTGACCGACCCAACCATGGGCGGCGTATCAGCCAGCTTCGCGATGTTGGGCGATCTCAACGTGGCGGAACCGAAAGCGCTGATCGGCTTTGCCGGTCCACGCGTTATCGAGCAGACCGTGCGTGAAAAACTGCCGCCGGGCTTCCAGCGCAGTGAGTTCCTGATCGAGAAAGGCGCGATCGACATGATCATCCGTCGTCCGGAAATGCGCTTTAAGCTGGCGAGCCTGCTGGCGAAAATGATGAACCTGCCAGCGCCGCAGCTGGATGGTGATCAGCCAAATGTGGCTGAGCCGGAGAGCAACGAAGCCTGACAGGCAACGGAAAGGCGCATAACGTTCCTTTCCTCCAATGCACCGTCTACATTGAATACTTAAGGTTGCATCCAACGTGGTCCGCGACCTTAAGTTATTCGATGTATTGATTTTGAACGGGACACATGGACAAATCTCTTCCTCAAGCCACGTCGCCTTTGGCCACGTGGCTTCATTATCTTGAGCATCTGCACTCGCAGGCCATTGAACTGGGTCTGGATCGTATTCAACGCGTCGCCGCACGCCTCGACCTGCTCAAACCCGCTCCTTTTGTCTTCACCGTCGCCGGTACCAACGGCAAAGGCACCACCTGCCGCACGCTGGAAACGCTGTTGATGGCCTCGGGCTATCGCGTGGGCGTTTACAGCTCGCCACATCTGGTGCGTTACACCGAACGTGTGCGTGTGCAGGGCGCTGAACTGGATGAAGCGCAGCACAGCGCCAGTTTTGCGGCGATTGAAGCCGGGCGCGGTGACATTTCACTGACCTACTTTGAGTTCGGCACCTTGTCGGCCTTCAATCTGTTCCGCGCGGCGAATCTCGACGTGGTGATCCTTGAAGTCGGCCTGGGCGGACGTCTTGATGCCACCAATATAGTCGACGCCGATGTGGCGGTGATCACCAGCATCGCGCTCGATCACACCGATTGGCTGGGTCCGGATCGTGAAAGTATCGGCCGGGAAAAAGCTGGCGTGTTCCGCGCAGGTAAACCAGCAATTGTCGGTGAAGCCGATATGCCGGGCACCATCGCCGACGTCGCGGCGGAGAAGGGCGCCGTGCTGCTGCAGCGCAATCGTGACTGGCAGTGGCAGCAAACCGGTGCCAGCTGGACGTTGCAGGATGCGCACGGCGAGCTGCGCGATTTACCGCTGCCGCAGGTGCCGTTACCCAATGCCGCAACCGCGCTTACCGCGCTGCGTGCGTCGGGTTTAACGGTGAGCGAAGCGATTATTCGTCAGCATCTGCCGCTGGCGATTCTGCCGGGGCGTTTCCAGACCGTCAGTGAAGCGCCGCGCGTCATTCTCGATGTGGCGCACAATCCGCATGCCGCTTATTATCTGGCTTCGCGTCTGGCAGAAGAGCCGCACAGCGGTGAAGTGCATGCGGTGGTTGGCATGCTGCACGACAAAGATATCGCGGGCACGCTGGCGGCGCTGGCACCACAGGTTGATCGTTGGTACTGCGCGCCGCTCGACGGTCCGCGCGGTGCCTCCGCCGATGAGCTGCTGGCTCATCTGGATGGCGGTGTGGCTTACAGCAACGTTGATGCAGCCTGGCAAGCGGCGCGTCAGCAGGCGCGTCCCGAAGATGTGATTCTGGTGTGTGGCTCTTTCCACACCGTAGCGCAGGTTATGGAATCGATGGCAGCGGAGAACGGCAGTGGCAAGTAAGTTCCAAAATCGCTTAGTCGGTACGGTCATTCTGGTGGCGATTGGTGTCATCGTATTGCCCGGCCTGCTGGACGGTAAGAAGAAGCACTATAAAGAAGAGTTCGCCGCCATTCCGCTGGTGCCAAAACCGGACGATCAGCAGGATAGCGAAATGGTGCCGCCGGTGACGCAACCTTTACCGGCGCAGCCGCCGGAAGGTGCGGGCGCGGCACAGAATCAGAACGGTGGTAAAACCGCCACCAACGGCAGCGCGCAGCCCACGCAGAATAGCGAGCCAAGCGTGGTGACGCCGCCGCCGGTGCATCAGCAAGTGCAGCCGAAACCTGTGGAACAGCCGAAGCCAAAACCGGTCGAGCAGCCGAAACCGAAGCCGGTTGAACAGCCGAAGCCAAAACCGGTGGAGCAACCGAAGCCGAAGCCTGTCGAGCAGCCGAAACCGGTAGAACAGCCGAAACCGGTGGAAACGCCGAAGCAGAGCGAACCCGCAGCGCCAGCCGGTCAGGCATTTGTGGTGCAGCTCGGTGCGCTGAAGAACGCGGCGAAAGTGAGCGAGATTGTGGCGCAATTGCGTCTCTCGGGTTATCGCGCCTTCACCGTGCCGTCTACGCCGGTGCAGGGACAAATCACCCGCATTTATGTCGGTCCGGATGCCAATAAAGCGAAGCTGCAAGGCTCGCTAAGTGAGTTGCAAAGCATCTCCGGCCTCGGTGGCGTGGTGAAACCGTATAGCGCGCGATAAAGCGCTGATAAGCCGCGCCGATAGCAGAAAAAGGCGCGGCTTTACAAAATTTTTGTAGCGAAGCGCGGCAAGAAAATCATTGAATATCAGTGGATTAAATCATTGATAACACACAGGGCGAGGAAAGTTTTTTTCATCGCCTTTTTTGCGGAAACAGAACCGGAAAACCCTACGCAAACGTTTTCTTTTTCTGTTAGAATGCGCCCCGAACTGGATGCAGGGGTGCGATAGCACTGGGCTGGAAGAGTTCATGATCTGGATTGATTACGTCATTATTGCGGTAGTTGGTTTTTCGGCTCTGGTCAGCCTGATTCGCGGGTTTGTCCGGGAAGCCTTATCTCTCGTTACCTGGGGATGCGCGTTTTTTGTCGCCAGTCATTATTACGCCTACCTTGCAGTCTGGTTTACAGGTTTTGACGACGAACTGGTTCGCAACGGCATCGCTATCGCGGTGTTGTTCGTTGCCACCCTGATTGTGGGTGCCATCGTGAACTATGTGATCGGCTCGCTGGTTGAGAAAACCGGCTTGTCGGGAACCGACAGGGTGTTGGGGGTCTGTTTCGGGGCGTTGCGTGGCGTGCTGATCGTGTCTGCTATGCTGTTCTTTCTCGATACATTCACCGGCTTTTCCAAAAGCCCGGACTGGCAACAGTCGCAACTCATTCCCCAGTTCAGTTACATCATCAGGTGGTTTTTCGATTACCTGAAAAGCACGTCGAGTTTTTTACCCCGGTGACACCATCGGGAGTGCGGCTAATGAGGAAATGACAATATGTGCGGTATTGTTGGTATCACCGGTTTCATGCCAGTAAACCAGTCAATCTATGACGCGTTAACGGTGCTTCAGCACCGCGGGCAGGATGCCGCCGGCATTTGTACCATCGATGCTATTAACTGCTTCCGTTTGCGTAAAGCCAACGGCCTGGTCAGCGATGTGTTCGAAGCGCGCCATATGCAGCGTCTGCAGGGCAACATCGGGATTGGTCATGTGCGCTACCCAACGGCAGGCAGCTCCAGCGCCTCTGAAGCGCAGCCTTTCTACGTGAACTCTCCTTACGGCATCACGTTGGCGCATAACGGCAACCTGACCAACGCCCACGAACTGCGTAAACAGCTGTTCGAAACGGGTCGCCGTCACGTTAATACCACCTCAGATTCCGAAATCCTGCTGAATATCTTCGCGCAGGAGCTGGACCGTTTTCAGCACTATCCGCTGGAAGCTGACAACATTTTTGCTGCGGTGGCGGCTGTGCATCAGCAGGTGCGCGGCGCTTACGCAGTGGTTTCAATGATTATCGGACACGGGATGGTCGCCTTCCGCGATCCAAACGGTATTCGTCCGCTGGTGCTGGGCAAGCGCGTGATCGCCGATGGCCGCACCGAATACATGGTGGCGTCAGAGAGCGTCGCGCTGGATACGCTGGGCTTCGAGTTCATTCGTGACGTAGCGCCTGGCGAAGCGGTGTACATCACCGAGCAAGGCCAGCTCTCTACGCGTCAATGCGCCGAGAACCCGAAAACCAATCCGTGCCTGTTCGAATACGTCTACTTCGCGCGTCCGGACTCGTTCCTCGACAAAATCTCGGTGTACAGCGCACGCGTGCGGATGGGCACCAAGTTGGGTAACAAAATTGCCCGCGAGTGGGAAGATCTGGATATCGATGTGGTGATTCCGATTCCGGAAACCTCAACCGATATCGCGCTGGAGATCGCACGCATCCTCGACAAGCCATATCGTCAAGGCTTCGTGAAGAACCGCTACGTTGGCCGTACCTTTATCATGCCGGGCCAGCAGCAGCGCCGCAGCGCCGTTCGCCGTAAGCTGAATGCCAACCGTGCTGAGTTCCGTGATAAGAATGTGTTGCTGGTGGATGACTCCATCGTACGCGGCACCACGTCTGAGCAAATCATTGAGATGGCACGTGAAGCAGGCGCGAAAAAAGTGTATCTCGCCTCGGCAGCACCGGAAATCCGTTTCCCGAACGTCTACGGCATTGATATGCCGAGCGCTACCGAACTGATTGCGCATGGCCGTGAAGTTAACGAGATCTGCCAGCTGATTAAAGCGGATGCATTGATTTTCCAGGATCTCAACGACCTGATTGAAGCAGTGCGTGAAGAGAACCCGGATATCGCCAACTTTGAGTGCTCGGTTTTTAACGGCATCTACGTCACCAAAGACGTCGATCAACAGTATCTTGAGTATCTGCAGTCGCTGCGTAATGACGATTCCAAAGCCATCGCGCGTCAGACAGAAGTGGAAGGTCTGGAGCTGCACAACGAAGGCTAAGCCAGCGGTTGTGGCAGATTAAAAGCAGGGCGGGCGCAATCCCGCCCTGTTTGTTTTTGTATTTTTGTTCAGCGAGCCGCTATCATTGCCGCAATCTGAACCTGCAAGGCTGAATTATGAAACGACTGATCATTGGTATTTCCGGCGCCAGCGGCGCGATCTACGGCGTGCGCATGTTGCAAGTGCTGCAACCGCTGGCGGAGGTGGAAACCCATTTGGTGATCAGCCCCGCCGCGCGGCAAACGCTGGCGCTGGAGACCGATTTCAGCCTGCGCGAGGTGCAAGCGATGGCCGATGTGGTGCATGACGTGCGCGACATCGCCGCCAGCATCTCATCCGGATCCTACAAAACGCTCGGCATGGCGATCGCGCCGTGTTCAATGAAAACGCTGTCGGGGATCGTGCACAGCTACAGCGATAGCCTGCTGACCCGCGCCGCCGATGTGGTGCTGAAAGAGCAGCGCAAGCTGGTGCTGTGCGTGCGCGAAACGCCGCTGCATTTGGGACATCTGCGCATGATGACCACCGCCGCGGAATTGGGTGCGCTGATCATGCCGCCGGTGCCGGCGTTCTATCATCGTCCGCAATCGATCGGCGATTTAGTCGATCAAACGGTAAATCGCGTGCTCGATCAGTTTGATATTGAGCTGCCAGAAGATCTTTTCACTCGCTGGAGTGGCGCATAATGGTGCATTAATGCACTGCTCGTGTGCAAATTCGCGTGTGCGATCACTCTTCGTGCATCTTGTGCACCAAAAGTTAACAATGTCGCTTTTTCTTCCTCACACCACTGTTATATTTCCCTCACAAACTAAGTGCTTGCGCCGCTCACGGGCGCAGTATTTAGCGCGCTTGCGCAGCGTTTAGCCAATTCGCACAACTGGCATGAAACGTGCACATCTTACAGCGCAAACCAACACATCACGCACCACATAACAATAAGCACTTCACTTGAGGGTTACCTATGAAAAAGCGAGTTCTGGCTCTTTCTCTGATGCTGACAATGGTAAGTAGCGCGAGCGTCTTCGCCGCTGTGCCGCAGTCGCTGCGCATCGGAACTGACCCGACTTATCCGCCATTCGAATCCAAGAACGCGCAAGGTCAGCTGGTTGGCTTTGATATCGATCTGGCGAACGAAATTTGTAAGCGTATCAAGACTAAATGTACTTATGTGGAAAGTGATTTCGATGCGCTGATCCCGTCGCTGAAAGCGAAGAAGATCGACGCCATCATCTCTTCTCTGTCAATTACCGAAAAGCGTCAGGAAGAGATTAACTTTTCTGAAAAACTGTACGCGGCGAACGCGCGCTTAGTGGCACCTAAAGGTTCTACGCTGCAACCGACCATTGAATCGCTGAAAGGCAAAAACATCGGTCTGCTGCAGGGCACTACCCAGGAAACCTATGCAAAAGAGTACTGGCAGCCAAAAGGTGTCACCGTTACGCCTTACGCTAACCAGGATCTGGTGTATCAGGATCTGAATGCCGGTCGTATTGATGCCGCGTTCCAGGACGAAGTACAGGCGAGCGAAGGTTTCCTGAAACAGCCTGTTGGCGCTAAATATGCGTTTGCCGGCCCAGCGGTTAAAGATGAAAAAGTCTTTGGCGTCGGTACCGGTATGGGCTTGCGTAAAGATGATGCCGATCTGAAGGCCGCGATCGATAAAGCTTTTGTTGAGATGCGTAAAGACGGCACTTACGACAAGATTGCTAAGAAGTACTTTGATTTCAACGTGTACGGCGATTAATTATCCTGTTTCCTAATCCTGGTCTGTGAAATGCAGGAAGGTTGCACATAAGTATTCACTCCGGGCGCTTACATATGTAAACTGCCCGGCTTCATACGCTTGCCGCCATCCATCCTGCGATTCAAATTTCCTGGTTAGGACTGTCCGCCAGTTGGGCAGCGTTTGTAACTTACCCTCACGACAGGATTGAACCCATGTTGTATGGCTATTCCGAAGTAATCCTCAAGGGCACCCTTGTGACGCTGGAGCTGGCGCTCAGTTCCGTGTTGCTGGCGGTGGTGCTCGGCTTAATTGGCGCTGGCGCCAAACTTTCCCGCAGTCGCCCGCTGGCGATGCTGTTTGAAGGCTACACCACCTTAATCCGCGGTGTGCCCGATTTGGTGTTGATGCTGCTGATCTTCTACGGTCTGCAGATCGCCTTGAATATGCTCACCGATGCGCTGGGACTGGCGCAGTTTGATATCGACCCGATGGTCGCCGGTATCATCACGCTCGGCTTTATCTACGGCGCTTACTTCACCGAAACCTTCCGTGGCGCGTTCCTCGCGGTGCCAAAAGGGCAGATCGAAGCCGCAACTGCCTTCGGTTTCACCGGCTCGCAAACCTTCCGTCGCATTCTGTTCCCGGCCATGATGCGCTTTGCGCTGCCGGGCATCGGCAACAACTGGCAGGTTATTCTCAAAGCCACGGCGCTGGTTTCGCTGCTGGGGCTGGAAGATGTGGTGAAAGCCACGCAGCTGGCAGGGAAAAGTACCTGGCAGCCGTTCTACTTCGCCATTGTGGCGGGTGTGATTTATCTGGTGTTTACCACGCTGTCGAATGGCGTGCTGTGGTGGCTTGAACGTCGCTACACGGTGGGTGTGAAAAGGGCAGAGCTATGATTGAGATTATTCAGGAGTATTGGAAACAGCTGCTCTGGACCGATGGTTACCGTTTTACCGGCATCGCGATTACGCTGTGGTTATTGATCATCTCGGTGGTGATCGGCGGTTCGCTCGCGGTGCTGCTGGCGATTGCGCGCGTCTCCTCTAACCGCTTTATCTCCACGCCGGTTTGGCTGTTCACCTATGTGTTTCGCGGCACGCCGCTGTATGTGCAGCTGCTGGTGTTCTACTCCGGCATGTACACGCTGGAAGTGGTGAAGGGCACCGAGCTGCTGAACGCCTTCTTCCGCAGTGGACTGAACTGTACGCTGCTGGCATTCACGCTGAATACCTGCGCCTATACCACCGAAATCTTTGCCGGTGCGATTCGTTCGGTGCCGCACGGTGAAATCGAAGCGGCGCGCGCCTATGGCTTCTCGCCGTTCAAATTGTATCGCTGCATTATTCTGCCTTCGGCACTGCGCACCGCGCTGCCGGCGTACAGCAATGAAGTGATCCTGATGCTGCACTCCACCGCGCTGGCGTTTACCGCGACGGTGCCGGATCTGTTAAAAATCGCGCGCGATATCAACTCGGCCACCTATCAGCCGTTTACCGCGTTTGGCATCGCTGCGGTGCTGTATCTGATTATCTCTTACGGGCTGATTAGCTTGTTCCGCAAAGCTGAACAACGCTTCCTGGCGCACGTAAAACCTTCTTCATCGCATTGAGTATCACTATGGCTGACAATAAATTAAGCGTTACCGAACTGCACAAACGTTACGGTGAACATGAAGTTCTGAAAGGCGTATCGCTGCAGGCGAATGCCGGCGATGTGATCAGCATTATTGGCTCGTCCGGTTCCGGGAAAAGTACCTTCTTACGCTGCATTAACTTCCTCGAGAAACCGAGCGAAGGCACCATTGCGGTCAACAACCAGCAAATCAATCTGGTGCGCGACACTGATGGTCAACTGAAAGTCGCTAATAAAGAGCAGCTGCGTATGCTGCGTACACGCCTGACGATGGTGTTTCAGCACTTCAACCTGTGGAGCCACATGACGGTGCTGGACAACGTCACCGAAGCGCCGATTCAGGTGCTGGGGCTGAGCAAGGCGGAAGCGCGCGAGCGGGCGATCAAGTATCTGGATAAAGTCGGCATTGATGCACGTGCGCGTGCCAAATATCCGGTGCATCTCTCCGGTGGTCAGCAGCAGCGCGTGTCGATTGCGCGGGCGTTGGCGATGGAGCCCGAAGTGTTACTGTTTGACGAACCCACTTCTGCGCTCGATCCGGAACTGGTCGGCGAAGTGCTGCGCATCATGCAGAAACTGGCGGAAGAGGGCAAAACCATGGTGGTGGTGACGCACGAGATGGAGTTTGCTCGTCACGTCTCTAATCATGTGATCTTCCTGCATCAGGGCAAAATCGAAGAGCAGGGCACGCCAGATGAGCTGTTCGGTAATCCGAAAAGCCCACGTTTGCAGCAGTTTTTGAAGGGATCGTTGAAGTAGATTTTGTGCCCGCTGTCCCCCATCCCGGCCAGTGCTCGCTGTCCCCCTCCTCGGTCCTCCCCCAAAATTGGGGGAGGAAGATGCTGCTATATGTGGGTGTTGAAGTGGCATTTGGCAGCGTCTCCTTCCCCCGCGGGCGGGGGAAGGCCGGGATGGGGGACAGCGAACCCTCTACCCCCGCAACAACTTCAGCGCCGTATCCTCATCGGTCACCAGACCTGACACCCAGCCGCCCTGCAGCGCCGCGCGGATCGCCGGATATTTTCGCTCGCTGCCGGCAAAGCCAATAATCTGGCGTTGCGTCTGGCTCTCCAGCAACACGCTGGTGAGCAGTTCATCGGTTTCACCCCACACACGTTCACCTTGCTGATTAAAAAAGTGCCCAAGCATTTCGCCCACCACTCCGCGCGCGTTGAGCGCAGCCACTTGCGCATCGGTGATAAAGCCTTCGGCATGCAGCGGGCAGCCGGGCTGCACTTCACCAATGCCGACGAAGGCCACATCCGCCTGCAAGGCGCGTAACGTCACGCGCTGATAAACCTGATGCTGAATCCACATCGCTTTATCTTCGGGCGTATCGGCATACAGCGGCGCAGGAATGAAGAAATACTTGCCCTGCATCTTCTCCGCCATCTTCAGCGGCACGTCGTAGCGCGTCCCCGAATCGTCCCGCGCAATCGCGCCAATCATCGAAACGCACTGATGCTGCGGTCGTTCCACCCAGGGAAGCGCATCAATCATCGAGCGCAGCGTCTTACCGGAACCAATGCCAAATACCTGCGGTTGCTCCTCGCTGATGTATTGCGCCATCACCGCCGCGCCTTCTACCGCCAACATTTGCTGAATGGCGTCATCATCCAGATTGGCGGATGGCACCACGCGACACAGTTGCAGGCCAAACTTCTCCTGAACGTCGCGCGCCAGATGCAAACAATGGGTAACCGGATGATCAATTTTTACGCTCACCATACCCATTTCACGCGCGCTGGAAACCAAACGCTGCGCCACCTGACGTGACAATCCTAACGCGCGCGCAATCTCCTGTTGCGTCACGCCCGCCACGTAATACATCCAGGCCGCACGTGCTGCCAGTTCTTGTTTTTTCTCTTCTCTGCTCATCGCGCTGTTCCGTCAAAACCGGTGCGCCATGTTAACGCGAGATGCAGGTTAAGTGTTAATTGAGCAAAAGCCCTAAAAAAGAGCAAAAGTATTAATTGTGATTGAACTCGCAGAACAGAGCTGCTCGCTCGCACTATGCTACGCCTCATCGGGCAAATGCCCTTAATGGTGGCAAATGTTTATTTTGAGGCGACTATGACTAATCAATCAGTATGGATGCATATCGGCGCAGGATCTTTTCACCGTGCTCATCAGGCGTGGTATCTGCATAAATTACGCGAGCAGGGCGATGACAGCTGGAGCATTGCCCTCGGCAATATCCGCAATGATGCAGCGCCGTTGCTGAAGCAACTCGCTGCGCAAGATGGCGAATATGTGCTGGAAACCGTTACACCAGACGGCGAACGCGCCTACGAAATCATCACGTCACTGCGCAAAATCCTGCCGTGGGATAGCGACCTCAGCGCGCTGGTGGAGCAGGGAGCGAAAAGTGAAACCCGCGTGATAGGTTTTACCGTCACTGAAGCCGGTTACTATTTGACGCCGGAATTTGAACTGGATCTTACGCAGCCCGATGTGCAGGCCGATGTAAAGGGCGACATCCGCACGATTTATGGCGCGCTGGCGCGCATTCTCACGCAGCGCGTGGCCAACGGTGGTGCACCAGTTACGCTTCTCAACTGCGATAACCTGCGCCATAACGGCGAACGTTTCCGTCACGGCTTCCTTGCGTTTCTTACCGCCAAAGGTGACAACGCCTTAGCGAGTTGGGTGCGCGAAAATACCACCTCGCCCAACACCATGGTGGATCGTATTACGCCGCGTCCGACGCCAGATGTGGCTGAGCGCGTCAAAGCCGCTACGGGTAAAGAGGACGGCGCGGCGGTGATGGCCGAATCCTTTATTCAATGGGTGATTGAAGATGACTTCATTGCCGGTCGCCCGGCGCTGGAGAAGGTTGGCGTTGAGCTGGTGGAATCGGTATTGCCGTGGGAAGAGGCGAAAATCCGCATCCTTAACGCCACGCATGCGGCGATTGCCTGGGCCGGCACGCTGATTGGCCGCAATTACATTGATGACAGCACGCGTCAGCCGGCAATTTATCAACTGGCTTATGACTACGTGACGCAGGATGTGATGCCATCGCTGTCGCCGAGCCCGCTGGATTTGGCCGATTATCGCGATGTGGTTCTGGCGCGCTTTAGTAATCCCTACATTAAAGACACCAATCAACGTGTTGGCGCAGACGGTTTGTCGAAAATCCCCGGCATGGTGACGCCAACACTGCGCGAATGCTATCAGCGCGGCGCAGAACCGGCGGCCACCGCCATGCTGCCTGCACTGTTCTTCCTGTTCCTGCAACGCTGGGCCAGTGATGATTTGCCTTACACCTATCAGGATGGCGTGCTGCAAGCCGATGCGCTGCGCCAGCAGTTTAGCCGATCCGATGCACTCAACGCTTTTCTGAGCGATAACGCGCTATTTGGCGAACTGGCACAGGACAAGGCGTTTCATGCGCTGGTGACGCGCAGCGTGGCGGATCTGCAGCTGTGGCTGAAACAGCCAGAACGCACGCTGGCTGCGGTATAAGGAGCGCTCTATGTATCTTGGGATTGATATTGGCACCTCGGAGCTCAAAGCGCTGATCATCAATGCGCAGGGCGAGATCATCGCCTCGAATCACGCCACGCTCAATGTGCAGCGTCCGCATGCGCATTGGGCTGAACAGGATCCCGAGCGCTGGTGGCAAGCGTGCGGTGACGTCCTTGCTGGATTGCGCCAGCAGGACGCGCTGGCCTGGAGCGAGATTCGCGCTATTGGTTTATCCGGGCAGATGCATGGCGCGGTGCTGCTGGATGCGCAGGGCAAGGTGCTGCGCCCGTGCATTCTGTGGAATGACACACGCAGCGCGCCGCAATGTGCCGCGCTCAGTGCCCAACATCCGGAAATGATGCAGCTTAGCGGCAACATGATTATGCCGGGCTTTACCGCACCAAAACTGCGTTGGGTGGCGGAACATGAGCCTGAGATTTTCCGTCGCATCGACAAAGTACTCTTGCCGAAAGATTACCTGCGCTGGCGTTTAACCGGGCAATTTATCAGTGAACCTTCAGACGCGGCTGGCACGTTGTGGCTCGATGTGGCTCAGCGCGACTGGTCAGACGAACTTTTAGCCATCACCGGCCTCACGCGCGCCAATATGCCGGCGCTGGTGGAAGGCAGCGCAGTAAGCGCCCCATTGAAAGCCGATCTGGCAAGTGAATGGGGCTTGTCGGCAGCGGTCTGCGTGGCGGGCGGCGGCGGTGACAATGCCGCATCAGCGGTAGGTGTTGGCGCGGTCAATCCGGGCGATGCCTTTATCTCGCTGGGTACCTCCGGCGTGATTTTTGTCGTCAACGATCGTTTGCTGGCCGATCCGCAATCGGGTGTGCACGCCTTCTGCCATGCCTTGCCCGGACGCTGGCACCAGATGAGCGTGATGCTCAGCGCCGCCAGCTGCCTGCGCTGGCTGTGTAATCTGCTCTCCGTTAGCGAAAGCCAACTGATGGAAGAGATGGCACAGCTCAGCGAAGAGCAGCGGCGTCATGCCCCGGTTTTCCTGCCCTATCTTTCCGGTGAACGCACGCCACACAACGATCCTGACGCCTCCGGTTCTTTTTTCAATCTGCGCCACGAAACGCCGCGTGCGCTGCTCGGCTATGCGGTGATTGAAGGCGTGGCTTTTGGTCTCGCCGATGGTTTCGCGGTGCTCGGCGACGCACAAAAGCAGATTCGTCAGTGCAGCCTGACCGGCGGTGGGGCGCGCAGCACGCTGTGGGCGCAGTTGATCGCGGATGTGCTTCAGCAGCCGATCGTCACGCATCCCGCCAGCGCGTCCGGCGCTTTAGGGGCAGCGCGTCTGGCGTGGCTGGCTGCGGGTGGTGTGGAGAGCGAAGTTTGTCTCAAACCGCCGGTGCAGGCGCGATATCTGCCGGATGCTGCGCGCGGCAAGGTGCTGCAGCAGCGGTTGCAGCTGTTCCGCACGCTCTATGCACAACAGCAGCAGGCGCGAGTGTTGTTGCCTGAATAATTCCAGACAGAGGATGAATGAGATGCAATCGAATGATTACTGGTTTGGCTTACCGAAAAAGATGTTCTGGGGCTTCCTCGCCATCGCTATTTTTATGGCAGGTGACGGCTTTGAAATGGCGTTTCTGTCGCGCCACATCACCGATATGGGCTTCACGCCAGCGCAGTCGGCGGTGGTATTTACCTTCTACGGACTGGCGGCGGCGCTAGCAGCGTGGGCATCGGGCGTGGTGGCGGAACTGATTACGCCCCAGCGTGCCATGATGATTGGCTTCGTGCTGTGGATTGTCATGCACACGCTGTTTATGTCGCTGGGTCTTGGCATGCGCAACTATCCGCTGATGGTGCTGTTCTACGGCATTCGCGGCCTGGCGTATCCGCTATTCATCTACTCATTCATGATGATGCTGGTGCAGGTGCTGCCGCGTGAAAAACTGGCGGCCGCCACCGGTTGGTTCTGGGCAATGTATTCCGTCGGCATCGGCGTGGTCGGCAGCTATTTACCGAGTCTGACCATCCCGATGCTCGGCGAAACCGGTACGCTGTGGCTGGCGATTATTTGGGTTGCCTGTGGTGGCGTGCTGGCCTATTTCAGCTTGCGCCATGTGCCGGTTGACCGTTCGCGCGTCAATTTGCCGATGCGCGACAAAATGGCCGAAATGTCGCGCGCGGTAACTATTCTGTTTACCAACCAGCACGTGTTTTATGCCTGCTTAATTCGCATCATTAACACGCTGTCGCTGTTTGGTTTCGCCATTATCATGCCGCTGCTGTTTGTTGATCGTCTTGGCTTTACGATTTCCGAGTGGCTGCAAATCTGGGCGGTGTTCTTCTTCGTCACCATTTTTACCAACATCTTCTGGGGCATTACCGGCGAGAAACTGGGTTGGATCCGTCAGGTGCGCTGGTTTGGCTGCCTCGGTATGGCTATCTCCAGTCTGGCGTTTTACTACCTGCCGCTATATGCCGGGCATAACTTCTGGGTGGCATTGATTCCGGCGGTGATGTTAGGGATTTTTGTCGCCGCCTTCGTGCCGATGACCGCAGTGTTTCCGACGCTGGAGCCACATCACAAAGGCGCCGCCGTGTCGATTTATAACCTGTCGGCAGGGCTGAGTAACTTTGTTGCGCCCGCGATTGCGTCGGTGATGCTGCCGTTTTTCGATATCGTCGGCGTGGTGTGGGCGTATACCGGATTGTATCTGTTTGCTGGCGTGCTGACCTTTATCATCCGCGTGCCGCAGCCGGGACACACGCATGAACCGGCGGCAGTGAAATCACGCGTGGCACAGCAAAGGAGTTAATCTGTGATAGGCGGGCGCCATTAATGGCGCCCCTACATGACATCTCGCAACGCTTCCTCTAAGTCGTACCAGCGAAAACCAAAGCCTGACTCTTCTAAACGCTTCGGCAACACATGTTGGCCGCCGAGCACCAGCACCGCGGATTCGCCCATCATCAGCTTGATGGCGCTGGCGGGCGTGCGCATAAAGGCTGGGCGATGCATCACATGGCCGAGCGTGGCGGCGAACTGCTCATTGCGCACCGCATAGGGCGCAACCATGTTGAACGGGCCGCGCAGTTCAGAGTGATCGATCAACCACAGCAGCGCGTTAACCAAATCGTCGATGTGAATCCACGGCAAATACTGTTTGCCACTGCCAATCGGGCCGCCTACGCCAAGCTTAAACGGCAGTTTCATCTTCGATAACGCGCCACCTTCTTTCGCCAGCACCACGCCAGTGCGCAGCAGGCAGACGCGCGTACGATCGCTCTGTGCAGTTAGCGCCAATTGCTCCCAACGTGCGCACAGCGCATGGGTAAATTCATCATGGCCCGGATCCTCTTCGGTCAGCACCAGATCGCCGGTATCGCCATAAAAGCCGGTAGCCGAGCCGGAAATCAAAAATTGCGGGGGATTGCTGCTGGCGTGAATCAGCGACACCAGCTGCTCGGTAATCTGCCAGCGGCTTTCGCACAGCCGCTGCTTCTGCTGTTCGGTCCAGCGTTTATCGGCGATCGGTTCGCCCGCGAGATTAATGACGCCATCAATGCCGTTTAAATCGGTTTGCTGATTGATGCCGGACCACAGCGCCACGCTGGCGTCGAGTTTTTCGCGTGCGGCGGCGACATCGCGCGTGACGACGCTCACCTGATGGCCAAGCTGCAACAGACGCGGAATCAGATGGCGGCCAATCAGGCCGGTGCCGCCGGTGATCAGTAAATGCATGTTGAGCCTCCTTGTCATTTTTTATCTGCTCAGATTGAGCATAGAAGAGAAGCGTGCGCGCGGCGTGACTCGGCTTACGCTTATGAAGAAAAAGGAAAAGTCAGCGCTGGTCTTAGCAGCTAAAGATCCGACCAGCGCACCATTGCCTTAACAAATAAAAATCGGTAAACATGATGCACACCAGACGCTTTCCTGAGGCAGCCAATGAATTATCCAACCATTACCTTGTGGTCAGATTCTTGCTTTTTCAGCCCTTACGCCATGTCGGTTTATGTTGCGCTCACCGAGAAGGGCATTCCCTTCACCCTCAAACGCGTTGATTTATCGCAGAATGCGCAGTGGGATGAGGAATACCGCGCGCTGTCGCTGACTTGCCGCGTGCCTACGCTGCAAATCGATGATGTGCTGCTGACGGAATCTTCAGCCATTGCGGAGTATCTGGAAGAGCGTTTTCCGGCGCCAGAGTTCGAGCGGCTCTATCCGCGCGATCGTGAGAAACGGGCGCATGCGCGCGAAGTGCAGGCATGGCTGCGCAGCGACTTAATGGCGCTGCGCGCCGAGCGTCCCACCGAAGTGCTGTTCGCCGGCGAACGCTTTGCGCCGCTTACGCCGGCGGGTGAGCAAGCCGCCAGTAAACTCATTTCTGCAGTGCAGCGCCTTTTGCCTGATGGACAGCAAAATCTGTTTGGCGAATGGTCGATTGCGGATACCGATTTAGCCGTGATGATCAATCGTCTGGCGCTACACGGCGATGCGCTGCCGGTGAAGTTGCAACACTATGCTGAGTTCCAGTGGCAGCGTGCTTCGGTGCAACTCTGGTTAGCGGAATCGGGTAAAACACGCTGAGCACGATGCGCCTTGCGATGGCGAAAAGAACGCTTTACCTTACCGCTCATTCTAATAAAGCATGGCAAACAGGCGCGTGCTGGGCACGCCGAAAACAGAAAAGGGTTACGGATGGTGGATCAAACGGCAGGTGACGGTATCGAGTGGGTTGATATCGTTAACGAAGAGAACGAAGTCATTGCGCAGGCCAGCCGTGCGCAGATGCGTGCGCAGTGTCTGCGTCATCGCGCTACCTATATTGTGGTGCACGATGGTATGGGCAAAATTCTGGTACAGCGTCGTACTGAAATTAAAGACTTCATGCCGGGTATGCTGGATGCCACTGCCGGTGGCGTGGTGCAGAGTGGCGAAGACCTGCTGGAATCGGCGCGTCGTGAAGCGGAAGAAGAATTGGGTATCGCGGCCGTTCCGTTCGCCGAGCACGGCCAGTTCTACTTTGAAGATCAGCATTGCCGCGTATGGGGCGGGCTGTTCAGCTGCGTTTCCCATGGCCCGTTTGCGATGCAGGAAGAGGAAGTGGATGAGATCTTCTGGATGACGCCGGAAGAGATCACCGCACGCTGTGACGAGTTCACCGATGATTCGCTTAAAGCGCTGTCACTGTGGCTAAGCCGTAACAGCGATGCTGCTCGTCGTAAACAGAGCAGCGAAGCGTAATCTTGCCGTAGGGTCGCCATTTATGGCGACCTTATTACTTACATTTATTAATGTTCCCGCAGAATACCCGCCAACAGTGTCAAAGCCTCCTCGAACTGCCCATCGGGAATGGTCAGCGGATAGAGAAAACGAATCACGTTGCCGTATACGCCACAGGTCAGCAGAATCAAACCTTGTTCCAGCGCCTGCTGCTGAATAGCTTTGGCAATCTCCGCCGACGGCTTGCCCGCCGCATCATTGAATTCCGCCGCCATCATCGAACCGTAACCGCGTATCTCCGCCAGCGCTTTACAATCTGCTTGTTGCAACGTCTGTTTTAATCGGCTGCCAAGCTGGTTGGCGCGGCTGCACAGCGCCTCTTCTTCGATAATGTCTAACACCGCCAGCACCGCCGCAATCGCCGGTGGACTGCCAGCATAGGTTCCGCCCAGGCCGCCGGGTTCTGGCGCATCCATGACTTCCGCGCGTCCCGATACCGCCGAGAGCGGGAAACCGCCGGCCAGACTTTTCGCCATGGTGATGATATCGGGCTGCACGGCGTAATAGTCGCTGGCGAACAGTTTACCGGTGCGCGCAAAACCGCTCTGGATCTCATCGGCGATCAGCAGTATGCCGTGGCGATCGCACAATTCTCGCAGCGCAACCACAAACTCTGGCGGCGCACTGTAGAAACCGCCTTCGCCCTGAACCGGTTCAAAGATAATGGCTGCCACCTGCTGCGGGCTAATATCGCTACGGAAAATCGCTTCCAGGCTGTCGAGCGCATCGCTCACGCTGACCTTGTGCAGCGCGTTGGGATAGCGCGCGTGAAACACCGGGCTGGCGAAGGGGCCGAAGCCGGTTTTATACGGCACCACTTTGCCGGTTAGCGACATTGTCATATTGGTGCGGCCATGAAACGCGCCGGTGAAGGCGATGATGCCCGGACGAACGGTGGCCGCACGCGCGATTTTGACCGCGTTTTCGACCGCTTCTGCACCGGTTGAGAAAAAGGTGGTTTTCACCGCGCCGTTAATCGGCACCAACGCATTCAGCCGCTCAGCGAGATGAATGTAGTTCTCATAAGGGATGATTTGAAAGGCGGTGTGGGTAAAGCATTCAAGCTGCTGGTGCACCGCAGCCATCACTTTCGGGTGACGATGCCCGGTGTTAAGCACCGCGATGCCTGCGGCAAAATCGGTGTATTCGCGGCCATGCTGATCCCATACCGTGGCATTCTCAGCTTTCACCGCAAAGAAATCACACATCACACCCACGCCGCGCGGTGTGGCTTGTAAACGACGGCGGTGCACATCACTGTTGCTCATTATTCACCTCGCAATTAGGGGCAGACTTCAATCAGTGTTAGCGCAGCGCAGGGTTTATGCCAGTGAAGTGCGGGGCAAAAAAAAAGCACGCACCGAAGTGCATGCTTTTTTGGCGGGCGGGGAAGGGATTAGCCTTCGGCCTGCTGAGATTGAATCGCCGTTAATGCGATGGTGTAGACGATGTCATCCACCAGTGCGCCGCGCGACAGGTCGTTCACCGGCTTACGCATGCCTTGCAGCATCGGCCCGATGGAGATCAGGTCGGCAGAACGCTGTACCGCTTTGTAAGTGGTGTTACCGGTGTTCAGATCCGGGAAGATAAACACGGTAGCGCGACCGGCAACCGCAGAGTTTGGCGCTTTGGATTTGGCTACGTCTTCCATAATCGCGGCGTCGTACTGCAGCGGACCATCGATCACCAGATCCGGACGTTTTTCCTGCGCGATGCGCGTCGCTTCACGCACTTTCTCAACGTCGCTACCGGCACCGGAGTTACCGGTTGAGTAGGAAATCATCGCGACGCGTGGATCGATACCGAAGGCTTTGGCTGAATCGGCAGACTGAATCGCGATCTCTGCCAGCTGTTCTGGATTGGGATCCGGGTTGATGGCGCAGTCGCCATACACCAGAACCTGCTCCGGCAGCAGCATGAAGAACACCGACGACACCAGCGAACTGTTTGGCGCGGTTTTGATCAGCTGCAGCGGTGGACGAATGGTATTCGCCGTGGTGTGAACCGCGCCGGATACCAGACCGTCAACTTCGCCGCTCTCCAGCATCATGGTGCCGAGCACCACGTTATCTTCCAGCTGCTCCTGCGCGACCACTTCGGTCATGCCTTTGCTCTTACGCAGCTCAACCAAACGCGGCACGTAGTTTTCGCGTACCACTTCTGGATCCACAATCACGATGCCTGTGCCGAGTTCAACACCCTGCGCCGCCGCAACACGCTGAATCTCTTCCGGGTTGCCGAGCAGTACACAGGTGGCAATGCCGCGTTCGGCGCAGATTGCTGCGGCTTTGACGGTACGCGGCTCGTCGCCTTCTGGCAGCACGATGCGTTTGCCGGCTTTGCGCGCCAGCTCGGTGAGCTGGTAGCGGAATGCCGGTGGAGACAGGCGACGGCTGCGCTCGGACGTTGCGGTCAGCGATTCCACCCAATCTTCATTGATGAAGCTGGCCACGTACTCCTGCACTTTCTCGATGCGCTGCGTATCGTCAGTCGGTACTTCGAGGTTGAAGCTCTGCAGGCTAAGCGACGTCTGCCAGGTATTGGTTTTCACCATAAATACCGGCAGGCCGGTCTGGAACGCACGTTCGCACAGGCGTGCGATTGGCGCTTCAATCTGATATCCACCGGTTAACAGCACTGCACCGATTTCAACACCGTTCATCGCGGCCAAACAGGCGGCAACCAGCACATCAGGGCGATCGGCTGAGGTCACCAGCAGTGAACCCGGACGGAAGTGCTCCAGCATGTGTGGAATGCTACGCGCACAGAAGGTGACAGATTTCACACGGCGCGTCTGGATTTCACCTTCGTTGATGATATCGGCGTTCAGGTGACGGCACATGTCGATGGCGCGGGTGGCGATCAGATCAAAGCTCCACGGCACACAACCCAGCACCGGCAGCGGACTGTTAGCAAACAGTTGCTTTGGATCGATGTTGGCGATGCTGGCTTTGGAGGAGTCATCGAAAATCTCTGACAGATCCGGACGCGTACGACCTTGCTCATCCACCGGCGCATTCAGTTTGTTGATGATCACGCCAGTGATGTTTTTGTTTTTGCTGCCGCCAAAGCTGCTTTGCGTCAGTTCGATACGCTCTTTCAGCTGCGCCGGAGAATCGTTGCCCAGCGCCATGACGAACACGATTTCGGCGTTCAGGGTTTTGGCGATCTCATAGTTCAACGCAGACGCGAACTGATGTTTACGCGTGGGTACCAGACCTTCAACCAGCACTACTTCCGCGTCTTTGGCGTTCGCGTGGTAGTTGGCAATGATCTCTTCCATCAGCACATCTTGCTGGTTAGAGCCAAGCAGCGACTCAACGCGTGACATCTGCAGCGGTTCAGCGGCAGGAATCGCGGAGCTTTTACGGATAATGCTGGTGGTTTGGTCTGGCGCATCGCCGCCCGCACGTGGCTGGGCAATTGGCTTGAATACGCTCAGGCGCACGCCTTTGCGCTCCATGGCACGGATCACGCCGAGGCTGACGCTGGTCAGACCGACGCTGGTGCCGGTAGGAATGAGCATAATTGTACGTGACACGATAGAAACCTCTCAGGTGTTGCAGACTGTCTAAAACAACTCCGTCAGCCTAAGCTGACGGAGAGAAGTGTTTTTAAGCGGTGAGACGCGCGGCGTCTTGAGCAATCACCAACTCTTCGTTGGTTGGGATCACCACGGCTGGGCGCGTGCCTTCTTTGTTGATGAAGCCCGATTTGCCGAAGCGTGCTGCCAGGTTGCGCTCGTGATCAACTTCGAAGCCGAGCAGACCCAGTTTCTGCAGCGCCAGCTCGCGCACCATCGCGGCGTTTTCACCGATGCCGCCGGTGAAGACCACGGCGTCCAGACGGCCTTCCATCAGCGCGGTGTAGCTGCCGATGTACTTCGCCAGACGGTGGCAGAACACATCCATCGCACGCTTGGCATCTTCTTTGGTGCTGTAGTTGTCTTCCACATAGCGACAGTCGCTGGTGACTTCGGTCAAACCTAACAGGCCAGACTCTTTGGTCAGCAGCTTGTTGATGGCATCAACGCTCATGCCCAGGGCATCATGCAGGAAGAAGATAATGGCAGGATCGATGTCGCCGCTGCGCGTACCCATCACCAAACCTTCCAGCGGCGTCAGGCCCATTGAGGTATCAACACACAGGCCGTTGCGAATAGCAGAAACGGAACCGCCGTTGCCAAGGTGGCAGGTGATGACGTTCAGTTCGCTAACGGGTTTGTTCAGCATTTTCGCGGCTTCTTGCGTCACATAGTAGTGGCTGGTGCCGTGCGCGCCGTAGCGACGAACGCCGTGCTCTTTATACAGTTTGTACGGCAGAGCATAGAGATAGGACTCTTCCGGCATTGTCTGATGGAATGCGGTGTCAAAAACCGCGACATTTTTATCAGAAAGATGCGGGAAGTTTTTCAGCGCTTCATCTATACCGATCAGATGCGCAGGATTGTGCAGCGGCGCAAAAGAAGAGGCGTCTTTGATGCCCTGAATAACAGATTCGTCGATGATGACCGATTTGGTCAGCTGCTCGCCGCCGTGAACAATACGATGGCCGATTGCAGCGATTTGTGCCGAAAGCTCTGGTTTTTGTGCCAGAATAGTTTTAACCATAAAGTTCAGTGCTTCGCTGTGTGCCGCACCCGCGCCAAGCTGAGCTTCTTGTTTGCTGCCGTCCAGTTTCCACTTAATGCGTGCTTCCGGTAAATGGAAACATTCAGCCAAACCGGAGAGGTATTCGTCGCCGGTAACAGGGTTAAGGATGGCAAACTTAAGTGAAGAACTGCCGCAGTTCAGAACCAGAACTAACTTCGTCGACATGGAAGTACCTATTTTGTTAAATAGTGGCTAAAAAAAACGCAATCAGACTAACAGCGTAGCCCATGAAAGCTGGTAGGTTAATGATAAACATCATGTGCTAGTCAAAAATTCAGTGACATGCAAAAAATTTTGGTGATTTTACGCTTATTTTTGATAAGCACTTAGCGAAACATGGCTCTGGCCGCTCTTTTATTGAGCTAAAGCTTCCGGTAATGTTACTTAAACGGCGTCAGAATACTCACTGTCACCCGCAAAGACAAAAACTTTTGAAGGATGTCACGTAAAGTTGTGTAGTTATCGGTTTATTTTAAATATTGCAGATTTAGTTGAGGTCTATCATGGCGAATGAGACAGACAATCCCGGCTGGTTCGGCTTATTCCAGCGCGGACAGCGATACATGAAGACCTGGCCTGCAGACAAGCGCCTGGCGCCGGTGTTTCCTGAAAATCGCGTGGTGAATGCAACACGTTTTGCCATCCGTTTTATGCCGCCGCTGGCGATTTTCACCCTGACGTGGCAGATCGCGATGGGTGGACAACTCGGTCCAGCGATTGCTACCGCGCTATTTGCCTGCAGCCTGCCGATGCAAGGATTATGGTGGTTGGGTAAACGTTCTGTGACGCCGCTGCCTCCGACGCTGCTGCAGTGGTTCCATGAAGTGCGTAGCAAACTGCAAGAAGCGGGGCAGGCGATTGCACCTGTCGACGGTAAGCCGACATACCAGTCGCTCGCCGATGTGTTGAAGCGTGCCTTTAAACAGCTCGATCGCACTTTCCTCGACGATCTTTGATCCGCTGACGCTTTTACCTGCCGGAGAATTTGAGCCAAATCCCGGTTCAAATCAAAGAAAAGTGGTGCGGACATACACGCATCACTCTCCTTGTGTAATCATTTCTTCATTGTTTAAATCTTAAGCGGCCGCCCGGCCCGGGAGCAAACCATGGAAATGACCCACGCACAACGACTGATCCTCTCCAATCAATACAAAATGATGGCCATGCTGGAGCCCGATAACGCCGAGCGCTATCGTCGTTATCAAACCATTATTGAACGCGGCTATGGCTTGCAGTTACGCGAGCTCGATAAAGAGTTCGGCGAGCTAACCGAAGCCACCTGTCGCCTGCTGATCGATATTATGGAAATGCACCATGCGCTGCATGTTTCCTGGTCAAACCTCAAAGATGGCAGCGCGATTGACGAGCGTCGCCTGGCGTTTCTCGGCTTTGATGCGGCCACCGAAGCACGTTATCTCGGCTACGTACGCTTTATGGTGAACGTTGAAGGGCGCTATACCCACTTTGATTCCGGCACACATGGCTTCAATGCCCAAACGCCGATGTGGGAAAAATACCAACGCATGCTAACGGTGTGGCACACTTGTCCGCGTCAATATCATCTCAGCGCGAATGAGATCGCGCAGATTATCAATGCCTGAATAAGGAGCGACGCGTGAAGTACAGGGGTTTTCTGTTTGATTTAGACGGTACGCTGGTGGATTCACTGCCTGCTGTGATTCGCGCATGGTCATTGTGGGGCGAGCGCCACGGTTTGTCGGCGGAAGAGGTCCTGAGCTATATACACGGGAAACCTGCCATCAATTCGCTGCGCCATTTCATGGCAGGACAATCTGAAGAGGCGATTCAGGCGGAGTTTCTCTGGCTTGAACGTCTCGAAGCGGAAGACACGCAAGGCGTGCAGGCGATTCCGGGCGCATTAGCGTTACTGACTACCTTGAACGAGCTGCAGATCCCATGGGCGATTGTGACGTCGGGTTCGATTCCGGTTGCCCACGCGCGCCATAAAGCCGCCAATCTACCCATGCCAGAGGTGTTCATCACTGCGGAGAACATCAAGCACGGTAAGCCGAATCCCGAGCCTTATTTGCTCGGTGCCGAGCGTTTGGGGCTTTCAGCAACGCAATGCGTGGTGGTTGAGGATGCGCCGGCGGGTATCATTTCAGGCTTGGATGCGGGCAGTGCGGTGATCGCCATAAATGCCCCAGCCGATGCGCCGCGCCTCGACGAAGTCACCTTCCGCGTCGCAACGCTTGAACCGCTAAACGTCACCAAAGAAGATAGCGGCGAATTTACCCTTTCTATCACCGCATAAAGTAACGGGCCGCAGCGGCCCGTTTTTTTACAGCGGCGTATCCTGTGATATTTCATCCAGCGACAGGCTAAAGCTGGGAATAAACACCTCAACAAAATAATCCATTTCTGGCGAGCGCCGCTGCGTCAGGGTTTTTTCCAGGCGCGCTTTGGCCAGTAAAAACTCGTTATTACCCGCCGACAACTCTTCCAGACACTTCACATAGGCGCAGAGTGCATCCGCTTGCTTCACCACGGATTGTTCACTTTCGCTATGCAAGTGTTCATCAATCAACGGGCGATAAGCGTCCTGCAGTTCGGGCGGCAGCATATCGATGAGTTTCTGCTGCGCAATTTTCTCGATCTTTTTGTATTCGTGTGCAATTTGCGCGTTGTAATACTTCACCGGCGTCGGTAAATCCCCGGTCAGCACTTCGCTGGCATCGTGATACAGCGCCAGCATGGCGATGCGCTCGGCGTTAAGGTTGCCGTTAAACTTTTTGTTTTTGATGATGGCGAGCGCGTGAGCAACCATCGCCACCTGCAGACTATGCTCGGAGACGTTTTCAGTGCGCACATTGCGCATTAATGGCCAGCGGTTGATCAGTTTGAGGCGGGAGAGGTGGGCGAAAAAATGGCTACGAGTCATGGACGGTTCCTGTTCGTATGGCGGGGAAAGCAAACTTTCCCCGAAATACGATGACTATACCCTAAATAATTCGAGTTGCAGCAAGGCGGCAAGTGTGTGAATCCCCAAGAGCTTACTAAAGTAAGCGACTGGGGGGAACACACGCAGCTAACGCAGCTGCAGCTTGAAGTATGACGGGTATATACTCGTAGCTGGTTACTGACGATACCCTTGCAGGAAACGACCAAACTTGCTGACGGCCATTTCCAAATCGTCCACGCGCGGCAGCGTAACGATACGCACGTGATCCGGCCACGGCCAGTTGAACGCGGTGCCCTGAACCAGCAGCACTTTCTCTTGCAACAGGAAATCCAGCACCATCTTCTGATCGTCAAAGATGTTGAATTTCTTGGCATCAATGCGCGGGAACATATAGAGCGCCCCTTGCGGTTTCACACAGCTGACGCCAGGAATATCATTAATCAATTCCCACGCACGCTGGCGCTGTTCATACAAACGTCCGCCGGGCGCGATAAATTCGCTAATGCTTTGATAACCACCCAGCGCGGTCTGAATCGCGTGTTGTGCCGGAACGTTGGCACACAGGCGCATCGACGCCAGCATCTCCAACCCTTCAATGTAACCTTTCGCGTGTTTCTTCGGACCGTTCAGAACCATCCAGCCCTGACGGAAGCCCGCCACGCGATAGGTTTTGGACAAGCCGTTAAAGGTCACGGTCAGCAGATCGGGTGCAAGCGCAGCAATCGAATGATGTTGTGCTTCGTCGTAGAGAATCTTGTCGTAGATTTCATCGGCGAAAATAATCAGATTGTGCTGGCGTGCAATTTCAACAATCTCAAGCAACAATTCTTTGCTGTAAACCGCGCCGGTCGGGTTATTCGGGTTAATGATGACAATGCCACGCGTGCGCGGGGTGATCTTGCTGCGAATATCATCCAAGTCAGGGAACCAACCGGCTGATTCATCACACAGATAATGCACCGCTTTGCCGCTCGACAGCGAAACGGCGGCGGTCCACAGCGGATAATCCGGCGCAGGCACCAGCATTTCATCACCGCTGTTGAGTAATGCCTGCATCGCTTGCACAATCAGTTCGGATACGCCATTACCAATATAGATGTCTTCGACGGTGACATCGCGCATATCACGCGCCTGGTAATGCTGCATGATCGCTTTACGCGCCGAATACAGCCCTTTTGAATCGCAATAACCCTGCGAGCTCGGCAAATTGCGAATGACATCGACCAGAATTTCATCAGGCGCTTCGAAACCAAACGGGGCAGGGTTGCCGATGTTCAGCTTGAGAACTTTGTTGCCTTCTTCTTCGAGACGTTTAGCTTCTTTCAGTACCGGGCCACGGATGTCATAACAGACATTTTCCAGCTTGCCGGATTTATCAATTTGAAAATTCATTGTTACCGCCTTTATGGGCAGAGTCCTTTAACCTGCCACCAAAAATCAAACTCGCCCAATTTACTCTTCTCACCTTAACAAAAGAAGGGCAGCGCTTGGTTTTGGCGCGTTTGCCATTTTTTCCCCTTTCACGTGGCGTAAAAGTCATTGGAAATCGATTAATCTGGTTCATTAGTCCACAAATGTGAAGAATGATAAGATTAAACACTGGTAAGGTGTGCCTGACGTGTAAATGCCTTCTTCCATCGGCATCTGGGACTATTCAGAAATTTTTCAGTCAAAACTGGCTTAAAAAAATATTAGCGACCAGACGAAATAGTTAAATGAAACTTGTCAGATGGCGAAAAAGTGTCTGGTAATGATTAAGCTCGGTCTGGTGTCACAAATTAGAGTTCATTCTCATACACTTTTTATTGGCAGGATTAAGCACCATCATCAGCTCCAACTCAGTGTAAAACACGCGTAAAATAGCATTTACGCTGTATCTTTAACGTAAGTGTTTGAGATTCAGAACCTGGGGGGGTTAAAAAAAGAGCAGCGTTATGGCAGGATGTGTGCGAAAAGGCTTTTGGTCAAAAATTGCGATGTTTTGAACAAAAACATTTCCATTTATAGCGTAAAAATGATTAAGTATAATTTATTATTTGATGCACTTTATCGCTTCGCATCTACATAACATGATGTTATTTCTTTTTAACCCGCAGGGATTTTACGCGGGATACATAGACAACTACGCAGCTTCCAGCACCTGTACGACTTACGTTTTCGGCCCAGAAGTTCTGCTGTCTATAATGACGACGCTGCTCTGATCTCAGAGTGGTGCGATCGTCGGCATCCGCCTGACAAAATTTTTTTCATGGTAGCTCCACACAGGGCTGTCATTAAGCACCATTGCCTCTTATCTCTTTGATAAGTCGGGTAATACACCAGGGTAGTAGTTTTAAAAAATCTTATAAGTGAAGAAAAAACATGACTAATGCAAATCGTCCGATACTGAATCTCGACCTCGATCTGCTGCGTACATTTGTTGCCGTTGCCGATCTGAACACTTTTGCAGCAGCCGCTGCCGCTGTGTGCAGAACGCAGTCAGCAGTGAGCCAGCAGATGCAACGTCTGGAACAATTGGTAGGTAAAGAGCTGTTTGCCAGACATGGACGTAATAAATTGCTGACGGAGCATGGCATTCAACTGCTGGGTTACGCCAGGAAAATCCTTCGTTTTAATGACGAAGCTTGCACCTCTTTAATGTACAGCAACATCCAGGGCGTTCTGACCATTGGCGCTTCAGATGATACCTCAGATACCATTCTGCCGTTCCTGCTTAACCGCGTAACGTCGGTCTATCCGAAGCTGGCCATTGATGTGCGTGTTAAGCGCAACCCGTTCATGATGGAAATGCTTAATCAAGGTGAAGTCGATCTGGTTGTGACCACGTCCAGCCCAGGAAACTTTACTCATCAGGTACTGCGTACTTCACCAACGTTGTGGTACTGCGCGGCAGATTATATCTTCCAGCGCGGAGAAGCCATTCCTTTGGTTCTGCTGGATGAGCCAAGCCCGTATCGCGATATGGCCATTGACCATCTCAACGAGGCTGGCATTCCGTGGCGCATCTCGTATGTTGCTTCAACGCTGGCTGCGGTCCGTGCGGCGGTTAAAGCCGGTTTGGGTGTGACAGCGCGTCCCGTTGAGATGATGAGTCCAGAACTGCGTGTGATGGGCGCGGCAGAAGGTTTGCCAGTATTGCCTGATACCCAGTATCTGCTGTGCCGTAATCCAGACAGCGATAACGAACTGGCGCTGGCGATCTTCAATGCCATGCAGTCCACCAACGATCCTTATAATCTGAGTGCTAATCCAGACGGTACCTTGTTGCTGGATGACGAAGAGTAAGGATTGCAGTTACTGGTAATTCCTCGCAAATGGAATATCGGTTAATTGTTAAAACCTATATAAATGAGCCTTAGTTGGGTAATTACCCGCTAAGGCTTTTTTTATGCCGTTTAACACGTCATTTTTGAAGCGATTTCCCAAACAAGATTTTATTCGACATCTTAAAAATGAAATGTGTTCCATTTTTGCACCACATGGAATGATTTTATCAATTCGTGCCAACTTTCCCAGGTCATTTGCCCGTCCACTCCGCTGTTTTTTGCAGCATAAAACCCAGTTATGTGCTTTAGATCAAAAAAATACCCCTGATAAGGGGGGGGAATCTCGGGCGAGACCTGTCAAAATATGATTGTTAAATGCACGATCCACGCATGTGAATACCCGCTACACTAAAATTAACCTCACAAACTGAAGCGATTTAGCTGGCGCTGAGAGGGTTGAATGTTAATAATATGATGCAGCTGTAAAATAATGTTTGGATACTTTTGTCAAAGTTGACAAAAGGTTATAGAAAGGAGTAAAAACCCCTATAAAATTGCTGCTTTATTGCTAATGACAGCAAAATTTATAAGGTTTTTTATCCTTCCCTTGAATCGATGTGGTGTGTTTGCTGCAACAGTGCAGGATGCCATCACCACTTTTGATGAGTAAGCAAAGAGTATGTCGACAACTACAGAAGTGATCGCTCATCACTGGGCATTTATTGTTTTTATCGTTATCGCATTCGGCCTGTGTGCCTTTATGTTGACCGGTGGCTGGTTGTTAGGTGGTCGTGCGCGTGCGCGACACAAGGATACCCCGTTCGAATCGGGTATTGAGTCGGTCGGTGACACTCATATTCGCCTCTCTGCAAAATTCTATCTGGTTGCGATGTTCTTCGTCATATTCGACGTCGAAGCCCTCTATTTATACGCATGGTCGACTTCCATTCGCGAAAGCGGTTGGGTCGGCTTTGTCGAAGCCGCAATTTTCATTTTGGTGCTCTTGGCAGGCCTGGTTTATCTGGTGCGCATCGGTGCGCTGGATTGGGCTCCTGCGCGTCGTCGCGTAGTGGTCAAATCTGTCCCGGTCAGTCACAGCCACACCAACCCTCATAAGCAGTAAAAGCGAGGCAATAAGATGGACTACACGCTGACACGCGTAGACCCGAACGGGGGCGGCGATAACGATCGTTATCCTCTGCAGAAACAGGAAACGGTTACCGATCCGTTGGAGCAACACGTTCACCGCAGCGTCTACATGGGCAAGCTCGAGCACGCTCTGCATGACATGGTGAACTGGGGGCGTAAAAACTCTCTCTGGCCGTATAACTTCGGTCTTTCCTGTTGCTACGTGGAAATGACCACATCCTTCACCGCAGTGCATGACGTGGCACGTTTTGGCGCCGAAGTTATGCGCGCCTCGCCACGTCAGGCTGACTTCATGGTGATCGCCGGTACGCCATTTACCAAAATGGCGCCGGTTATTCAGCGTTTATATGACCAAATGCTGGAGCCGAAATGGGTGATTTCCATGGGCGCTTGCGCTAACTCGGGTGGCATGTATGACATCTACTCGGTAGTGCAGGGCGTGGATAAATTCCTGCCGGTTGACGTTTACATTCCCGGCTGCCCGCCGCGTCCAGAAGCGTATATGCAGGCATTGCTGCTGCTGCGCGAGTCGATTGGCAAAGAGCGTCGTCCACTTTCGTGGGTGGTCGGTGATCAGGGTGTTTATCGCGCCAATATGCAGCCAGAGCGTGAAAGAAAGCGTGGCGAGCGTATTGCCGTCACCAACCTGAGATCGCCAGACGAAGTTTAAGCTTCCCGTACACGGATGGAGCCACGGCCACAGCAGAACATCACAATTTAATGTGCGCCGCCATCCTGACGCCTTCTTTTGAGCGCCTGATTACAGGCCGGAATGGTGAGTAACGTATGACTGATTTAACCACGCAAGATCTCGCACAGCCTTCATGGCAAACCCGCGATCACCTGGATGACCCAGTGGTCGGCGAGCTGCGTAACCGTTTTGGGCCGGATGCCTTTACCGTTCAGGCTACCCGCACCGGGATTCCGGTTGTCTGGGTAAAGCGTGAACAGCTATTAGAAATCGTTGAATTCCTGCGCAAGCTGCCAAAGCCGTATGTCATGCTCTATGACTTACACGGTTTTGATGAGCGCTTACGCACTAACCGCGCCGGTTTACCCGCCGCGGATTTTTCCGTTTTCTATCACCTGCTTTCAATTGAACGCAACCGCGACATCATGCTCAAGGTCGCTTTATCTGAAAACGATCTGAATGTGCCAACCATCACCAAAATTTTCGCCAACGCCAACTGGTATGAGCGCGAAACCTGGGAGATGTTTGGCATCACTTTCAATGGTCACCCGCACCTGACGCGCATCATGATGCCGCAGACGTGGGAAGGCCATCCGCTGCGTAAAGATTACCCGGCGCGCGCTACCGAGTTCGATCCCTTCGAGCTGACCAAGCAGAAAGAAGATCTGGAGATGGAGGCGCTGACCTTCAAGCCTGAAGATTGGGGCATGAAGCGCAGCACCACCAATGAGGACTTCATGTTCCTCAACCTTGGTCCGAACCACCCCTCTGCGCACGGTGCTTTCCGCATCATTCTGCAGTTAGATGGTGAAGAGATCGTCGATTGCGTTCCCGATGTTGGCTACCACCATCGTGGCGCTGAGAAGATGGGCGAGCGCCAATCCTGGCACAGCTACATTCCGTACACCGACCGTATCGAGTACCTCGGCGGCTGCGTGAACGAAATGCCTTACGTGCTGGCGGTGGAAAAACTGGCGGGCATTACCGTGCCGGATCGCGTCAATGTAATCCGCGTAATGCTGTCTGAACTGTTCCGCATCAACAGCCATCTGCTCTATATCTCCACCTTTATTCAGGACGTCGGCGCAATGACGCCGGTGTTCTTCGCCTTTACCGATCGTCAGAAAATCTATGATGTGGTGGAAGCGATTACCGGTTTCCGTATGCACCCGGCGTGGTTCCGCATCGGCGGCGTCGCGCATGACCTGCCGAAAGGCTGGGAACGTCTGCTGCGCGACTTCCTCGACTGGATGCCAAAGCGTCTGAAAGAGTACGACAAAGCCGCACTGCGCAATACCGTGTTGATGGGCCGTTCGCAAGGTGTTGCGGCGTACAACATGGATGAAGCACTGGCGTGGGGCACCACCGGCGCAGGTCTGCGCGCTACCGGTTTAGATTTTGACGTGCGTAAATGGCGTCCGTATTCAGGTTACGAAAACTTCGATTTCGAAATTCCGGTTGGCGCTGGCATCAGTGATGCGTACACCCGCGTGCAGCTGAAAATGGAAGAGATGTGGCAGTCACTGCGCATCCTGGAACAGTGCCTGAACAACATGCCTGAAGGCCCGTTCAAAGCGGATCACCCGCTGACAACGCCGCCGCCGAAAGAGCGCACGCTGCAGCACATTGAAACCCTGATCACTCACTTCCTGCAGGTTTCGTGGGGCCCAATCATGCCGGCCAACGAATCCTTCCAGATGATTGAGGCGACCAAAGGGATCAACAGTTACTACCTGACCAGCGATGGCAGCACCATGAGCTATCGCACCCGCGTGCGTACGCCGAGCTTCCCGCATCTGCAGCAGATCCCATCGGTGATCCGCGGCAGCCTGGTATCCGACTTGATCGTTTACCTCGGTAGTATCGATTTTGTTATGTCAGACGTGGACCGCTAATTATGCACGATCAAAAAATTGCTATTCACACCATCGACCCTACTGAGGTCTTCGTGCTGAGCGAGGCCGAGCACCACGCTATCGAGCACGAGAAACACCATTACGAAGATGCACGCGCCGCTTCGATCGAAGCGTTGAAGATCGTGCAGAAACAGCGTGGCTGGGTGCCGGACGGCGCGATTAACGCCATCGCAGACGTTCTGGGAATTCCAGCCAGTGATGTTGAAGGCGTAGCGACTTTCTATAGCCAAATCTACCGTACGCCGGTTGGCCGTCACGTTATTCGCTACTGTGACAGCGTGGTTTGCCATATCACGGGTTATCAGGGCATTCAGGATGCGCTGGAGCAGAAGCTGAACATCAAGCCGGGCCAAACCACGGCGGATGGACGCTTTACGCTGCTGCCAACTTGCTGTCTGGGTAACTGCGATAAAGGGCCAACCATGATGGTGGATGAAGATACCCACGTTCATCTGACGCCTGAAGGCATCGCCAACTTGCTGGAGCAGTATCAATGACCATTAAACAGATCATTCGTACTGCCGAAACGCATCCGCTGACCTGGCGTCTTCGTGACGACAAGCAGCCGATCTGGATCGATGAATATCGCAGTAAAAACGGTTATGTCGGCGCAGAAAAAGCGCTGAAAGATTTCAGCCAGGACGAAATCGTCGCGGCGGTAAAAGACTCCGGTCTGAAAGGCCGCGGTGGTGCAGGCTTTAACACTGGCCTGAAATGGAGCCTGATGCCGAAAGACGAATCCATGAACATCCGTTACCTGCTGTGTAATGCCGATGAAATGGAGCCGGGCACGTATAAAGACCGCTTGCTGATGGAGCAACTGCCGCACCAGTTGGTGGAAGGCATGCTAATCAGTGCGTTCGCGCTGAAAGCCTATCGTGGCTACATCTTCTTACGTGGTGAGTACATCGAAGCGGCCGTCAATCTGCGTCGCGCGATTGCTGAAGCCACCGAAGCGGGCTACCTCGGCAAAAACATTCTTGGTACCGGTTTTGATTTTGAGCTGATCGTCCACACCGGCGCAGGTCGTTATATCTGCGGTGAAGAGACAGCACTGATCAACTCGCTGGAAGGACGTCGTGCGAACCCGCGTTCTAAGCCACCATTCCCGGCCAGTGCCGGCGTGTGGGGCAAGCCGACCTGCGTTAACAACGTGGAAACGCTGTCGAACGTGCCTGCCATCTTCCTTAACGGCGTTGACTGGTACAAAAACATCTCTACCAGCGAAGATACCGGCACCAAAATGATGGGCTTTTCTGGCCGCGTGAAAAATCCTGGCGTCTGGGAGTTGCCGTTCGGCACCACCGCACGTGAAATTCTCGAGGATTACGCCGGTGGCATGCGCGATGGCCTGAAATTCAAAGCCTGGCAGCCAGGCGGCGCAGGCACTGACTTCCTCACCGATCAGCACCTCGATCTGCCAATGGAATTTGCCAGCATTGGTAAAGCCGGCAGCCGTTTAGGTACTGCGCTGGCGATGGCGGTCGATCACGAAATCAACATGGTTTCGCTGGTGCGTAACCTCGAAGAGTTCTTTGCGCGTGAATCCTGTGGCTGGTGTACACCGTGCCGTGATGGGTTGCCATGGAGCGTGAAGATCCTGCGTGCGCTGGAGCAGAAGAAAGGTCAGCCGGGTGATATCGAAACCCTGCAGCAACTCTGCCGCCAGCTTGGCCCAGGTAAAACCTTCTGTGCCCACGCACCGGGCGCCGTCGAGCCATTGCAGAGCGCGATTAAATATTTCCGTGAAGAGTTTGAAGCTGGCATTGCGCCGCAGGTATTTGGCAATACCCGAGCCATCGGCGGTATTCAGCCGAACCTGCTGAAAGCGCGCTGGTAATCAGCCGCCGTACACGGAACTCACCTCATGCCGAAGTGGCGTGAGGAAAGAATTAGATGTTTAACGCTCGTCTTAGGGCGAGCCTTACGGAAGCATGTTCACTATGGCTACAATCCATGTAGACGGTAAAGAATATGATGTGAACGGAGCGGACAACCTGCTACAGGCGTGTCTCTCTCTGGGCCTTGATATTCCTTATTTTTGCTGGCATCCGGCGCTGGGAAGCGTAGGGGCCTGCCGCCAGTGCGCGGTGAAGCAATTCCAGAATGCCGAAGATACCCGCGGTCGCCTTGTCATGTCTTGCATGACGCCAGCGTCGGACGGCACCTTTATCTCCATCGACGATGGCGAAGCGAAAGAGTTTCGTGAAAGCGTGGTGGAATGGCTGATGACCAACCATCCGCACGACTGCCCAGTGTGCGAAGAGGGCGGTAACTGCCATCTGCAAGATATGACGGTAATGACCGGACACAGTTTCCGTCGTTATCGCTTCACCAAACGTACCCACCAGAATCAGGATCTCGGCCCGTTCATTTCTCATGAAATGAACCGCTGTATCGCCTGTTATCGCTGCGTGCGTTACTACAAAGATTATGCCGACGGCAAAGATCTTGGCGTCTATGGCGCTCACGACAACGTCTACTTTGGTCGTCCGGAAGATGGCACGCTGGAAAGCGAATTCTCCGGTAACCTGGTTGAAATCTGTCCGACCGGCGTATTCACCGATAAAACGCACTCCGAACGCTATAACCGTAAATGGGATATGCAGTTCGCGCCAAGCATCTGTCAGCAGTGCAGCGTGGGTTGTAACACCAGCCCAGGCGAGCGCTATGGCGAATTGCGTCGTATCGAAAACCGCTATAACGGCACCGTAAACCACTATTTCCTGTGCGATCGCGGTCGTTTCGGTTACGGCTACGTCAACCGCAAAGATCGTCCACGTCATCCGGTACAGCAACGCGGCAACGATTGGGTCAGCCTGAATGCTGAACAAGCGGTGAATGCAGCGGCGGATGTGTTGCGTCGGGCGAAAAAAGTGATCGGTATCGGTTCTCCGCGCGCCAGCATTGAAAGCAACTTCGCGTTGCGTGAGTTAGTTGGCGCAGCCAACTTCTCAACCGGTATGCCAGCCGGTGAGCAGGCTCGGGTTGAGCTGATGCTGAAAGTCCTGCAGGACGGCGGCATCTACACGCCATCACTGCGCGAAATTGAAAGCTACGATGCGGTGCTGGTGCTGGGTGAAGATTTGACTCAGGTTGGCGCGCGCGTGGCGTTGTCTGTACGTCAGGCAGTTAAAGGTAAAGCGCGTGAGATGGCAGCGGCTCAGAAAGTGGCTGACTGGCAGATCGCGGCAATCCTTAACATCGGTCAGCATGCTAAACATCCGCTGTTCGTGACCAACGTTGACGAAACCCGACTGGATGATATCGCTGCGTGGAGCTATCGCGCACCGGTGGAAGATCAGGCGCGTCTCGGCTTCGCGATTGCCAATGCGCTGGATGAAAGCGCACCGGCAGTCAGCGGCTTCGACAGCAAACTGAACGGCAAAGTTGATGTGGTGGTTCAGGCGCTGGCAGGTGCGAAAAAACCGCTGATTATCTCCGGTACCCATTCCGGTAGTATCGCAATGATTGAAGCTGCTGCTAACGTGGCGAAAGCGCTGAAAGCGCGCGGTGCCGATGTCGGTATTACCTTCCTCGCGGGTGCGGCGAACAGCTTTGGCCTAGGCCTGATGGGCGGTCAATCGCTGGACAGTGCGCTGGAACAGCTGAGCAAAGGCGAAGCCGATGCGCTGGTGGTGCTGGAAAACGATCTCTATCGTCATGCGCCGAAAGCCAACGTGGATGCAGCGCTCGATACCACCGCCAACGTGATTGTGGTCGATCATCAACGTACCGCAACGCTGGAAAAAGCCGGTTTGGTGCTTTCAACCGCCAGCTTCGCGGAGAGCGATGGCACCTCCATCAACCACGAAGGCCGCGCGCAGCGCTTCTTCCAGGTTTACGATCCCGCTTATTACGATGAAAGCGTAGTGATGCTGGAGAGCTGGCGCTGGTTGCGTTCGCTGCACAGCGCGGTTGAGAGCCGTCACATCGACTGGACTCAGCTGGATCACGTGATTGATGCCACCGTAGCGGCGCTGCCACAGTTGAAAGGCATTAAGGATGCCGCGCCAGACGCGAGCTTCCGTATCCGCGGTCAAAAACTGGCACGTTCACCGCACCGCAACAGTGGCCGTACTGCGATGCGCGCCAACATCAGCGTGCATGAACCGCGTCAGCCGCAAGATAAAGACACCATGTTTGCCTTCTCGATGGAAGGGAACAACCAACCCAGCGCACCGCGTTCGCAGATTCCATTTGCCTGGGCGCCGGGCTGGAACTCACCGCAGGCATGGAACAAGTTCCAGGCTGAAGTGGGCGGCAAACTGCGTCATGGCGATCCGGGCGTGCGTCTGTTTGAAGCCAGCGATCGTTCGCTGCCGTGGTTTACCGCGATTCCGGAAAGCTTTGTTGAAGGCAGCCAGTGGCGCGTCGCACCTTACTACCAGCTGTTTGGTAGCGAGGAGATGACACAGCGTTCAACCACCTTCCAGAAACGCATGTCACCGGCCACGCTGGTGATTAACCCGGCTGATGCTGAGAAACTGGGCGTTAATAACGGTTCTTCCGTTGAGCTGGTTTGTGCGGGCGAAACACTGCGCTTGCCGGTACGTTTCTCTGCGTCGCTGCAAGCAGGGCAGGTTGGTTTACCGCTCGGTATGCCGGGCGTGCCGCCGTTCCTCTCAGGTGCGCAAATTGACAAACTGCAGGAGGCCGCGCAATGAGTTGGCTGACACCGGACGTTATTGAAATCCTGATCAGCGTTGGCAAAGCGCTGGTCATCTTGTTGGTGGTTGTCGGTTGCGGTGCTTTCATGAGCTTCGGCGAGCGTCGTTTGCTCGGCCTGTGGCAGAACCGTTACGGACCGAACCGTGTGGGTTGGGGCGGCTCGCTGCAGCTGGCTGCCGACATGATCAAAATGTTCTTTAAAGAGGACTGGGTTCCGCCCTTTACCGACCGCTTCATCTTTACGCTGGCACCGGTTATCGCCTTCGTATCGCTGTTGCTGGCCTTCGTTATTGTGCCGGTTTCGCCGACCTGGATGGTCACCGACCTGAACATCGGTCTGCTGTTCTTCCTGATGATGGCGGGTATCGCGGTGTATGCGGTGCTGTTCGCTGGCTGGTCGAGCAACAATAAATACGCGCTGTTGGGTGCGATGCGTGCATCGGCGCAGACGCTGAGCTACGAAGTGTTCCTTGGTCTGTCACTGATGGGCGTGGTGGCGCAAGCCGGCTCGTTCAACATGAATGCCATTGTCGAAAGCCAGGCGCATTTGTGGAACATCATTCCTCAGTTCTTCGGCTTCCTTACCTTCTGCATCGCGGGCGTAGCGGTATGTCACCGTCATCCGTTTGACCAACCAGAAGCAGAACAGGAACTGGCGGACGGTTACCACATTGAATACGCCGGTATGAAGTTCGGCCTGTTCTTCGTCGGTGAATACGTGGCAATCACCACCGTGTCAGCGCTGATCGTGACGCTGTTCTTCGGTGGCTGGCACGGTCCGTTCCTGCCGCCATTCATCTGGTTCGCTCTGAAAACAGCGTTCTTTATGGTGATGTTTATCCTGATTCGTGCTGCGCTGCCGCGTCCACGCTATGACCAGGTGCTGTCGTTCGGCTGGAAAGTGTGTCTGCCGTTGACGCTGTTGAACCTGCTGGCGACCGCCGCAGTGATTCTGTACACCGCGCAGTAAGGGACATTGAGATGACTTTAAAAGATATTGTCGTTGGCTTCGGCACGACAGTGCGCAGTATCTGGATGATAGGCATGCATGCCTTCGCCAAGCGCGAAACCCAAATGTATCCGGAAGAGCCGGTTTATCTGCCGCCGCGTTACCGTGGCCGTATCGTGCTGACGCGCGATCCGGACGGCGCAGAGCGCTGCGTTGCCTGTAACTTATGTGCGGTAGCTTGTCCTGTCGGCTGTATCTCACTGCAGAAAGCCGAGACGCAGGATGGACGTTGGTACCCGGAGTTCTTCCGCATCAACTTCTCACGCTGCATCTTCTGCGGCCTGTGTGAAGAGGCTTGCCCAACCACCGCGATTCAGCTGACACCCGATTTCGAACTGGGTGAGTTTAAGCGTCAGGATCTGGTGTATGAGAAAGAAGACTTGCTGATTTCTGGTCCGGGTAAATATCCGGAGTACAACTTCTATCGTATGGCTGGTATGGCGATCGACGGAAAAGAGAAGGGCGAAGCGGAAAACGAAGCCAAGCCGATCGACGTCAAAGGGTTGTTACCTTAAGGAGCCAGGTATGGAATTTGCGTTTTATCTTTGCGGACTGGTGGCGGTGCTGACGACGCTGCGCGTCATCACCCACACCAATCCGGTACATGCGCTGCTGTACCTGATTGTTTCGCTGCTGTCGATTGCGGGCGTGTTCTTCTCAATGGGCGCCTACTTTGCCGGTGCGCTGGAAATCATCGTCTACGCAGGTGCCATCATGGTGCTGTTCGTCTTCGTAGTGATGATGCTGAACCTGGGAAAAACCCAGCAGGATCAAGAGCGCGAGTGGCTGAAGCCTTCGCTGTGGATTGGTCCGGGCATCGTCTCTTTACTGCTGCTGGCGGTAATGATTTACGCGATTAGCACCGCAACCGATCAGGGCATTGATGGCACCGTCATCGACGCTAAAGCAGTCGGTATCAGCTTGTTTGGTCCCTATGTTCTGGCGGTTGAGCTGGCATCAATGCTGCTGCTCGCCGGTCTGGTCGTGGCCTTCCATATTGGACGTGAAGAGCGTCACGGCGAAGTGCTGAGCAATCGTCAAGCTGATGCGCAAGCGAATAAGGAGGATCACGCATGATCCCGTTACAACACGGCCTGATGCTGGCCGCTGTGCTGTTTGTTCTCGGCCTGACCTCCGTGGTGCTGCGTCGTAACATCCTGTTTATGCTGATTGGTCTTGAAATCATGATCAATGCCTCCGCGTTAGCGCTGGTGGTAGCAGGCAGCTATTGGGGACAAGCTGATGGTCAGGTGATGTACATCCTGGCAATTAGCCTTGCGGCGGCGGAAGCGAGTATTGGTCTGGCGCTGTTGCTCCAGCTCTATCGTCGTCGTCAGACGCTGAACATTGACACAGTGAGCGAGATGCGCGGATGAATCTTCTCTATTTAACCGTATTATTTCCGCTGATTGGCTTCCTGCTATTGGCGTTTTCACGCGGTCGCTGGTCGGAGAACCTGTCGGCAGCAATCGGTATGGGTTCTGTTGGTCTGGCAGCATTAACCACTATTTATGCCGGTTTCGACTTCTTTAATCAGGGTCAGCAGCCGTTTACTCAGGCGCTGTGGACCTGGATTCACGTCGGCAACTTTGACATCAAAGTGAATCTGGTGCTGGACGGTCTTTCTCTGACCATGCTGTCCGTCGTCACCGGCGTTGGCTTCTTCATCCACATGTTCGCTTCGTGGTACATGCGTGGTGAAGAGGGGTATTCGCGCTTCTTCGCCTACACCAACCTGTTCATCGCGAGCATGGTGGTGTTGGTGCTGGCCGATAACCTGATGCTGATGTATCTCGGCTGGGAAGGCGTGGGCCTGTGCTCATATCTGCTGATTGGCTTCTACTACAGCAATCCAGAGAACGGCAAAGCGGCGATGAAAGCCTTTATCATCACCCGTGTCGGTGATGTGTTCCTCGCTTTCGCCTTGTTCATCCTCTATAACGAGCTGGGCACGCTGAACTTCCGCGAACTGGTGGAACTGGCACCCGCGCACTTCGCTGCAGACAACCACATGCTGCAGTGGGCAACCCTGATGCTGTTGGGTGGCGCGGTCGGTAAATCTGCACAGCTGCCATTACAAACCTGGCTGGCGGATGCGATGGCCGGTCCAACTCCGGTTTCGGCACTGATTCACGCCGCGACCATGGTAACCGCCGGTGTTTACCTGATTGCACGTACCCACGGTCTGTTCCTGTTGACGCCGGAAGTGCTGCATCTGGTGGGTATCATTGGTGCGATTACCTTGGTGCTGGCAGGTTTTGCTGCGCTGGTGCAAACCGACATCAAACGCGTGCTGGCTTACTCCACCATGAGTCAGATCGGCTACATGTTCCTCGCGCTTGGCGTGCAGGCATGGGACGCGGCGATTTTCCACCTGATGACGCATGCATTCTTTAAAGCCTTGCTGTTCCTCTCTTCGGGCTCGGTCATTCTGGCCTGCCATCACGAGCAGAATATCTTCAAAATGGGCGGCCTGCGTAAGAGCATCCCGCTGGTGTATGTCTGCTTCCTGGTGGGCGGTGCCGCGCTGGCCGCACTGCCGCTGATCACCGCAGGTTTCTACAGTAAAGATGAAATCCTGTTTGGTGCGATGGCGAATGGTCACATCAATCTGATGGTAGCGGGTCTGGTGGGTGCATTCCTCACTTCGATCTACACCTTCCGCATGATCTTTATCGTGTTCCACGGTGAAGAGAAAATTCATGCTCACGCCGGTAAAGGCATTACGCATCACCTGCCGCTGATTGTTCTGATGGTGCTCTCCACCTTTATTGGTGCGCTGATTACGCCTCCTCTGGCGGGTGTTCTGCCGCAGAACGAGTTTGGTGAAGGCGGCAAAGTGATGTTGGAAATCACATCAGGCGTGGTGGCCATCGTCGGTATCCTGATCGCAGCAGCACTGTGGCTGGGTAAACGTCAACTGGTGACCAGCATTGCTAACAGCGCGCCGGGGCGTTTCTTCGGCACCTGGTGGTTCGCGGCCTGGGGCTTCGACTGGCTGTATGACAAGGTGTTTGTAAAACCTTATCTCGGCATTGCCTGGTTACTGAAGCGCGATCCGCTTAACTCACTGATGAACCTGCCTGCGCTGCTGTCGCGCATTGGTAACAAAGGTTTGGTGGTGAGCGAAAACGGTTATCTGCGCTGGTACGTGGCCTCGATGAGTGTGGGTGCCGTTGTGGTGCTGGCGCTGCTGCTGGTGATTTAAAGATTGATGAGCGGGGCGGGTTCGCTCGCCCAATTAGAATGTCAAAAATTGCCTGAAGTAAGGCAATAAAAAGGGAAGTTCGCCGTGTTATTACCTTGGCTAATAATTATCCCCTTCGTTGGGGGCTTACTCTGCTGGTTGGCAGAGCGCCTCGGCGCAAAGGTACCGCGCTGGATTGCCATGATCACCATGGGCCTGACGCTAGCGCTTGGCCTGCAGCTGTGGTTGCAGGGAGGCTATTCACTGACGCAGGCTGCGGGCATTCCGCAATGGCAATCGACTTTCTCAGTACCGTGGATCCCGCGTTTTGGCATCAACTTCCATCTGGCGATTGATGGTCTGTCGCTGCTGATGGTGGTGCTGACCGGACTGCTCGGTTTGATGGCGGTGCTGTGCTCCTGGAACGAAATTGAGAAATATCAGGGCTTCTTCCACCTCAACCTGATGTGGATTCTCGGTGGTGTGATTGGCGTGTTCCTCTCCATCGACATGTTCCTGTTCTTCTTCTTCTGGGAAATGATGCTGGTGCCGATGTACTTCCTCATCGCACTGTGGGGCCATAAAGCATCAGACGGTAAAACGCGTATCAGCGCGGCGACCAAGTTCTTCATCTACACCCAGGCATCTGGCCTGATCATGTTGGTGTCGATTCTGGCGCTGGTGTTTGTCCACTATAACGCCACCGGCGTGTGGACCTTCAGCTACGAAGAGTTGCTGAAAACCCCAATGTCGCACACCGTTGAATATCTGCTGATGCTCGGCTTCTTTATCGCCTTTGCAGTGAAAATGCCGGTGGTGCCATTACACGGCTGGTTACCTGACGCGCATAGCCAGGCACCAACCGCCGGTTCGGTTGACCTCGCGGGTATCTTGCTGAAAACCGCGGCCTACGGTTTGCTGCGCTTTAGTCTGCCGCTGTTCCCGAACGCGTCAGCAGAGTTTGCACCGATTGCCATGTGGCTCGGTATCCTCGGCATCTTCTATGGTGCGTGGATGGCGTTCTCACAAACTGATATCAAGCGTCTGATTGCTTATACCTCGGTGTCGCACATGGGCTTCGTGCTGATCGCCATCTACACCGGCAGCCAGCTGGCCTTCCAGGGCGCGGTGATTCAGATGATTGCGCACGGTCTTTCTGCTGCGGCACTGTTCATCTTGTGTGGTCAGCTGTATGAGCGTCTGCATACCCGCGACCTTCGTCAGATGGGCGGTTTGTGGTCACGTATCAAATGGATTCCGGGTCTGTCACTGTTCTTTGCGGTTGCGAACCTCGGTATGCCGGGCACCGGTAACTTTGTCGGCGAATTCATGATTCTGACCGGCAGCTTCCAGGTGGTACCGGTGATTATCGTCATCGCAACCTTTGGTCTGGTGTTTGCTTCGGTTTACTCCCTGATCATGATGCAGCGCGCTTACTTCGGCGAAGCAAAGTCGAAAGATCCGCTGCCAGGCATGTCACCGCGTGAGTTCCTGACTATCGGCGTATTGGTGGTGTTGCTGGTGCTGCTGGGGATTTATCCACAGCCGATCCTCGACACATCCCATGCTGCGATGAGCAATATTCAGCAGTGGTTTACCGCTTCAATTTCAACTACAAGGCCGTAATTCGCCATGACAATAACTCCTCAACATCTGATCGCGTTACTGCCGCTGTTGATCGTCGGATTGACGGTGGTGGTGGTGATGCTGTCCATTGCGTGGCGACGCAATCACTTTGTTAATGCCACGCTGACGGTGATCGGACTTAACATTGCGCTGTTTTCTCTGTGGTTTGTTGGCCAGGCGGGAGCGATGGACGTCACGCCGCTGCTGCGCGTTGATGGCTATTCGATGTTCTACACCGCGCTGGTGGTGCTGGCGAGTTTAGCCACCTGCACCTTCGCTTATCCGTGGCTGGCCGGTTTCCCGGACAACAAAGATGAGTTCTATCTGCTGGTGCTGATTGCAGCACTCGGCGGGATCGTGCTGGCGAGCGCCAACCATCTGGCGGCGCTGTTCATCGGTATCGAACTGCTGTCACTGCCGCTGTTTGGTTTGATCGGCTACGCCTTCCGCCAGAAACGTTCGCTGGAAGCGTCGCTGAAATACACCATTCTGTCGGCTGCCGCCTCATCGTTCCTGCTGTTCGGTATCGCGCTGATTTATGCTGATTCCGGCAGCCTGAGCTTTGTGCAGCTGGGCAAAAGTCTGAGTGACAGCATGATTCAGGAGCCGCTGTTGCTGCTCGGTCTGGGCATGATGATTATCGGTCTGGGCTTTAAACTGTCACTGGTTCCTTTCCACCTGTGGACGCCAGACGTTTATCAGGGTGCGCCTGCGCCGGTTTCAACCTTCCTCGCCACCGCCAGCAAGATCGCCATCTTTGGCGTGATCATGCGCTTGTTCATGTACGCGCCAGTCACTGACAGCGAAGCGGTGCGTACCGTGCTGGGCATCATTGCCTTTGCGTCGATTCTGTTCGGTAACCTGATGGCGATTTCCCAGAGCAACATCAAGCGTCTGCTCGGTTACTCCTCGATCGCGCACCTTGGTTATCTGTTGGTGGCGCTGATTGCGGTGAAAACCCATCAGCTGTCGCTGGAAACCGCAGGCGTTTATCTGGCCGGTTACCTGTTCAGCAGCCTTGGCGCGTTCGGCGTAGTGAGCCTGATGTCGAGCCCATATCGCGGTCCGGATGCCGATACGCTCTATTCCTATCGCGGTCTGTTCTGGCATCGTCCAATTCTGTCTGCGGTAATGACGGTGATGATGTTGTCACTGGCGGGTATCCCAATGACGCTCGGCTTCATCGGTAAGTTCTACGTTATCGCCTCGAGTGTGAACGCACATCTGTGGTGGTTGAGTGGTGCGGTGGTAGCGGGTAGTGCGATTGGTCTTTACTACTATCTGCGCGTGACGGTGAGCCTGTATCTCAGCCCACCAGAACTGCACAACCGCGATACGCAAGCCAACTGGGCGTTTACGGCGGGCGGCGTTGTGGTGCTGATCTCTGCGATTCTGGTGCTGCTGCTCGGTGTTTATCCGCAGCCGCTGATTACACTGGTGCAGATGGCTCAACCGCTGATGTAATTCAGATTCACTTCATTACTGAATCAGGCCTGCGGGCCTGATTTTTTTTGCCTGAAATCTGACAATCTCTGCGGACGTTGCTAATTTTTAAGCAGTGTTAATTCCCCCGCAGAGGCGACATGATCAAACTGATCTTCCTGCTTACCGGTGCTCAGGTGCTGCGCCGTCGCTGGTATTGGCTCGCGCTGGGTGGTCTGGCGCTGATCCTGCTCTCTGCATCGATTCTTTATGATATTGGCAGCGACGGCGTACTGTCGGTACCGCTGGATATGCTCGCTATCCTGTTTGTGGTTGAAGGCGTGGTTCAACTGTTTTTCGCCATCAGCAAAGAGCTACGCATTGACTGGTTAACGTTGCTGAAAGCGTTTGGTTTTCTCTTCATCGCCTTCCTGATATTCAACATCCCCGCTGATAACAACGATGTCTCGGCGGTGTTGTTTGGTTTGATGTTCCTGTTTGATGGCCTGTTTCGCATCTCGGCAGCATGGGTGTTGCGCGGAGTTCGCTGGCGCAAGCACTGCTTCACCGGCATCGTCGAGCTTGCTCTGAGTCTTCTGATCATCAGCAACTGGCCGTTTCATCATCACATTGCGGTGCCGCTCTGTTTCGCCTTGCTGCTGCTGAGCATCGGCAGCAATCTGCTTCTTATGGCGCGTCAGGCACATCTGTTAACTGACGACAGTTCAGTAACCGCGCTGCCGCTGTTCAGGGCGGCAGGATTACGCCGCTGGCACAGCAGTCGCTATGCGCATCCCCCGTTTCCACAGGATTTGGCCGCGATTCCCTTGACGGTCTATATCTGGACGCCGGTCGGCGCCTGCGTGGTGCGCGAACGTTATCCGTTAATAAATCGCTATATCGCCGCAGTGGATAACAATGGCGTGGTATCAACCGGACACGCTGCGCTGGAAGTGGGTAGCGATATTTACATCAGCCACTATCCGCTGGATAACATCGACCGTGATTCCGGGAATTTCCGCGCCATTCTGCGCTCGGGGGAAAGTAACGATGTCGCCGGGCGTTTCCTGCCTTCACTGGCGGAGGAAGTGGCGGACTGGTGCGCGCCAGATAAGCAGATCATTTTTACCCGCTACAATCGTGCGGCGCTGGAAAATTACTGGCGCAGCTATCGCACTGACAGCACTTACAACCTCACGGCACGCAACTGCTCATCCACCATGATTCAGGCGCTGGATGTGGCGATAGAGGGGATTCTGGCGCAGCAGCCGTTTGCCGGTTTACGTCTGTTTATCGATCCCAACTTCTGGTTGCTTGGCGTGATTCGCGGCCGGGCGGAAGAGATGACGTGGACGCCGGGATTGGCGCTGGATTACGTCTGGCTGTTGAAGCGCGTGATTGAACCGCAGTCGAGCCAGCTTTGGCCGCTGCGCTTGTGGCAAAGTCTGCGATTGCGCCATGAACTGTGGCAGCAAAAGCGCGCCCCATCGCGCAGTATTGTGAAATAAGCGTGTGAAGCGCAACACGTTCGTGCGGTGCAGTGATGTCTGACACTGCGATTCCCAGGGTCGCTGTGATACGCTGGCGGAATTCACTTTTTTCGCTCAGACAAGGAAGCACCATGGAAATGCTTTGGCTTGATTGCCACCACAGTGAACTGACGGCGCAACAACTCTACACTTTGCTGGCGCTGCGCAATCATGTCTTCATCGTGGAACAGAACTGCCCGTATCAGGATATTGATGGCCAGGATTTAGCCGCCGATAACCGCCACATTCTCGGATTTCTCGACGGTAAGCTGCTGGCCTATGCGCGCGTATTAACGCCAGCGCTAGACTCTGCACCGGTGCTGATTGGTCGAGTGATTGTTTCAGAAGAAGCCCGCGGTTTGAAACTTGGCTATCGCTTGATGGAGAAGGCGCTGGAGAGCTGTGAGAAGTATTGGCCGCAGCGCGCTATCTATCTCTCTGCGCAGGCACATCTGGAAGGGTTCTACGGTCGTCTGGGTTTTAAAGCGGTGACCGAAGTCTACATGGAAGATGACATTCCCCACATCGGCATGCAGAAAGCATAACGGCGAGGATTGCTCCTCGCCGTTATCATCAGCCCGGCGTCATCTGCCGGTCATCAACATATTTGCGTTGATCCGGCGGCGGCGGGAAGTACTGATAGAGCCAGGTTTCACTCAGCGTCTCATCCTTAGTGCGAAGGAACAGGCGCATATCAACCGGTTTGGTCGAGTCGCTGTTTGGATACCAGTCAAACAGAATGCGGTAACCGTTCAGCGGCTCGACGTAGAGAATCTCAACCTGCTTGAATGTGCCTTCTGATACGGTGATCACCGGCTCAATGCCTTTCGGCGCTGCGGCTTTCAGATCGCCGCCGACAAAATCAATGGCAAAGCGACGTGACCAGGTATCCGGGAAGTGTTCGCCTGGCGCCCAACCTTCCGGGAAGCCACCGATACCGGTGCGCGTGGCGTCGACACGCGCCAAACCACTGCGCACTGGCGGCAACTGGCTCCAGTAAAGCTTGTACTGGAAGTTGAACTCGCTGCCGGCTTTCACCGGTTCTGACGGCTGCCAGAAGCACACCACGTTATCCAGTGTTTCACCGGTGGTTGGAATCTCCATCACGTTAATGGCGCCTTTGCCCCATTTACCAATCGGTTCCACCCACAGGCTAGGACGTTTGTCGTACCAGCCAATCACATCCTGATAATTTTTGAAGTCATGATCCAGCTGCAGCAGGCCAAAACCACGCGGGTTTTCATCCTGATAGGCGTTGAACTGCAAACGCTGCGGGTTGTTCAGCGGACGCGCAATCCATTCGCCTTCACCGGTCCACATCGCCAGACGATCGGAGTCATGGATTTGCGGATGGTAAGTGTTGCACATGCGGCGCTCGTTGGTGCCACAGCTGAACATGCTGGTCATCGGCGCGATGCCGAGCTGACGAATGTCGTTACGTGCAAACAGGTGGTTTTCCACCTCCATCACTACGCGTTTCTCTTCGCAGTGAATGGTGAATTTGTAGGCACCGGTGACGCTCGCGCCATCCAGCAGAGCGTAGACCACGAAAGTGGTGTCATCCGCTTTTGGCGTTTCGAACCAGAACGCGGTGAAGTCCGGGAACTCTTCTTTGCCGTTGCTGAAGGTGTTTACCGCCACGCCGCGCGCGGAAAGGCCGTACTGGAAGGTCTCATCAACCGCGCGGAAATAGCTGGCGCCGAGGAAAGAGACGATATCGCGGCGCGCCAGTTCCGGCTTCTTAAACGCACGGAAACCGGCAAAGCCGAGATCGGTTTTACCGACCAGCTGCTTGGTATCGACGTTGGCGTTGTGATAGTTGAACAGCTCCGGGCGGAAGTGGATCTCACGCGCTTCACGGCTCTGGGCATCGACCGAGAACATGCGGATGCGGCGCTTAAAGCCCATACCGACGTGGAAGAATTGCACGTCCAGCTCACGATCGGCGATGTTATTCCACAGCGAGTGATTGGCGTCGTACTGAATTTCGTTATAGGCCTGCGGAGTTAGATTGGCCAGGGTGTCGGGCAAGGGGCCGGGTGCGCCGCCCCAGGGCTGTTTTGCCAGCGCGGAGGCTTTCTTTTTCAGTGAGTCGAAATCGAAGCGAACCGCGGTACCGTCGGCGATACCATCATCGGCCCAGGCGGATTGTGCAAACAGCGTGGAGAGACCCGTCATGCCGCTAACAGCGGAGAGGGCCATGGACGCTTTCATAAATTTTCTACGATTCATGCCGGAAATCTAATCCTTAGCTGCTCGGGTGTATTTTGACTCTCGTAAGACGAGAAACGTCTGACTACAGGGGGTTACGACAGTCGTGAAAATAAAAAATTCAGTCTGCGGAAAATTTATCAGATTAATCAAATAAGCGAAGCAGAATTCGCGCCGCTCCGCCGCTGATGACACAACTTTGCATTGAGAAGGATGAAACTCGGTTAAATCCTGGCAGCTGCCGCCCAGCAAATCTGGAATTTATGACTATAGTTAAACCACAACGAGTTAGGAACATGGAGGAACTACATAGTGTCATCTTCAGACCAATTTGAAACGCACCTTGACGACGACCTGGCGCTGCTGACGGAAACGCTGGAAGAAGTGTTACGCGCGTCAGGCGATCCGGCCGATCAGAAATACATCGAACTGAAACTCAAAGCTGAACAAGCGCTGGAAGACGTGAAATCGCGCGTTAGCCAGGCGTCAGACAGCTATTATTATCGTGCCAAAAATGCGGCCTATCGCGCCGATGATTATGTGCATGAAAAACCGTGGCAGGGGATTGGCATTGGTGCCGCCGCTGGCCTGTTTGTCGGTTTACTGCTGGCTCGACGTTAAGTACCAACGGGCGCGACCCGCTTCGCGCCCGATTCCTCTTCTTCCCGCCGCTTTTCCCGCTAAATCCCTGTTTCGCATCATCCGCGATTGTGTTTCGCCTGCGCGCTTCCTACAGTAAAGCGACAGGGAAAAGGAGAACGCAACGTGATACGTGTAGAAATGCTCTCAACGGGCGATGAAGTGTTACATGGGCAGATTGTCGATACCAACGCCGCGTGGCTGGCCGATGTGCTGTTCCAGCACGGTTTGCCGATGACCAGCCGCAGCACCGTCGGTGATGCGATGACTTCGCTGGTGGAGGCGCTGCAGAGCCGCAGCCAGATTGCTGACGTGCTGATCGTGAACGGCGGTTTAGGACCGACCAGCGACGATCTCAGCGCGCAGGCCGCAGCCGATGCCAGCGGCAGCGAATTAGTGATCCAGCAAGCCTGGCTGGAAAAAATGGAAGCCTGGTTCGCCAGCCGCGGACGCGTGATGGCGCCGAGCAACCGCAAGCAGGCAGAAATCCCCGCCATCGCCGAGATGCTGGATAATCCGGTCGGCACCGCGTGCGGCTTCGCGATGCAGCTCAATCGCTGCTGGATTTTCTTCACGCCTGGCGTGCCGTCGGAATTTAAAGTGATGGTCGAGCAGGAGATCATTCCGCGCCTTAAAGCACGCTTCGAACTGCCAGAACCGCCGCTGTGCCTGCGCCTTACCACTTTTGGTCGTGGCGAAAGCGATATTGCCGCCGAGCTGGAGCCGTTACCGCTGCCAGAAGGCGTGGTGATGGGCTATCGCTCATCGATGCCGATTATCGAAATCAAACTTACCGGACCGGCCAGTCAACGCGTGGCAATGGAGCACGTGTGGCAGCAGGTAAAACTGTTGCTGGCTGAGTGCACCATCTTTGAAGGCACCGAAGGTATGCCGGCGCTGCTGGCGCGCGAGTTGCAGCAAGGTGATTTGCGTTTGGCGCTCAGCGAGCAGTTCACCGCCGGTTTGCTGCACTGGCAGTTGGCCGCAGCGGAGGTGGCGCTCAGCAAGGCGGAGATTCTTCCGCCACAGGATGAAGATCTGGAATCACAGGTTACCCGTACGCGTGATTGGGCCAAACAGCAAGGTACTGCGCTGGCGCTATCCGTGGGGAATCTGGAAGAGGGTGAAGTGTCGATTGCGCTGCACACGCCGGAAGCCAGTTGGGGCCAGCGCGTGAAGTTTACCCATGGTCGTCACAACGTGGAAACCAGGCAGAAAGTGGTGGCGATGATGGCAATGAACATGTTGCGTCGCTGGCTGCACGGCAGTGAAGTCAGTACCGGACACGGTTGGATTGATGTGCTGGAAACGGTGAAACGTTGATGGGTGACCAGGTCGCCATGAATGGCAACCTGGTCAATTACAACTCGATCTCAATCTCCCCCTTGGCACGACAGCAGCACGGCAAAATTTCGCCTTGCTGCACAAAGGCCAACGGGGTTTGTGCATAATCCACTTCGCCTTTCAGCAAGCGCATGCGGCACGAACCGCAGTAGCCTTCACGACACTGAAACTCAACGCACAGATTATTGGCTTCCAGCGTCGCCAGCAGATTGGGGTGATCTTCTGCGCACTCCAGCCGGGAGCCGGAGCTACGCAGAATAACAACAGAGCGGCTCATGCTTACAGCTGGAAGCCGTCGAAATCGTCTTCGCCCACTTCAGAATCAATCTGACCGACCAAATACGAGCTCACTTCAACTTCCTGCGGTGCAACCTGCACGTTGTCCGACACCAGCCACGAGTTGATCCAGGGAATTGGGTTGGAACGCGTCTGGAACGGCAGATCAAGACCCACCGCCTGCATACGAATATTGGTGATGTACTCAATGTACTGGCACAGAATGTCTTTGTTCAGGCCAATCATCGAACCGCCGCTGAACAGATATTCTGCCCACTCTTTTTCCTGCTCGGCTGCTTTCTTGAACAGGTCGTAGCACTCCTCGCGGCACTCTGCGGCGATGGCTTTCATCTCAGGATCGTCTTCACCGGTGCGCAGCAGGTTCAGCATGTGCTGGGTGCCGGTCAGATGCAGCGCTTCATCGCGGGCAATCAGCTTGATGATTTTGGCGTTACCTTCCATCAGCTCGCGCTCGGCGAAAGCAAATGAACAGGCGAAGCTGACGTAGAAGCGAATCGCTTCCAGCGCGTTGACGCTCATCAGGCAGATATAGAGCTGCTTTTTCAGATCGCGCAGGTTTACGGTAACGGTTTTACCGTTGACCTGATGCGTACCTTCACCCAGCAGATGCCAGTAGCTGGTCATCTCGATCAGATCATCGTAGTACTTCGAGATGTCTTCGGCGCGCGCCAGAATCTGCTCGTTGGTAACGATATCGTCAAACACCACCGCCGGATCGTTAACGATATTACGAATAATATGCGTGTAAGAGCGCGAGTGAATGGTCTCGGAGAACGCCCAGGTTTCAATCCAGGTTTCCAGCTCAGGGATGGAAATCAGCGGCAGCAGCGCCACGTTCGGGCTACGGCCCTGAATCGAGTCCAGCAGCGTTTGATACTTCAGGTTGCTGATGAAGATGTGCTTTTCATGCTCCGGTAGCGCCTGGTAATCGATACGATCGCGCGAGACGTCCACTTCTTCCGGACGCCAGAAGAAGGAGAGCTGCTTTTCAATCAGCTTTTCAAAGATGTCATATTTCTGCTGATCGAAACGGGCAACGTTCACTGACTGGCCGAAGAACATCGGTTCTAACAGCTGGTTATTCTTGTTCTGCGAGAATGTGGAGTAAGCCATTTTGAGTCCAAATGTGAAGAGGGCCGACCAATGCCGGCCCTGACAAGATGAGATTAGATCTTACAAGCGCCGCTTTCGCAGCCATCATCCTGAATGGAAGGCGCCATATCGTCCTGTGCATCTTCCGCACCGTCACGGGTGTTTTGATAATACAGGGTTTTCACGCCGAACTTGTACGCGGTCAGCAGGTCTTTCAGCAACTGTTTCATCGGCACTTTGCCATTGGCAAAGCGGCTCGGATCGTAGTTGGTGTTAGACGAAATCGCCTGATCGATGAACTTCTGCATCACGCCAACCAGCTGCAGATAACCGTCGTTAGATGGCATTTCCCACAACAGTTCGTACTGATCTTTCAGACGCTCATACTCTGGCACCACCTGACGCAGAATGCCGTCTTTCGATGCTTTGATGCTGATGTGTCCGCGCGGCGGCTCAATACCGTTGGTGGCGTTTGAAATCTGCGAAGAGGTTTCAGACGGCATCAGCGCAGAGAGCGTCGAGTTGCGCAGACCATGCGTGGTGATGGATTCACGCAGACCTTCCCAATCCAGATGCAGCGGCTCGTTGCACACCGCGTCGAGATCCTTTTTATAGGTATCGATCGGCAGAATGCCCTGCGAGTAAGTGGTCTCTTTGAACCACGGGCACGCACCTTGCTCTTTCGCCAATTCGTTCGAGGCTTTCAGCAAGTAGTACTGAATGGCTTCGAAGGTTTTGTGCGTCAGGTTGTTGGCGCTGCCATCAGAGTAACGTACGCCGTTTTTCGCCAGATAATACGCGTAGTTGATCACGCCAATACCCAGCGTACGACGGCCCATCGCGCCGCGTTGTGCTGCTGGAATTGGGTAATCCTGATAATCCAGCAGCGCATCGAGTGCACGCACCGCGAGGGTGGCCAGCTCTTCCAGATCGTCCAGGCTGTTAATCGCGCCCAGGTTAAAGGCAGACAGCGTACACAGGGCGATTTCGCCGCTTTCGTCATTGACGTCGTTCAGCGGTTTGGTCGGCAGTGCGATCTCGAGGCACAGGTTCGACTGGCGAACTGGCGCGATGCTTGGATCGAACGGGCTGTGCGTGTTGCAGTGATCGACGTTCTGGATGTAGATACGGCCAGTTGAAGCACGTTCCTGCATCATCAGTGAGAACAGCTCAACGGCTTTCACGCGCTGCTTGCGGATGCTGTCGTCTTTCTCGTATTTGGTGTACAGACGCTCGAACTCGTCCTGATCGGCGAAGAACGCATCGTACAGGCCTGGCACGTCAGACGGGCTGAACAGCGTGATGTCTTCACCTTTCAGCAGGCGGGTGTACATCAGTTTGTTGATCTGGACGCCGTAATCCATGTGACGCACGCGGTTACCTTCAACACCACGGTTGTTTTTCAGCACCAGCAGGCTTTCAACTTCCAGATGCCACATTGGGTAGAACAGCGTTGCTGCACCACCGCGCACGCCGCCCTGCGAGCAGGATTTTACGGCGGTCTGGAAATGTTTGTAGAACGGAATACAGCCGGTGTGGAACGCTTCGCCACCGCGGATCGGGCTGCCCAGCGCACGAATGCGGCCAGCGTTGATGCCGATACCGGCGCGCTGCGAAACGTATTTCACAATGGCGCTGGAGGTGGCATTGATGGAGTCGAGGCTGTCGCCGCACTCAATCAGTACGCAAGAGCTGAACTGACGCGTTGGGGTACGCACGCCGGACATGATTGGCGTTGGCAGCGAGATCTTAAAGGTTGAGATCGCATCGTAGAAGCGCTTCACGTAATCCATACGGGTTTCGCGCGGATAGCCAGAGAACAGGCACGCCGCTACCAGAATGTAGAGGAACTGGGCGCTTTCGTAGATTTCGCCGCTAACGCGGTTCTGCACCAGATATTTCCCTTCCAGCTGCTTAACCGCTGCGTAGGAGAAATTCATGTCGCGCCAATGGTCGATAAACTCGTCCATCTGCTCGAACTCTTCGGTGCTGTAATCTTCCAGCAGATGACGGTCGTATTTGCCCATCTCAACCATCTTGACCACCTGATCGTACAGCTTCGGCGGCTCAAACTGGCCGTAAGCTTTTTTACGCAGGTGGAAGATAGCCAGACGCGCGGCCAGGTATTGGTAATCCGGCGCATCACGAGAGATCAGGTCTGCGGCAGCCTTGATGATGGTCTCATGAATATCAGAAGTTCTGATGCCATCGTAGAACTGAATGTGTGAGCGCAGTTCAACCTGTGAAACTGAAACATTGTTCAGCCCTTCGGCTGCCCAATCCAGTACACGGTGAATTTTGTCGAGATCAATGCGCTCCTGGCGGCCATCGCGTTTAGTAACGAGCAGACTTTGGTTCATGTCGCGTTTTTACCTGTCCATGCATGAATGACGTATTTATCCCCCATCTATGCACAAGGTTTATGCACAAGCCGCTCGTTGTGAGTAAGCCTGTGGATAAACACTATATATAGGGGGTGCGGGAAGTTTGAACAACAATATGGTGAGTATTCTAGTCAGCAATCTCTTCTTAACAAGAGTTGATTTTCACTCAAAAATCGTCCTTACCGGCTGGCTAAAATCCTGGATCCGCATGCCGCAAGGCCTGCACTTAGTGTCAACCGCTCAGCACTTTTTTTTCACTTTATGATCGGACGCGTGTTTCTTGCTCAACCACCGCGCTTCAGGAATTTTCTTAGATGAAAAAAGCCCCGACAAGGCCGCCAGCAGCGAACTTATCTAAAATTGCTTATGAATTTTTTGTGACTTGCTTAGCCTATAAAAAAGGCTGGTACGCGTCTAAAAGGAAATTGATCTGGATAAGAGGTCGCCATTAATGGCGTAATGCTTGCCAGTTAAGAAAGCATGTTGCTTTGAATAGGTAGCGGGCTCTGACACATCTGCTGCGTCACGGGCCGTCCTCGCGCCGCTGGCGCGGTGCCTTCGGCTTCCACGTTGTGCCAACGGACCGTTCGCGGATCGGCCGTCCTGGCCGGCCCCGAACTGCCTCGCGCATCCATGCGCGAGGCTCCTGGCCCAACGTAAAAGCCTCAGCGCTGCGAATAGCCCTTTCGCCGCAGCAGACGCGCCAGCGCCTCTGGCAAATGCGCCCTTTTCAACAACACGCACTGAAGCTTATGAGCAGGCCGGGGACGCTTTTGGGCCGGCAATCCGCAGCGCTGAACGAAGCGAGGAGGCCAGGAGAGCCCGCAGGACGCGGGCGAAAGGCGGAGCCGGGACATGGAAGTCCCG
>NZ_JACAPA010000097.1:0-347 GCF_013385945.1 Pantoea sp. B9002
ATGGGAGCCGGCCTGCTGGCGATGGTATCGACGCGATCTCCTGCCGGACCGCGCTGCCTGGATCGCCGGCAAGCCGGCTCCTACAGTTTGGATTCGGCCTTCAGAATTTCGGTGGTGCTCAGGCCACCGTGTCCCCAGTTATCGGTATCGATCTCCTCGATCACCACATGGGTCAGGTCCGGCGCCTTGCCGAGCACCCTTTCCAGGGTATCGGTGATTTCGGCGATGACCTGGGCTTTCTGCTCACGGGTCACGCCCGTACGGGTAATGCGCACACTGACAAAAGGCATGTTGTTCTCCAAGGGATTGCGTCCATGTTGAACTCACTGTATTGATCAACCTTGGCT
>NZ_JACAPA010000098.1:0-435 GCF_013385945.1 Pantoea sp. B9002
CGCGGAAGATGTAACGGGGCTCAAACCATGCACCGAAGCTACGGGTATCACTTAGGTGATGCGGTAGAGGAGCGTTCTGTAAGCCTGTGAAGGTGAGTTGAGAAGCTTGCTGGAGGTATCAGAAGTGCGAATGCTGACATGAGTAACGACAATGGGTGTGAAAAACACCCACGCCGAAAGACCAAGGTTTCCTGCGCAACGTTAATCGACGCAGGGTTAGTCGGTCCCTAAGGCGAGGCTGAAAAGCGTAGTCGATGGAAAACAGGTTAATATTCCTGTACTTCTGGTTATTGCGATGGAGGGACGGAGAAGGCTAGGCCAGCTTGGCGTTGGTTGTCCAAGTTTAAGGTGGTAGGCTGGACTCTTAGGTAAATCCGGGAGTTCTAAGGCCGAGAGCTGATGACGAGCTAACTTTTAGTTAGCGAAGTGGTTGAT
>NZ_JACAPA010000099.1:0-320 GCF_013385945.1 Pantoea sp. B9002
GAGCCCATCACGGCGAACTGGAACAGGTGCTCGGCACTGCAATCGACATTCGCCCCGAGGTCGAGCAACTGGCAATAGCCGCGCCGGGTCGGGATCGCCGCCACCATCGCTGGCCGGTCGATGCCCGGCAGGGTCTTGAGCACATGACGCGACAGGGCCATCAGCGCCCCGGTATTACCGGCACTGACCACCGCCTGGGCCTTATCGTCACGCAGTAGCTGCAACGCCACGCGCATCGACGAATCGGGCTTGCCACGCAGGGCCTGGGACGGCCGCTCATCCATGGTGATGACCTCCGCCGCCGGGACAATCGTCAGGCG
>NZ_JACAPA010000100.1:0-304 GCF_013385945.1 Pantoea sp. B9002
CGCTGATGCGGGAAGTGCTTTCAATTGGGAGGCGAAGGGCTGGGTCGGTGGCGATATTGATCGTCTTTGGCTGCGCACCGAGGGTGAACGGCTCAATGGTCTGACTGAAAAATCAGAGGTCCAGGCGTTATGGGGGCACGCCATCAGCCCATGGTGGGATGTCCTCGGCGGTGTTCGCCAGGACTTCAAACCAGGCGACGCCCAGACCTGGGCTGCTTTTGGTGTTCAAGGATTGGCACTGTACAACTTTGAGGCCGAGGCGACCGCATTCATTGGCGAGCAAGGCCAGACTGCTGCGCGTCTT
>NZ_JACAPA010000101.1:0-336 GCF_013385945.1 Pantoea sp. B9002
AGCAGCTTCCGATGTTCGCTCCCGGTTATCGGATCGCGAGTTACTCAATCAGGCGACAACCGAACTCCAGGCCCTCCGGGCGGAGGTCCGTCATCTCGGCAGGCAAATCGAGGAAAAGTCCGGAGGTTGACTGGGGAGGTGCCCTGCTGCTCGCAATGAGCTTGAGGGCGCCAGGATTCTCCCGAATATCCGGCGCCCCGCACTGACTCCGTTACTCCGCCTGACGATTCTGTCGGGCATCGATAAACGGCACCGCGCCGTCTGGCAGTACCGTCGTCGGCAACACGCCGTTCCAGCGCTCGGCCTTGGTCAATTCCACCAGGTTCTGGTTGCTCG
>NZ_JACAPA010000102.1:0-445 GCF_013385945.1 Pantoea sp. B9002
ATTTGTTCGATTCGGGCTCCCGAACGAAATAAAATTCAGCGATTCACCGTGGTGAAACTATTACTTTAAATTTCATATTGTTACTTTTTCGATACAATTTTTTACGCAATGGCACACAACCTGCTTTCTTCCATCCCAAACAAAAAACTCCGTTGCAAGCCCTCGGCCGACTGCTTCAGCAGAACCGGAAAAGCCGATTGATTGTGCGGAACGAAGGTGTTGATCATGACTCCTAATGGTCCAACATCTCACGGCGATCCTGTTGTTGCCGCCTTGGCACTGCCCCGGCAAAGGTCGAAAACGACCTCGACGAACTGGATCCGCCCATGGAGGGTAAGACGATGAGCACGCTGATTCCGGTAATACGCCACCTGTCCGTTTCCTTGTTGCAGCCACCCGCCCCTTGCGGGTTCCGCGCCTCTCCACCCTGCCTGCCGCACCGAGC
>NZ_JACAPA010000103.1:0-421 GCF_013385945.1 Pantoea sp. B9002
TGGCTGAACTCACCGCCGCTGGATCGCGAGTCCCTGCGCGGCAAGGTGGTGCTGGTGGACTTCTGGACCTTCGACTGCATCAATTGCCTGCACACCCTGCCGTATGTGAACGGCTGGGCGAAGAAGTACGAGAAGGACGGGCTGGTGGTGATCGGCGTGCATACGCCTGAGTACGCCTTCGAGAAGATCATCGGCAATGTGCGCCAGCAGGTCGTCAAGCTCGGTATCGGCTACCCGGTGGCCATCGACAACGACTACAAGATCTGGCGCGCCTTCGACAACCAGTACTGGCCGGCCCACTACCTGATCGATGCCAAGGGGCACGTGCGTTACAGCCATTTCGGTGAGGGAAGCTACGAGGCTCAGGAACAGGTGATTGAAGTACTGTTGAATGAGGCCAGGGCGATTCAATGAGGCGGTC
>NZ_JACAPA010000104.1:0-118 GCF_013385945.1 Pantoea sp. B9002
GTGCTACAATGGTCGGTACAAAGGGTTGCCAAGCCGCGAGGTGGAGCTAATCCCATAAAACCGATCGTAGTCCGGATCGCAGTCTGCAACTCGACTGCGTGAAGTCGGAATCGCTAGT
>NZ_JACAPA010000104.1:216-429 GCF_013385945.1 Pantoea sp. B9002
GGGTGAAGTCGTAACAAGGTAGCCGTAGGGGAACCTGCGGCTGGATCACCTCCTTAATCGACGACATCAGCTGCTCCATAAGTTCCCACACGAATTGCTTGATTCATTGAAGAAGACGATAGAAGCAGCTTTAAGCTCCAAGCTGATAGCTCAACGCTAACAGTTACGCGCTCGAAATTGGGTCTGTAGCTCAGTTGGTTAGAGCGCACCCCT
>NZ_JACAPA010000104.1:507-807 GCF_013385945.1 Pantoea sp. B9002
TGCACGCAGGAGGTCAACGGTTCGATCCCGTTTGGCTCCACCATTAAACTGCTTCTGAAAGCTTAGAAATGAGCATTCCATCAAGGTGATGGTGAATGTTGATTTCTAGTCTTTTGATTAGATCGTTCTTTAAAAATTTGGGTATGTGATAGAAAGATAGACTGAACGTTACTTTCACTGGTAACGGATCAGGCTAAGGTAAAGTTTGTGAGCAATTGCAAATTTTCGGCGAATGTCGTCTTCATAGTATAACCAGATTGCTTGGGGTTATATGGTCAAGTGAAGAAGCGCATACGGTGG
>NZ_JACAPA010000105.1:0-449 GCF_013385945.1 Pantoea sp. B9002
GCCGGTCGGCGGCGCTCAGGTGCCAGTCGAGCTGGGTTTCGCTGCCGCTGAAGCGGGCGCTGTTGGCGTTGCTGGCGATGTACTGGTTGTTGCGCAGCGGTGAGCTGACCATCGAAGTGATTTCGTCGTAGAACAGTTTCACGTCGACGCTCAGTCCGATATCCGTGAAGAAGCCGTTGTAGCCCAGTTCCCGCGAGCGCATCCGCTCCTTGTCGAGGTTGCCCGGGCCACGGGTCTTGACGAAATACTGGCCGCTGGTCTGGCCATAGGTCGGCGAGTCGAGATTGGTGACCCGGTAGCTCCAGTTGACGTTGTTCTCGAACATGTCCGGCGAACGGATCGCCTCGGAATACACGGCACGCAGGCCATGACGCGGATTGATCAGGTAATTGACGGCAAACCGCGGGGTCAGCGAGTCGCCGGTCAGTTGCGCGTTTTCGTACATGGCG
>NZ_JACAPA010000106.1:0-460 GCF_013385945.1 Pantoea sp. B9002
CAATGTATTAACCGGGCGTCTGGAGGCAGCGGCCAGCGCGGACAAGACCGCCAAGCGGTTGATGACCGTGCGCGGCATAGGCCCGATTATCGCCACAGCGCTGCTGGCCAAGCAGACCCAGCCGGAGCGCTTTGCCGATGCGCGTCAGTTTGCCGCTTATTTTGGCATGGTGCCCGACCAGCACAGTAGCGGAGAAAAGGTGCGCATGGGCAAAATGAGCAAGCGTGGCGACCGGTACGTCAGCAGCCTGATGATTCAGGGAACACATGCCGTGTTGAGGCAAATGCGGCCCGACTCAGAGCAGCCTGATGATCGCCGCCTGCAACGCTGGGTAAGTCGCCTGGGGCGCAAGGAAGCTGCGGTACGGCTGGCTAACCGAAATCTGCGCATCGTCTGGGTGCTACTACAGAATGAACAGACTTATCGTCGGCAACCGGGCAACGGCCAGGAAGCGGCGGGG